>SUYL01000015.1 GCA_015060445.1 Bacteroidales bacterium
CAGATACTACCAACATCAAAGACCTCTTTGCAAAACCTAACTACAATATTGTCAATGAACTGGATGGTTCTACCGAACCAAGTTTGTTTTAATTGTTAAACTTTATAATAATCGTCCGGAACTTTTACCGGACAGCAATGATATTTGTGATAAAAGTTGGAAAGTCGGTCCCCGACTTTCTATAAACTCGGGGACCGACTTTTAGGTTAAGGCGTAGATTGTCAAAATTATAACTATATGAGAAAGACTGTTTTTTTCTTTTTGGCGGCATCAATTATTATTAGTAGTGCGGCCATTGCGCAGGCTCCACAGAGGGAGGAGGTTGCAAAGGAGATTGATTCTTATGTTCAGGAGGTGATTTCTACCTGGAAGATTCCCGG
Organism: Bacteroidales bacterium; assembly: GCA_015060445.1. Taxonomy (GTDB): domain Bacteria; phylum Bacteroidota; class Bacteroidia; order Bacteroidales; family UBA932; genus Egerieousia. The sequence goes on from SUYL01000015.1 coordinate 381, forward strand.
AATGGCGGTTGCCTTTTCTTGGGATAATGAGCCGTTGCTCATAAAGGGCTATGGCGTTAAGGAGCAGCGTCCTGCAGATGGTATAGGTTTCAGGGGTGTTCCTGCAAGCGACCGCTCAGTGGCCAGCGGCGGGGTGCCCGGTGTGGTAAATGAGCCCGGTGAGCCTATTGATGAGAATACCGTGTTCCAGATTGGCTCGGTTTCAAAATCCTTTACTGCTACCATTATGGGGCAACTTGTTGATGAGGGGCTGGTGAAATGGACAGATACTGTAAAGAATATTCTTCCGGATTTCAAATATTATGATCCATGGGTTACTGAGCATATGCAGGTTATGGATGTGATGACACACCGTACCGGTATAGGGGGGCAGGTTGGAACATATTTTCCTAACCTTGGTTATGACCGTGAGGATTGTTACAGAATGCTGGCACTTTATAAACCTGCCTACACTTTCAGGGGTGCTTACCAGTACAACAATTCAACTTTCCTCATTGCGGAGAAGATAATAGAGAAAGTAACAGGCAAAAGTTGGGAGGAAAACCTTCAGGAGAGAGTATTCAACAAAGCGGGAATGAAGAGTTCTTCTGCAAATGCTGAGGGGTATGCCGCTTCAAAGAATGTAGCCACTCCTCACGATTACCGTTTTACAACCGTAGAACTTGCAAAAGCCCAGTTCCCTGAACTTGTAGATGTGCCCGCAGGTACCCAGGGTGAGATTGTAACCCTTCCACTTTACGGAGATGAGCAGGCCCTTTACTGGCTTACAGGTGTAGGCCCTGCCGGAAGTATCAACTCAACTGTTGTGGATATGTTACGTTATGCCCAGATGCACATGAACAACGGCTATATTGTAGATAAGGTATATGCCAAGAAGGATGTGGGAGCAGCCCCTTCTGCATGCGACACCATAAGGGTAATGTCCGAGAAGGCCATGAGGAAACTGCATGAGGGTGTTACCATAACTTCACAGAATGACAACCGTACCACTCTGTATGCCCATTGCTGGTTTGTGGAGCAGAACAACAAATACAGATTGTATTTCCATACAGGAACCACTTGGGGAATGACTGCAATCTGTTTCTTTGTGCCGGAGATAAAATTGTCGGGAGTAATACTCTCAAACTGCGAGATGGGTGCAAATCCAAGATATGCAATCATGTACAAACTTGTTGACCTGCTTATGGGATTGCCTGGCAAAGACTACAACAAGGAGTACTTTGAGTCATATATGGCATCAAACCAGAAGAGTTGGGCAAAAGAACATGCAGAGAAGAAAGAACTTCTTCCTGCCCCTGCTCCCGACAAGGCTCTTGTGGGTGAGTATTCCAAAGATGAACTGTTTGGGGATGCAAAGATTACCAGAGAGAATGGGGAACTTTACATTTCTTTGGGAAAACAGGGATACAAGAACAGACTTGTGCATATAGATGGCGCTACCTGGCATTTCCGCAGCGACGGATATGCTTTCCCTGTAACTTTCACATTTGATGATGACAACAAAAAGGCCGTAAGTTTCATTGTAGGCTTCCCTAACAAGGAGGAAGATTGCATTGGAGGCTGGACACGCAAATAATTAAAAATACAGATATGAAAAAACTATTATTGATTGTTCTGGCCGTAATGATGGCCGGTGGAGCATATGCTCAGAAAATTGTTGGCCTTTCATCAAAGGCCCGCGCAGGTGAGGCTGCTGCAAACTCAACTTATGTAAATGCAGTGAGGAAGGCCGGAGGAGTTCCTGTTGTTATCCCTATGACTACAGACGACAGGCAGATAGATGCAATCCTCAACGTAATAGATGCCCTCATAATGACAGGCGGTGAGGATATTGCACCGTTGAAATATTTTGGTGAGGAGCCTCACCCAAATTTGGGAGAAGTTGTTCCTGCAAGGGATGCATTTGATATCAAACTCATTAGAAAAGCAGTTGAAAAAGGTATTCCTGTATTGGGAATCTGCCGCGGTGTGCAGGTTATGAATGTGGCTTTTGGAGGTACATTGTACCAGGATATTCCAACACAATTGCCTACATACGCTATCCAGCACTCTCAGGATGCACCGGGCAGTGAGGGTACACACTCAATTACAATTGACAAGAACTCGGAACTTTACAAACAGGTGGGTAAGGAGAATATTGCTGTAAACAGTTTCCACCATCAGGCAGTGAAGGATGTTGCCCCAGGATTCAAGGCTACCGCAAAATCAAAGGACGGTTGCATTGAGGCCATTGAGATGGTGAAGAACCCTAAAGTATGGGGTGTGCAGTTCCATCCTGAGCACCTTGTAAACGGTGACAACGCAGAGAATTTCATTGGCATTTTCAAAGCCCTGTTGCAGTAGAATTTTCATCCCGACAAATATCATTGGGAAAACAAAAACTCCCTGTCCTCACATGAGGTACAGGGAGTCTTTGTTTCTCAAGGTTTCATAAGTTGCCGGCAGATGATTTTTTACTGTCGGGAAGCAAGTTCCTTAACTTTCCTGTTGAATTCCTCTGCTGCAAGGAGTTTCTCAATGTTGATGTGCATCCTGTATCTCCAGTAGTGGTCTGCTACGGACGGGATGTTTATCCTTTCGCTTGAAGCATCCTCCTTGCGGATATTGCCGTCTATTGAGAGCCAGTCCTGCAGCGGAAGTATTGCCAGTATACTTGGTGCCGCCATATTCTCCTTTATGATATCATAGCACTCCTGTGGTGTGGCATCTTCTGTACCGTTGCGTTGCCCAAGCCACATGCGGAGGGTTTCGCAGTCGTGGGTACTGGTGGTGCAGACACTCAGGTATGGGTAGTGGGCAGGATTTCCCAGTTCAACACCATATTCCTTAGGCATTATCTGCAGTTCCAGAGAGAGGATTTTGAGGTTGTTCATGCACCGGCTTACAGATTCATTGAGCATGCCAAGATCTTCTCCGCAAGTGAGCATGTTTGTTGATGCAATAAGTTGCTGGAGTTTCTTCATTGCATTGTTGTACCAGAAATCATTGTGCCTCTCGTAGAAATATTTGTGGTACAGTTTCCCGAAAGATTCCTTTTCTCCATGGGTGAGGAGAGCATATTCTTCGCTCTGCATGGCCCCTATCATAGGGTGGAACATCCCCTTTTTGTATGGATCTTCCAGGAATAGCCCGGTAAGACCAATGTTGCCGAATCCCCATGCTGCAAGTTCCTCCTTTGAAAGGGGAAGTGCAGGATAGAAATGCCCCATAAGTCCGCTTCTGTACTCTACAGGAATCTCCCAGATACGGAAGAATCCAAGGATATGGTCTATACGGTAGGCATCAAAGTAGTTGGCAAAATGGACAAATCTGTGTTGCCACCATGAGTAGTTGTCCTTTTCCATCTCTTCCCAATTGTATGTTGGGAAGCCCCAGTTCTGTCCATCGGAAGAAAATGCATCAGGCGGAGCCCCGGCCTGTTGGCTGAAGTTGAACAGATGCGGATACTGCCATGCCTCAACACTGTCCCTGGAGATACCTATAGGAATGTCTCCCTTAAGTGCAACCCCTTTGGAGTGGGCGTATTCCTTTGCATGCACCATCTGCTTGTGGAGATGGTACTGTACAAATACATAGAAATATATTTCTGTATGCAGGGGGCTGCTTTTTGAGATGAGTTTCTCAACCAACTCTTTGGAGAAGATGGAGTATTCTCCCCATTCCCTGAAGTTGGCAGTGCCAAAATGGTCTCTCAGGACACTGAAGACTGCGTATGGGAACAGCCATTCCCTGTTGAGTTTTGAGAAGGTATAGTATCCCGGCTCGGCAAAAGTGTTCTCCTTTTCCTGGGCATATATTGCCCTTAGAAATCTCATTTTTGATCTCCATACCCCTTCATAGTCCAGATGTTCCCTGCTGTTGAGTACCTTACCCTCTTTCTCAAACTGTAACTGGAGGTTCTTGTCTTCCAGTTTCCCTACAGCATAAGGATTTATATATATGGGGTGCAGTGCCAGTGTGGATATGCAGTTGTAAGGATATGAGTCCCTCCATGAAATATGGGCTGTAGTGTCGTTTATAGGGAGAAGTTGTATCATTGAGAGCCCTGTTGCAGATGCCCAGTCAACCATTTTGCACAAATCTGCAAAATCTCCTGTTCCGTGGCTGCTTTCTGAGCGCAGAGAAAAGACAGGGATGGATACTCCGCTGAATCTCGGATTCCCCTGTTTGAAGTCAGCACCGCAGAACTCTTTTATTACTGTGCTGTGCTTGAGCGGTTTGGGCAGGTCGAGAACTCTGTTGAACCTATCTTCCCAAACCAGTTCTCCCTGCGGCATCCTAATAAGGAATTTGAATTCCCATTGGGCCCCGTCCTCTTTTGTTATCTCAAAACTCCTTTCCCATTTGAGATTCTCCATTCTCCTTAATGGCTTTGCCTGTGAAGGGTCCCATTCCCCGAGTTTTTTTTGGGCTCCGCATATCAGTACCTGCCCCCCCTTAGGGACATTGGGAACAGTAACCCTTATTATAAGTTCATTGGTGTGTATATGAGTCTGGGTATATGGCCAGTTGTTGTCTGCAAAGAACACTTCTGAGAATGGTGACGAGAGGAAAGGGGCATCAACTGAATTCCCTTGCCACTGGTCAAATGTCTCAATCTCCTTAGTTGATGAGTTGAGGGCTATGGTCCTCCCTTTTCCTGCCTCATGGTGTATGCCCTCTTCTCCTTTTACAAAATATTTGTAAGATACTGTCCGCTCTTTTGTAAGGTTGCATTTTATCTCTCCCTGCCATTGCCCTGGAGCAGTACAGGTAAGTTGCATGGCCTTTGACAGGTCGTTTTTTCCCAATTGTTGTGAAGATCCTGTAATATATAGGGCTTCACCCCATCCGGTAAAGTATTCAATGTTGAATTTTATAGTCATAAGTTAAGTTGGGTTTAGGTTAGAAGCGGATAGACAGGCCAGCATTTGCAACCCCTTTGTATCCGAATCCGAACTCAGCGAAACCTCCAATTATTCCTCCCCCCACACGAACTTTCAGAACAGTGAAGTTGTATGCCAGCACAATGTTGTCATCCTCTGTAGGGACACTTTTGTCATTGGAGTTGTAGACGCTTATATTTTCATCCTTATGTGCAAATCCGCCTGAAACTCCGCAAGAGATGTCCCAGATACCGTTCCTGTAGTATGTCCAGCCGAAGTTTGCCATACATGTAATGTTGCGGACCTTGCTTGAGAATACAATTTTCCCGCTTTCAGTCTCCCTGGCCTTTATCTGGGATTCTCCGGTACCTATATATGCTCCTACACAGAAGTATGGATTGAGGTATCTGTTGTATCCTGCTGCCGCTATGCCAGTGTATGAGGCACCGGTCCCCTTGAATTTCCTTGTAATGTTGGGGCCGTTATAGGTATCATTCCCAAGTTTGTTTGTCATTTCTACAATTGAAGGGGCTCCGTATTGTACAAATATCTCATTCTTGAGATATGATATATAGGTGTCGTCATCCTTGCCCTGGCCAAACATGATGTTGGTAAAGCAGACAAGGGTGAGAATGGTAAGGATGACAGTTCTTTTCATAACGGGACTATTTTTTGAGTTTCTTTTTCCAAATGCTTACACTCACCAGGGATGCCGCTCCGCACAGAATCATCACAAGAGCCTGCGCTTCATGTGATATTGTGGCAAACACCACACCGGTGGTCTGTGTAATTCCGTAAACGCTGGAGAGGGCAAGACTCACAATGAAGTGGTATGCACCCAATCCCCCCTGTACAGGAACAACCCATCCGAATCCCCCAATAATCATTAGGAAGAGTGCATCAGTTGCTCCCAGATGACCTACCTGGGCAAATGCGTATATGGTGGTAAGGCTTGTGAGCCAATAGGTGAGCCATATAAGCAGCGTGTAAAGGAGGAACATCCATTTGTGTTGTATTTTGAATGCAGAAAGTACTCCATCCAGCAACCCTTTTGCAATACGGAATATCTTCTCAAACAAAGGAATCCTCAATATTGTTCTCCTGAATATCCATAAAGTTATGGATGTTATGAGGAGAAAAGATATAATGATGGCCATAGGCCACATTATTGAACTGAACTTTCCAAAGAGTGGGAGAATTATCTCCTCCTGTATGAAATGTCCGAACTCGCCCCATTTGAACACCAGCAACAAGGCCATCCACAACAGAAGGCAAAGCATGTCAAGGCTGCGTTCAATAACAACTGTACCCAAAGATTTTTCAAAGGAGACTTTTCCGGTATTGGCAATTACCCCGCATCTGGCCACTTCTCCTGCCCTTGGGAAGATGAAGTTTGTTATGTACCCTATGTTTATGCCGTCAAATGTTTCCCTGAGGGAGACCTCCTTGTTTATAGCCTGAAGCAGGAGCCTCCACCTCAGTGCCCTGGCAAGAAATCCCAATATTCCAATAATCATTGATGCAAGTATCCACCACCAGTTGCAACTCCTGAGCCCGCTGAGGAAGTCACTCCATTTTACCCCTTTGAAGGAGAAATGGAGCAGCACCCCTGCCAGAGCCAGGAAGGCCAGATACTTGAGCGCCTTGCGCATCTTATACCAGTTTGTTGGTTATTGAATCCGGGAATACAACTTTTGGTTTGAAAGTTGAGGCCTCTTCCGGGGTCATTTGTGCGTATGCCATAATGATGACAAGGTCGCCAACCTCAAATTTGCGTGCGGCAGCACCATTGAGGCAAATTTTTCCGCTGCCTCTCTCTCCTTTTATGACATATGTGTCAACTCTTTCGCCATTGTTTATGTTTACAATGGTAACCTTTTCGTTTTCGTAAAGCCCTGCTGCCTCTACAAGATCTTCATCAATGGTAATGCTGCCAATGTAGTTGAGATTGGCTTCAGTTACGCTTACACGGTGAATTTTTGATTTAAGTACTTCAAGTAGCATAGGTTATCTGATTTTAATGTTGTCAATTAGTCTTACAGGGCGGGCATATACTGCACACCACAACTGTATTTTTTCTGCATCATCCCATGATGAGACAGGCTTGAGCATGTCTGCATCAACAAGTTCTATATATTCGGTCTCAAGTTCAGAATTGGCATCAATGTCTTTGGTTACCGCTTCAATTACCTGTGCAGGGGACATTGTCTTTGAATACTCCACCGCTTTCTTGAGACATTTGTAGATATGTGGGGCAGCCTCCCTTTGGGCAGGGGTGAGCAAAGTGTTGCGGGAACTCTTGGCAAGGCCGTCCTCTTCCCTTAGGATAGGGCACTGTACAATCTCCAGCGGGTAGTTCAGGTCCTTTACAAAGTATTTTATGATGGCAACCTGCTGGAAGTCCTTCTCACCAAAGAATGCATACTGCGGCTTTACAATGTCAAACAGGCGGGTTACAACCTGTGCCACACCATTGAAATGGCCCGGTCTGCGTGGTCCCTCACCATATGCATCCAGTCCTCCCAGATTGAATACCCTTTCGTCGGGAGTGGGATAAATGTCAATTACCCTTGGGGCAAAGGCAATGTCAACCCCGTTTGCCTCAAGCAATGCACAGTCTGCCTCAAGTGTTCTTGGATATGTTGCAAGGTCCTGCGGGTTGTTGAACTGTGTAGGGTTTACAAATATGCTTACTATTGTATGTTTGCATTTTGCAACTGAATGTTCCACCAATGAAATGTGGCCCTGGTGGAGCGCTCCCATTGTAGGGACAAAGCCGATGCTCTCTTTATGCTGCAGGCTCTCTCTGGCCTGTAAAAATTCCTCTAAAGTTTTTGCTACAATCATTTTGTATATGTTTACAACCTGCAAACCTACAAAAAAATATAATATCAAGTATCAATTGGTCAAAAATTGCTAATTTTGGAACCTAATTTCAACTCAATGAAAAAGTACCTTTTTGCTGCCGTCCTGCTCAAGTTGCTTTTGCAGCCGGCATTCTCATTCTCCCAGGAGAAGTATAATTTTACAGAAGAGGCAGGGCTCAATGCTGCCGTATACAGGGGTGTGGAGGCTCCCGTTTACCAGTTCAGGTATCAGGGCTCGCCCTATGCCTATTCAGATTCTTTTGCTGTGGGTTCTCTTGTCTACAATGATGTGGAATACAGGGGGCTTCTGCTCAACCTGAATGCCCACAAGGATGAACTCCATCTGAGGCTTCCGGCAGGAGGCAAGGTAATAGAACTGGACAAGAGGCTGGTTGAAAGGTTTGAAATTGGGAGCAGACGTTTTGTATCCTATATGGGAGAGACTGCCATGGAGGGTTTGAGTGAGGGGTTCTATGAGGTGCTCTACAGCGGAAAGGATATGCTGCTGAAGAAAAATGTGAGGGGATATTATGAAAGGCTCCAGACCAGCGGGAAAGGGGTTTTCAGATACTTTGACCCTATAAACAGGTACTATATTGTAAAGGATGGCACTCCAGTGCAGATTTCAAGGATGAAGGATTTTGCAAAGGTATACAAGGAGGAGAAGAAGGCCATTAAGGTATATATAAGGAAGAACAGGATAAGGTTCATAGATATGGAAGACAAGGATCTTGTTTTCAGGGAAATAATGAGTTTTACAGACAACAATTAGAGAAGACGGCATATGAGAAGGAAAGCACTTGCATTAATTATGTTTTTCACTGTTGCCGTTTCCCACAATGCGGCGGCACAGGAGAAGATACACAGGAATATTGGACTGGATTCCCTTATGGCGGTAATGCAGCGGCATACACCGCAGAAGGTTTATTACCAGAGTGATGAATCTGCAAAGAATCTCACCTTTACTGTAAATGAGGGGAGTGTTTCCATGCTGGAAGAGATAGGGAAGGATCTTAAGGAGAAGGGGTATGTGGTTATGCAGTTGAGAGGATATCTGTTTGTGCTTAAAGGTATAGGATTGGCAGAGAAACTCCCTTCCGATTATTTCTCAATAGCAAGGAAACAGGAGGAGAAACCTGTTGCAAAAGATTATATAGATGCAATAGCAGGAAGTATGAACGTTGCCACTTCGGGGAACAAGACATATCAGATAGGTGACAAGGATAATATTAAGTCATCAGGCAAGGCTTATCTGAGCGGATATGTAAGGGATGCCGTTACCGGAGAGCCTGTTGTTGGGGTTGCCCTTATAGACAATACCACCAGGTCGTTTGCACAGTCTGATGCCCACGGCTTTTACAAGATTCTTCTTCCGGTAGGAAAGACATCGCTTGATGTGAGCGGCTATTCGCTTGAGGATACCAAGGTGCATCTTCAGGTGTATGGAGAGGGTATGCTTGATATTGTGGTTAAGGAGAAGGTGTTTGCCTTGTCGGGAGTAGTGGTCTCTGCAGACAATGCAAATAAGGTGAGAACCAGCCAGATGGGTATAGAGAAGGTGAGGATGGACAAGATAAAGAATGTCCCTATGGTGTTTGGCGAGTCTGATGTGGTGAAGATTATCCTTACCCTTCCCGGTGTGAAATCTGTAGGAGAGGCTTCAAGCGGTTTCAATGTAAGGGGAGGTGCAACAGACCAGAACCTGGTGCTTTTCAACGGGGGAACAGTATATAACCCGTCCCACCTGTTTGGAATGTTCTCAGGTTTTAATCCCGACATTGTGAGTGATATAGAACTTTACAAGAGTTCAATACCGGTAGAGTATGGCGGAAGGATTTCGTCTGTGCTGGATGTGAACAGCAGGGAGGGAAACAACAAGAAACTTACAGGATCCCTTGGAGTGGGCCTCCTTACTGCAAAGGGGCATCTTGAGGGTCCGGTAGGGGATAAGACCACATTCATAATGGGTGGAAGGGCAACATATTCAGACTGGCTCCTTTCACTTCTTCCCGACGACAGTGAGTACAATAACGGTTCCGCATCTTTCTATGATGTTACTGCCGGTATAACCCACAGGTTCAATGAAAACAATTCAGTGCATATAAACGGATACTATTCAATTGACGATTTCAGTTTCAGTGCGGACACTACATACAAGTACCAGAATGCCAATGCTTCAATAAAATGGAAGAGCAACTTTGGGGAGAAGACCTCCATGGAGTTGTCTGGTGGGTTTGACCATTATGATTATTCAACTTGCGACAAGTACAACCCGTTGAATGCTTATGAGATGACATTCAAGATAGAGCAGGCGTTCGGGAAATTGAAATTCAAGTCGCTGCTGAGCGAGAAGCATACCGTCACTTACGGAGCAGATGCCGTTTCATACAGGTTGGCTCCAGGCAACTATATGCCGTATGGAGATGAGTCACTGGTTGTTCCTGATATGGTTCCCCACGAGGATGCAATTGAGGGGGCAGCGTATGTGAGTGACAGTTGGAGCATCTCTGACAAGGTTTCGTTGGATTTTGGCGTGAGGTACTCCATGTTCAATTCAGACAAGGCATATGCCGGACCGGAGTTCAGATTGTCGGGAAGAGTGATGCTTTCAGACAAAGTGTCATTCAAGGCAGGAGTGAACAGTATGAGGCAGTACATACATATGTTGTCAAACTCTGTGGCGGTGTCCCCTACAGATATATGGAAATTGAGTGACAAGAACATAAAACCGCAGGAGGGATGGCAGGTTGCAGGCGGTTTCTATGCTACAATGTTCGGCAACAAGGTTGAGGCCTCGCTGGAAGGATATTATAAGGAGATGGACAACTATCTCGACTACAAGAGCGGTGCTGTCATAATCATGAACAAGAATATTGCAGATGATGTGATAATAACCCAGGGAAGGGCTTATGGCGCTGAACTCATGCTCAAGAAATCTGTTGGAAAACTCAACGGATGGCTTTCATACACATATTCCAAGACCCAGTTGAGGGAGAGGGACGAGAGGGGAATCAATGCCATAAACGGAGGAAAATGGTATGATGCCTCATACGACAAGCCGCATGATGCCAAACTGGTGGCCAATTACAAGTTTACCCATAGGGTTAGCATCTCTGCAAATGCAGACTACTCTACAGGGCGCCCTATAACAGTGCCTGTTGCCAAATATGAATATGGCGGAGGCTACAGGTTGTACTATTCAGACAGGAACTCATACAGGATACCGGACTACATGCGTTTTGATGTGGCCCTGAACATTGAGCCTACCCACAAGAACGATGCATTTACACATTTCTCCTTCTCTATAGGAGTGTATAATGTTACCGGAAGGAAGAATGTATATTCTGTATATTTTGATACAGATGCCCAGGGGCAGATACAGGGGCACCAGTTGTGCATCTTTGGGGCACCTATTCCGTACGTTAACTTTAATTTCAAATTTTAATTGGGGGAGGAACAGAAATGGATAAAAGATGGTTTAAAGTTTTTGCAGGTATTCTTGTTGCATTGGCAATGGGAAGTTGCGTATATGATTTTACCCCGGATGCCGACGACCTTCAGGGATTGGACAAGCCTCTTGTTGTTATAGAGGGGGACATTATAGTTGGTGGCATAACAAATGTAAAATTGGGATACAGCAGGTCTGTATTGAGCGGGATAGAGAATGAGGAGATAGATTATACAGGAACAAGTGTGTGGGTAGAGAGTGAAAAAGGGGAGGTGTGGAACGGCCGCGTGGTAGGAGGTGTTACATCATCATCATACAGCCCCTCAAACGAGATGGAGATTGATACAAGGGATCTTCCTATAGACGGCAGATACAGGCTGTGTGTCTCTGTACCGGGGAGGGGAGAGTACCGTTCGGCATTCAAGCAGCCTTGTGTATCACCTCAGATAGATACCATATCATTCAGTTTTACCAAGGATGGAAAAGGGATACAGTTTGAGGTCTCAACACATAATGATTCTCCAGAGCCGCTCTATTGCAAATGGTCTTTTGTGGAGGACTGGGAGAGCAATGCCGCATTGACCCCGTCCCTGAGGTCTTTGAATAAAGAGGGTTCCATTGTGTTTCAGGAACTTACGCCTGAAGAGAAACACTCCATGACAAGATGTTTCAGCAAGGGCTCTTCCAAGGATATATATATTGCCGGTACAGAGAAACTCTCCCAGAACATAATCCATAATGAGAGGCTGAATACTGTAGCCGGCACAGACAGGCGCATCTCATCCCTTTATGCAATTACAATTACCCAGACAGCACTGGACAAGGAGGCATTCAAGTACTGGGAGGGGGTAAAGGCAAGCATCAGCGGAACAGGCGGACTTTTTGCCCCTATGCCAAATGAGGTGAGGGGAAATATTGTATGTGATACTTATCCCGACGAGAACGTATTGGGATACATAAATGTTTCCACCGCAACAACCAAAAGGAGAATGGTGGAGGCAAATGAGGTGCAGTTGTACAGACGTTCATGCACTGAAACTGCCTATCCCGATTCTGTATGGATGGAACTGCATAATGCAGGAAATATTCCGGTAAGATACGGAGAGGACGAAAAAGGCAATATCAACAAGAATGAGGTTTATTGGACAAGTGCTGAGTGTGCAGATTGCAGGACATTCTCAAACAGCACCAGACCTGATTTCTGGCCCAAAGGGAGATAGTTTTTATTAAAGAGTTCAGAAGATATGAAAAGATATATACAGATTTTGGCTGCAGTTTGCAGCATAGCATTTTCCTTTGCGGCAAATGCCCAGGAGAGGGTTTATGTATCAACAGACAAGGATTGTTATCTTGCGGGTGAGGATATCTGGATATCTGCATTCTGCATGGATGAAAACAAGGGAGTGCTTGGCGGGATAAGCAAGGTGGCATATATAGAATTCCATACAAATGAGGGGGTGGCAACTACCGTTAAGATTGGATTGAAGGGGGGAAGAGGATGCGGCAAACTGCAGATCCCTTTCAGTTTTCCTACCGGCAACTACTCTATTGTAGCCTATACCAAACTCCATGGAGGCAATTCAACAGGGGCATTTAACGGCAAGATAATTACAATATTCAATACCCTCTCCAGCAGCAGGGTTGAAGGTGGCGTTGAGGTTGTGAAGTCCGGGGATCCGGTTAGGGGAAGCGGTGTACCTCATTCGGGAAGCAATGCAATAAGCCTTGATGTGCAGCAGGAGAATGGGGATGGGGATGCATTTCCGGTAGTGATGAGGAATCTCTCCGGCAATGCACTTTCTGTTGGGGTATCTGTATATCATCTGGATGAAGTAAATGCCCTGGTAGGGGAGTGGGGATACAACGGTACATCCCTGCTGGAGCGTAGAGGAGATTTTGAGAGGACTGGGAAAGTAGATTACGCAGGTGAGGTGATAAGGGCGAGGGTTACCCCAAAAGGGGGTGATGCAGCATCCATGCGTGACAAGATGATATATATGTCTGCAATGGGAAATACAGATGACATATTTGTGAATTCTGCAGATGAGAAGGGAGAAGTGGTGTATTACACCAACAACATTTATGATGCAAGGGACCTTGTCTTTGAGGTGGTTGGAGATACTTCCAAGGCATATGATGTGGAGATTCTCAAGGATACATATATCCACAAGGCTGCAGAAATACCTGTGCTCAGGATATCTCCAAAAATGCAGTACGCCCTACTGCAGAGGGGGCTTGACATGCAGATTGTAAAGAGGTTTGAGGCAGACACAATCTTCAATCTCATGGACCGCAGGGCAAATTCCTTTATTGGAACCGTGCAGCCTCAGGTTTATAATCTGGACGACTATACCCGTTTCCCTGTTATGGAAGAGGTGATAAGGGAGTATGTGAAAGACCTCAGAGTAAGGAGAGAGGGTGGAGAGACTGTTCTCAGAATCATGTGGGAGTCGAGGGAGAAGGCTCTGGTTCTGCTTGACGGTGTCCCTGTGCTCGACCATTCGCAGGTAGTGAAACTTGACCCTATGTTGGTAAAACAGATAGTTGTATATCCGAGGAGATATATTCTCAACAACCTCATCTACGATGGAATTGTAAAATTCAACACTTATAAGGATGATATGGCAGGGCTCAAGATGGGCAAGAATGTAACCGTGGAGAGCCATAAGGGGGTTCAGTACCCATTGGCATTTCTGGGCAGTGGTATAAGGGGAAGCAGTAATTATCCTAACTTTAACGGCACAATATATTGGAATCCCCTTGTTGAGGTGGACGCAGACGGAACATTTGAATTTGAATGTGTAAAGCCGCAGTGTAAAGGAAAATTCAAGATTGTAGTGGAAGGTGTTGATGCTCGGGGTAAGGAAATTTACACATCTACTACATTTACAATAGACTGATACAGTATGAAGTCCATTTTGGGGGCCGGCAATGCCCTTACAGACCTTGTGTTTACCCTTCCCGACAAATCATTGCTGGAGGGGCTGGGGCTCCGTGCCGGTTCAATGACCCATGTGGGCAGGCAGGAGCAGGAGAGGATCCTTGGATTGCTTGAAGTATGCGGGAGGGCTGTGATACCCGGAGGATCCGCAGCGAACACAGTTGCAGCCACAGCCCGTCTGGGGCTCAGAAGCGGATTCATAGGGATGGTTGGTGATGATGCCATAGGACGCATCTATGCGGAGGAGATGCAAGGCAGCGGTGTAGAGGCTCATCTGTTGAAGGGGAAAAATCCCAGCGGTACGGCAATTGCCATTATAACCCCATCAGACGGAGAGAGGACATTTGCAACTTATCTTGGTGCCGCCCTTGAACTCTCTCCAGAACATATAGACTGCAATCTTTTTCTCGGGTACGACATATTTCATCTTGAGGGGTACCTTATACAATGCCCACAGGTAGTGGAGCAGATGCTCAGGTGTGCCAAATTGAGGGGAATGACCATTTCATTTGATTTGGGAAGTTTCAATATAGTGGAGCGCAACCGCTCCCTGTTGCAGTCACTAGTAGGCGAATATGTGGATATAGTTTTTGCAAACGGAGAGGAGGCGGAGGCATTTACCGGAGAAGGTCCGGAAGGTGCGGCTCAGGCAATCTCATCAATGGGGAAAGGGAAAATTGCAGTGGTGAAGTTGGGGGCGGATGGCTCCATTGTAAGGAGGGGGAGCCAGGTGTGTAGGGTGGAGGCAAAGAGGGTAAAAGCCATTGATACAACAGGAGCAGGAGATGCATATGCCGCAGGATTCCTGTATGCTTTTGCCCATGGTGCAGACCTTAACGACTGCGGCGTATGCGGTACAGTTCTGGCCAGTGAGGCAGTGGTGGAACTTGGTCCAAAAATTGGCAAAAATGGGTGGGAAGTGGTTAAAAAGGGTGTTGGAGAAATCCTAAAGGCAAAAGATTAGTACTTTTGCGCCATGTTCAAAAAGGCGTTTATTCTACTTTCAATAATTCTTGTTTCATGTAATGCATTGGATATCCATCCTTATGATTGTGACATTAAGGGGGAGAGGGATATAAATGCGCGTAACATTGGAAAGATTTCAGTGTCTCTGGATACCTGCAGACAATTCTCATTTGCATTCATAAGCGATACCCAAAGGTGGTATGATGAAACAGAAGATGCTGTTAAGGATATAAACCGCCGTAAAGTGGATTTTGTGATACATGGCGGAGACCTTACAGATTTTGGGGCAACCAAAGAATTCCTCTGGCAGAGGGATATTCTCTGCGGTCTCAGGGCCCCTTGGGTGGCCCTTATAGGGAATCATGATTGCCTTGGCTCTGGAGAGCAGGCTTTTGAAGCAATTTTTGGGGCGCAGAACTATTGGTTCAAGGCCGGCAATGTCCTCTTTGTATGCCTTAACACAAACGCCCTGGATTTTGATTATGATACCCCTGTTCCAGATTTCTCCTTTTTGTCCAACCTGTTGAACAATCTGCCGGAAGGGGTGGAGAAGACAATCTTTGTAATGCATGCAAGACCATATGCCGACGGGTTCAACAATAATGTTGCGCAAGTTTTTGACCATTATACACGGGAATTCCCCAATGTGCAGTTCTATATTTTCGGGCATGAGCACAAACTGATGGAGAGAGACCTTTTTGATACGGGACTCATCTATTATGGAGTTTCCAATATTGAGAAGAAGCAGTATTATATTTTTACAATAAAGGATGACGGATATGAGTATGAGGTTGTTGAGTTTTAGTGTGCTGTGTACCGTTGCCATCCTTCTGGCCAACCCGGCCTCGGGGCAGAGTTTCGCTTATGTGAAGTCGCTCCCAAAAGATACAGTACATATAGGGAAACCCAGGGAAAAAGACAGGAGGATACATATCCGATACAGAGGTATAAACCGCATAATCCCAACCATGAATGTGGCTCAGATAGCCGGCAATATGGGAGTAGTTTCAATTGGGCTCGGATGGGACCACGGGTGCAGGGGGCAGTGGGAGACTGCAGCCATGTTCGGATTCATACCAAAGGAGGATGGGGAGAAGAGTTACGTTACCTTTACCCTTAAGGAGTCATTCATACCGTGGAGCGTCTCATTGAATGACCATATGGCATTTGAGCCGTTGACCTGCGGAATCTATTTCAACTCAATCCTCAGCAGGGATTTCTGGGTTAGGGAACCTGAGAAATATCCAAAGGGATATTATGGATTTTCCACCAAAATAAGGCTGAATATCTTTGTTGGCGAGGGGATTACCTTCTATCCTAAAAGAGAGGGTGACCATATTTTCAAATCTGCAACCCTATTTTACGAGTTTGGCACTACCGACATATATTTCATAAGCCGGGCAACCAACAAATATCTCAAGTTCTGGGACATTTTCGGCCTTTCGTTCGGTGTTAAGGTAAAACTGATTTAAAGTATCTCCTTCAGGAATTCTCCGGTGTAGGATCTGCTGCATTGCGCTATCTGTTCAGGTGTTCCTTCAGCAATGACGCATCCTCCTCCAGCGCCCCCTTCGGGCCCCATATCTATTAGCCAGTCAACACTTTTGAGCACATCCAGGTTGTGTTCAATTACCACTACTGTATTTCCCTGGTCAACAATTTTCTGAAGCACCCCAAGGAGAATCTTTATATCCTCAAAATGAAGTCCGGTAGTTGGCTCATCCAGAATGTATATGCTGTTGCCTGTCCCTTTTTTTGCAAGTTCTGTTGCAAGTTTCACCCTCTGGCTCTCCCCTCCGCTCAAGGTGGTTGAAGGTTGCCCCAGTTTTATGTAGCCGAGCCCCACATCGTTGAGGGCCTTTATTTTCTGGGCAATGGAAGGTACCGGCTCAAAGAATTCAAGAGCCTGGGAAATGGTCATTTCCAGCACATCATTTATGCTCTTCCCCTTGTATTTTACAGCAAGGGTATCCTGATTGTATCTTTTTCCGTTGCACTCCTTGCAATGGACATATACACTTGGAAGGAAATTCATCTCAATTGTCTCTACACCTGCCCCTTTACAGGTTTCGCATCTTCCCCCTTTCACATTAAAGGAGAAACGTCCTGCCTTGAATCCACGCACTTTGGCATCGGGGGTGTTTTCAAACAATTTCCTTATTTCGCCGAACACATTAGTATATGTGGCGGGATTGCTTCGTGGAGTACGCCCTATGGGGCTCTGGTCAACCACAATAAGTTTGTCAACATTCCTTATACCCTCAATGGACTTGTAAGGTAGAGGCGTTGCCAGTGAACGGTAGAAATGTTTGCTCAGAATGGGCATCAGGGTTTCATTTATAAGGGAAGATTTTCCGCTTCCGCTCACTCCGCTTATCCCTACGAAACACCCCAGCGGGAGTTTCAGGTCAACTCCCTTGAGATTGTTGCCTGTTGCCCCTTTCAATTCCAGAAACAGCCCGTTGCCTGTACGCCTTGAAGCGGGTGTTTCAATTTTTCTGATACCTCTCAGGTAATCGGCGGTAAAACTTTCAAGAGAGGCAACCTCTTCAAGAGGCATTTTGTAAATCTCTTTTGGGCTGCCATTGTACAGCAGTCTGCCGCCAAGGACACCAGCCCCCGGGCCAAGGTCTATCAGATGGTCGCTTTCACGTATCATCTCCTCATCATGCTCAACCACCATAACCGAATTCCCTTCATCCCTGAGCCTTTTCAAAGATGAAATAAGTTTGCGGTTGTCCCTCTGGTGGAGTCCTATGCTCGGCTCATCAAGGATATACAGCACATTAACCAGTTTGCTTCCAATTTGTGTTGCAAGCCTTATCCTCTGGCTCTCTCCTCCACTGAGGCTGCGGGTGGAACGGTCGAGCGAGAGATAGTTCAATCCCACCTGCTGCAGGAACCCTATCCTGTCACCCAACTCCTTAAGGATATCGTTGGCAATCATATTCTGTTTTCCCGACAATTTCCCCGGAAGGTCTGCAATCCACTGCGCAAGTTCATCCATATCCATGGCGCTCACCCGGGTAATGTCCTTTTCGTCAATCCTGAAATTCAGGGCATCCTTGTTCAACCTTGTCCCGTGGCATTCCGGGCACTGCAATTCCTCAATGAAACGCTCTTTCTTTTCACTTATCTCTTCATTGCTCTGCTCCAGTTTGGAAATTACCCCTGCAAACGGAGCAAGTTGGGTGCCGTCTGCAAGGTTTACCCTGAACAGTTCATCTGTGCCGTATATTATCATGTCCAGAATCTCCTGGGAAAGGTTCTTTACCGGTTCGTTCAGGGAGAATTCATGCACTTTTGCCATACTCTCCAGAATCCTGAACCAGTTGTTGTCCTTATAGGAACCCAATGGTTCAAATGCCCCCTGTAGAATGCTTTTTGAGGGGTCAGGGATAATCTTCTCCATATCAATTCTGGAAATGAATCCCAATCCCTTGCATTTTGGACATGCCCCCTGTGGGGAGTTGAACGAGAATGTATGTGGAGCGGGTTCCGGGAATGACAAACCGCTCTGAGGACACATCAGGTGTTTGCTGAAATATCTCACAGGGGTGGAATCCACCTCTTCCGGATTACCGAAATCCAGTATGGCAAGGGTCCCCTTGCCCTGTTGCAGCGCCTGCTCTACAGAGTTTGATATCCTTTTGTAGTCTTCCTGTGAAGGGACCAGTTTGTCTATTACAAGTTCAATGAAGTGGGTCTTGTATCTGTCAAGCGGAGTAACATCTGCAAGGAAATGCATCTGCCCGTCTATCCTTATCTGCTGGTATCCTTTTCTTATAAGACTTTCAAACAGTTCCTTATAATGCCCTTTCCTTCCAACCACAAGTGGAGCAAGTACAATGCACTTCTTGCCGGTGTATTCATCAAGAATGAGAGAAACTATCTGTTCATTGGTATATTTTACCATAGGAAGGCCCGTTACAGGGGAATATGCAGTAGATGCCCTGGCGTAGAGAAGCCTCAGGAAATCATAAATTTCGGTAATGGTTCCTACAGTGGAGCGCGGGTTCTTTCCGGTTGTCTTCTGTTCAATGGCAATGATGGGGCTCAAGCCTGTAATTGAATCTACAGCAGGCCTCTCCAGTATCCCAATGAACTGGCGCGCGTACGCGGAGAGGGTCTCCATATAGCGTCTCTGCCCCTCTGCGTATATTGTGTCAAATGCCAGCGATGATTTTCCGCTTCCGCTCAAACCTGTAACCACAACAAGCCTGTTGCGGGGGATTTCAACATCAATCCCCTTAAGGTTATGCTCCCTGGCTCCCGTTACCGTAATCTTCTCCATACTAATCCCTGCTTATTGGAACAAGCACCTTGTATTTCTTTCCGTATTTGTTGGTAAGTTTGTTGGAACGGATCCACTCGTTGCACATCTTAATCATCTTAAAGTTTGTATTGTGCTTCCTTGCAAACTCGCTCCAGTTTGCTACAGGTC
The DNA here is from genome assembly GCA_015060445.1 of Bacteroidales bacterium. Classification (GTDB taxonomy): domain Bacteria; phylum Bacteroidota; class Bacteroidia; order Bacteroidales; family UBA932; genus Egerieousia. The sequence goes on from SUYL01000015.1 coordinate 19,912, forward strand.
CACTCACCTCCACAACCTTGCACTCAATTGGCCTGTATTTGTCCTCCTCACGTATGTTGAACCCGTACTCCGGGAGGTTGTTCATTATTATCTTGAACGCTACTGCCCTATACACATATCTTGCTGTCTCAAGGGGCAATTGCATGTCATAATAATTCTTCAATGACTGGTAGCCTATCCTGCTGTCTATATTGGCCATCCCCACATTGTATGATGCTGCGGCAAGTGTCCATGTGCCGTATTTTTCATACCCTTTCCTGAAATATTTGCACGCAGCCCTGGTGGCCTTTTCCCAGTTGTATCTCTCGTCAACTTCCGAACCTACCTCCAGTCCGTAATCCTTTGCCGTTCCCGACAGGAACTGCCAGTACCCCTTTGCCCCTGCAGGGGAGGTCTGCGGCTGCAGTGAACTCTCTGCTACACACAGATAGAAGAAGTCCTGCGGAATCCCCTCCTCCTCCAATATCTTGCATATCATATCCTTGTATCTTCCCGACAACTGTACAATATATGAGAGGCTTCCATGCCAGTAGTTGATTATTGTCATCTCCCTCTGGAGGCTCTCCCTTACATCGAAATACTCCAGAGGAACCCTTTCGCCGGCAAAATCTGCCTCGGCAGGGAGTTTGGGGATAACCACATTCTGGATTGGAGCCTTTTCAGCCGTTTGCCCATCATCACCCCACAGGCCCCCGAACAGGCCTCCGTTCTGGCAGAATGCAGAGCATGGGAATATCATGCAAGCCAGAACCAGTGCAAAAATTCTATTCATATCTCAAGAACGGATTGGTGTTAAGTTCGTGTCCTATAGTGGTCTCAGGACCATGTCCCGGAAAAACTCTGCTGAAAGGGTCCGCAATCTTGCATACTTTGTTCAGCAGACTCTCCATAAGGGCATCGTAATCGCCCCCCGGAAGGTCTGTCCTTCCAATGCTCCCCTGGAAGAGTGAATCGCCCGTAATTATGAATTTGTCGGGAGCAGAGTAGAAACAAACTCCCCCTCTGGTGTGCCCTGGTGAGTGGATAACCTGCAGTGAAGAGTCTCCGAAAGTTACATCCTCACCCTCCTTGAGTTCCACAATGTTCTCTACAGGAGGCTGCTCAATGGAGTACCCGAACATCTGGCAATACTGCTGTGCCCTCTCCAACTGCCCTATGTCATCTTTATGTATGCATGTGGGGATTCCCCATTTTGCAGTTACAAAGGCATTTCCCATAACGTGGTCGAAATGGCCGTGGGTGTTGAGCAACTTTACCGGTTTAAGGCCGTTTTCCTCTATATATTTTACAAGCCTGTTCTGCTCATTGGCATTCTGCATGCCAGGGTCCACAATCACGCACTCTTTTGTCTGGTCATGGAGTACATAGCAGCACTCCCTCAAATCGTTGAAATAAAAAGTCTTTATCTGTATCATTTTTCCCAAATTATCTTCAGGGCATCATGCCCTACTGCAAAAATACTACTTTATAAGCAATTTTTTGTAATTTTGTTCCACTTAAAAGGAGATGATATGCATATAGCGGTTGCAGGAAATATTGGCAGTGGCAAGACAACCCTTACCAGACTGCTTGCCCAGCACTACGGGTGGACACCAATGTACGAGGACGTTGATGTAAATCCCTATCTTACAGATTTCTATAACGACATGCAGAGATGGTCGTTCAATGTGCAGATATATTTCCTCAACAAGAGGCTAAGGGGAATAGTAGATATAGCCTTGTCTCAGAAGAATGTGATACAGGACCGTACAATCTATGAAGATGCAAGGATCTTTGCCCCTAATCTCCACTCTATGGGGCTCCTTTCAACAAGGGATTTTGAGAACTACAAATCCCTTTTTGAAATAATGATATCGCTGGTGCGTCCCCCAGATCTCCTCATTTACCTCAAATCTTCAATTCCCACCCTTGTTTCGCAGATAAAGAAGAGGGGAAGGGAGTATGAATCGGGCATAAGGATAGATTACCTGCAGGGGCTCAATGACAGGTATGACGAGTGGTTCAACAACTACAGGGACGGAAAAAAACTCATCCTTAATGTGGATGAGTTGAAATTTGAGGAGAATCCCCAGGACCTTAAGGCCGTTACAGACCTTATTGACAAGGAACTGGGGCTATAGCAATTCCTAATATTCAAGAGTACTTCCCCCTATGAACTCCCTCATGACCGACGTTGGAGGTACTGCGTTGTGCTCTGAAGGGTCCATCTCAACTATATAGGAGAGGAACTTGAGCAGCCTCAGGCTCTCAGAATATGCTGGGGAGGTAGGGTGTATCCTTCTGAGCAGAGGTTCTGCATAGTGTTTCAGCAACGGCAGTTCATAGATGAGTGAAGAGTTGAACATTGCATCCGCATTCTCCTGGTAAGGGAAGATGTTCTTGTACTCGCCACTGTGCACGCTTCCCCATCTGAGGATGGTCTGCTCGGCAGTTGTCCCTCTGAAATTGTTGTCCCTGACCATTCTGCGGAGCATCCTGTTGTCTGTAGTGGAGATAGAGTTGTTCTCATCTATAGAAAGGGATGTAAGGGCAGATGCATAAATCTTGAACTTTCTCCTGCTCTCAATTGATGCGGTAAGAGACGGATTGAGTGCATGGATACCCTCCATAATAAGGATATCATTAGGCTTCATTTTCATCTTGTTCCCCTTGAACTCCCGTTTCCCTTCTGCAAAATTGAAAACAGGTATATCTACCTCCTCACCGTTGAACAGTTGGTTCAACTGCTCATTGAGCAGTTTGAGGTCCATAGCCTCAAGGCATTCAAAATCATAATTGCCGTCGGCATCCCTTGGGGTATCCTCCCTGTTTACAAAATAGTTGTCCATGGCCAGGACCCTTGGGTTAAGCCCCAGTACCTTCAACTGCAGGGCAATGCGCATTGATGTAGTGGTTTTTCCACTGCTTGAAGGGCCTGCCAGCAGAACAAGTTTCACATCATCCTTGCGTTTGTATATCTGGTCTGCAATTGCGGCGTATTTTCTCTCGTGAAGGGCCTCGGCAACCTGTATTATATTCTTCCCGTACCCCATGGAGATGGACCTGTTTACAGAGTCTATATCTTTTACTCCAATGATATTGCACCAGTTGTACATCTCCTTGAACACTTCAGAGAGTTTGTCCTGGTATTTTACAGAAGGGAGGTTGTATGGTGGCAGGTATGAAGGGAACTGGATGCAGAACCCCTTGTTGTATTTTATGATATTGAATTTCTTTATCTCTTTTGTTGAATATACCATAGGGCCGTAGAATGTATCTGCATAATCTCCCATAAAATATACCGACACAAAAAACATCCCAAGATTCTTTATGAGGTTTGCCTTGTTGAACTGCCTGTTTGCGGTAAAGATTGTCACTGCTTCCTCACACAGCAATTTCTTCTTGACAATAGGAATGTCTGCCTCTACAAGTTCCAGCATCTTCTGCTTTATCTTTGCAATCTCCTCCTCTGTAAGGGAAGTTACGGTCTCCATCCTAAGTTTTATTGAATCGTCGGGATTATAGGAGACAGGTGCATCAACCAGTTCTCCGTAGTTGCCGTTTGGAAGGGTGTAGTCCAGAATCAACTGTTTGTTGGGATAGAGTTCCTTTATGGCCTTCTGCAACAGGAAGAAGAGTGATCTCTTGTAGCATCTGCGCCCGTCGGAATGGGTGTAGTCCAGAAATTCCACTGTATGCTCCATATAGAGGGGGTATCCCAACTCTTTCAACTGGTTGTCGACATGGGCGGCAAGTGCTGTTACACCAGCCTCTTTCCTCAACTCTTCCAGAGAGGTTCCAGGGTTTACCTTATAGAATTTTTGGGTGTTCTTGCAATAGATTCTGATCTTTTCCATATATGTCATTTTTCTAACCATAATTCGGGATTCTGTTTGGTGGTCCCGTTCCACAATTCAAAATGGAGTACAGCAGTGCTGCCGTTCTCCTCCAGTGTTCCTATAATGTCTCCGGTAGAGAGTTTGTCAGAAACCTTCACCCCTACCTTTGCCAGTTTGCAGTAGAATGTAAAATATTGTCCGTGCTGTACCAATACACACTGGTTGTATCCCGGAATGGCAATAACCTGTTTCACAACACCGTCAAAAACAACCTTTACGCTGCTCCCCGGCTTTGTGGATATATTTATGCCGTTGTTGAAAGGGAGTTTCACATTCTTGAGGGTAGGGTGAGGATGCTCTCCAAACCTCTCAATGATTACCCCCTGTTGTACAGGGAAAGGGAGTTTTCCTCTGTTAACTGCAAAGTTTCCCGACAATTTTTTTGTCTGCGAATACTCCTGTAACTCCAGTTGGGCAATCTTGTTCTCCTGTGCAGGGACGTTCTGCTTCTGTTTCTCCTCCTTGGCTTTTTTTGCCAGTTCCTCCTGTCTGCGGGCAATCTCCTGCTGCCTCTTTATCTCCGCAGCAATCATCTTTTCAACCTCTTTTGAAAGGCGCTCGGACTCCCTCCTTTTTTGTGCAAGTTGCTGCCGGTACTGTTTCTGTTTTTTGTCCAAGGACCTGGCAAAAGCCTGGGATTGTTTCTCCTCCCTGGTAAGGGTGTTGTACTCCTGAGTCCTTGCAGCCTGTACCTTCATATTGTTGCTTTTCAACTGCTGTACTTTTGCCAACTGCCTTTTCTGCTCTTCTTTAAGATTCCTTATCTTTTCTGCCTGGGCGGTTATGGATTTTGAATAGTTCTTCAGGTAATTCCATCTCCTGTAGCCCTGCTCCAGATTCTCGCTGGCAAGGATATACATGAACCACACCTTGGTATCCCTATGCTTGTAGGCATTGTATATCATGCGGTTGTAATAATGTTCCAGGGTGTCGAGCCTCTGCTCCAGAGCCTTTATCTCTCCCTGTGTACGTGCCATTTCGGCGTTCTGCCCCTTAATCTCCCTGTCAAGTTGTGCAAGGAGGCGCTTTCTGCTGGAAATTTTGTTCTGCACAAGCACCAGTTCTTCCAGTGTATTCTTCTGCTGGTTTTGGGTAGACTTTATCTGGTTGTCGAGGTACGATATCTCCTCCTCCAGTTTCTGTATCTCCTTTTTGCGCCCCTCTATCTCTGAGGTCTGGGCATAGCAATTCCAGTTGGCAAAGAGGAATGCCAGACACAATATGGCTGTAAAGATAGGAAACCGTCTCTCCATGGTCATTTTTTCAGTTGGGCTTTCCGCTCCTTTATTTTTTCATCTATGCCAAGGGTGTTGTCAAGTTGTTTGGCCTGGTTCCAATATATGAAAGCAAGGTCATGCTCTCCCAAACTGAAGAGTACCTCTGCATAATGGTCGAGTATGTCTGCACTTTCGGTTCCGCCATACAGCATTGCATGCTTGAACTGGGCCTTTGCCTCCAGCGGTTTGTCCATAAGGAACAGTATCCAGCCGAAAGTGTCGAGATAAGTGGGATTGTCGGGTTCTGCCTCAACTGTCTTTTTGCTCATCTGGTATGCCTGCTTGAGGTTTTTCCCCTCAAGGGCCAGATAATATGCATAGTTGTTCAGGGCTCCGGTCTCATTAGGGTTGAGTTTCAGCACTTTCCTGTAATACGAGAATGCTGTCTTGCTCTCCTTCTTTTCGTAATGGAGGTCTCCCAGAATGGAGTAGGCAGAGATGAGCGATACGGTATCCCTGTTCTTGAGGGAAATCTCCTCCAGTTCCCTATATGATTCAATTGCCTTGTCTGTCTGTTTCATCTGGAAACGGGCAATCCCCCTCAGTTGTACAAGGTCGGGATGATGCGGGTATTTTTCAAGGGCCTCAGTAGTGGCAGCCTCCAGATTCTCCCACTCCTTCAACTGGTATATTGCCAGCACCCACTGGAACAGGGTGCTGAACTTGTCGGGATAAAGGGTATAGTTTTTCCTGAGGAACTCCTTGCATTTGGCATTATCTCCAATTTCTCCGTAGTAGGCGGCCAGGAACATGTTTGAAGTGGTGTCTGCCGGATGAGCAAGGGCAATACCCTCCATTGCATTGTCCAGTTGCAGGCGGTATCTCTTTATGAAATTGGGTATCTGGAACAACTGTTTCAGATACTCTATCTTCATTTTGGAGTCTATCTGCGGATTTGCCAGAAACGGGTTTATATCTGCAAAGAAGAGCGGATAATTGCCGTTCATCCTGTGTACCTCCGCACGTCCGTACATTGCCGGCGCACACTGCCTGTCAAGTTCCAGCGCCTTGTTGTAGTAGTGTATGGCAAGGGTATCCTTGTAGCGGTCGGCATACATGTCTCCAATAACACACTGTATTCTCGGACTCTGGAACTCCCTGTCAAATTCTACAAGGTAGTTGAGAGCCTTTTCCCAGTTCTGTTCCATCCTGTAGATGTTGAACCATGTCATTGCCACCGCCTCGCTCTTGCCTTGTGAGGCCTCTATCTTTTCCAGTATTCCTTTGGCCTCCTCTGTCTGCTGTGACCCCAGGTAGAGGTTTACAAGGGTGTAGTGGAGAGCAGATTTTTTAGGATGCATTCTGAGCAGTCCTTCATATACGGAGATGGCCTCCTTTATCTTGTTGGCCTTTATGTAAACCTGTCCCAGCATATCCCTATACCAGAAATTTGAGGAATCAATTTCTATCCCTTTCTTCAGATACAGTTCTCCCGACGGAAGGTCATCCGTACGGAGGGCAATGTTGGCAAGGTAATAGTATGCCGCATCATTCTGCGGGTCAATTGCCGCCAGTTTCTGGAAATCCCCTTTTGCCTGAGTATAGTTGCCGCTGTTGTATTCCTTGAGTGCATTGAGCAGCAATGCGGTTGTTGCACTGTCTGTTCCCCTCTCTGCCCTGGCCAGGCATAGTGCTGGAAAAGAGAGTATCAGGGCAAATATCATCACTAATCTAATCTTCATGCCGCAAATGTTTGTTGTAATTTACAAATGTAACAAATTCCATGCTCAATTTTATTTTTGTATTGCAACTTTTATTAGCAAATTTGCATCTATTATATAACCGATAAATGATAAGGAACCTGTCAACTGACAAATCGGAAGGCTCACTGATTGCCGGGTGCATGAAAAATGACCCCTTGGCACAGAGGCAGATGTACGAATGGCTCTCGCCCCGTATGTTTGCTGTCTGTTTCAGGTATATTGGTGAAAAAGAGGCAGCAAGGGATGTGCTGCATGACGGTTTTATTACCCTTTTCTCCAAGATTGGCAGTTACAAGGGTGACGGTTCTTTTGAAGGTTGGGCAAGGAGGATATTTATAACGGCTGCACTTATGCATTTGCGCAAGAAGGATATTCTCAGACATACGGAGCAGTTGGAGGAGTTCAGGGGCGAGGTGGCCTATGACCAGGGTACCATAGACAAACTGGATGCGCAGGTGCTGATGAAAATCATATCACAGATGCCTGCAGGTTTCAGAACCGTATTCAACATGTTTGCCATAGAGGGGTACTCGCATCAGGAAATAGCGAAGGAACTCAACATTACGGAAGGGGGGTCGAGATCGCAGTTGAGCAGGGCAAAACTTTGGCTTAAAGAGAAAATAAAGGAGTTTGAAAGATAATGGAGAACAGGGAATTTGATAAAATAAGGGAGAAACTGTATGATATGCAGATGCCTGTAGGGGCAGATGTATGGGGAGACATACAGCGCTCTTTGCGCAGACGCAGGGTGCGCAGGGTCCTTTATTATGTTTCATCTTCCGCTGCGGCCATATTGCTGGCCCTGCTGTTCCTGTTCCCTGCAGATGATGCTGCTGTAGAGAGATCTCTTGTGGCTCAGGATGTTGCTGTGGAGGAGAGTCCTGTTGCACCGCAGGTACAGGAAGTGCCCCAGGTGAGTGTGGCAGTTGCACAGCCGGTTGCCGTAGAAAAAGGTGCATATGCCACAAGTCCCGTACAGGTTGCACAGACAGTGGGGGATGCTCAGGCTGAAGTGGGTGCTCAAGTTGCGCAGGCAGTTCAGCAGATGCAGGAGACAGAAGACATTCTCCCTGCAGGTGCAGTGCAGACTGTGGTGACCCCGGAGGAGGCAAAGGCGGTTGAGGCTACAGAGGCCAAGGAGGCCGCAGAGGGCACTGAGGATGCGAAGACAAAGGATGTGAAGGTTAAGGAGTTCATATTGGATGATACGTTTGATGTTGCCGGTGAGCCTGTAAAGGCTCCACGCAAATATGCCCTGGCTTTTTCACAGGGGATTGTACCTGGCAGTTCGGCAAGTGTTGACGCCTCCTGGATAAGGGCTTCAAGTGCATTCAACGGAGCCATGGGACATAACCATATAGTTGAGCAGATATCCGATACCAGATATTCACTGCCTGTAAATTTGGGGGTACAGTTGCAGTTTCCGTTGGGAGAGAATGTGGCATTGGGAGTTGGAGTGAACTACTCTTTGCTGAAAAGCAAATACGAATGCCTCGTAGACAAAGTAAGGCACAGCGTGAAACAGAAACTCCACTACATAGGAATCCCTATAAATGTTTATGGTCTGGTTGTGGACAAGAACAACTTCATCTTCTACATAAACGGAGGAATTGCTTTTGAAAAGGGAATAAGGGCAGTATATGACCTGAAGAGTTATACAGGCAGCCAGTCGTATTCTGCAGATATAGATGGTGTGCAGTTCTCAGTAAATGCAGGTTTGGGAGTTGAATACAAATTCGGTAATGTTGTGGGATTGTATTTTGAGCCTAATCTGGTATATTACACCAACTCAGAAGTAATGTACAGCATAAGGACAGACCAGCCTTTCCAGGTTAAGGCCGACGTAGGATTAAGATTCCACTTTTAGTCCTCAATCCTCACGCTGCGGCTTCCGTCCCCTTCTACCTGTACATAAACCCTGAAACACTCGTCGGGAAGAATCTCCTCTATTTTTTCGGTCCACTCTATAAGGGATATTCCGTCCCCTGCAAAATATTCGTCAATTCCAATGTCGTATGCTTCGGAAATCTTGTTTATACGGTAGAAATCAAAGTGATATACCGGGAATCCCTTTGCAGACCTGTACTCGTTCACAATGGTGAAGGTGGGGCTGTTGACATCATCCTCCACACCCAATGCCCTGCAGATTGCCTTTATGAAGGTAGTCTTGCCCGCACCCATCTGCCCAAAAAATGCAAAGATGTTGCTTTGCAGCGGTGATGATGAGGCGTATTGTATAAACTCCATTGCGGCCTTGTCAATGTCATTGAGGCTTCTGATGTGTAGTGTTGTTCCCATTTTAAAATCCGTTGATGTCCAGTTTCAGTTGGACCGCTTTTGAAATATGCTCCAAAGATATAAAATCCTTCCCATCCAAGTCTGCTATGGTGCGTGATATTTTTAAAATTCTGCTGTATCCTCTGGCAGATATCCCCTGGCGTGCAATGAACCTCTTCAGGAAAATCTGCTCCTTTTCCCCTATGGCGCAGTATTTTGCAAGTTTCCCGGGAGGAATCTGAGCGTTTGTGTAGAAATTTTCCCCCATGAATCTTGCAAGTTGGATTTCTCTGGCCATCTTTACCCTTCGGGCAATAACTCTGCTGGGCTCCTCATCCCCTTTTCCCAACCCTACAATCTCATTGGGGGCAACATTTCTTACATTGAGTTGTATATCAATCCGGTCCATTAGGGGTCCCGACAATTTTCCTGTGTATTTCATTATTGCACTGGAAGAGCAGGTACAGTTCTTCTTTGGGTCATTGAGGTATCCGCAGGGGCAAGGGTTCATTGCTGCAACAAGCATGAAAGAGGCGGGGTAGCACACCCTGCTCCTGGCGCGGCATACCTGAATCTCCCGGTCTTCCAGCGGCTGTCTGAGAATTTCCAGTGAGGCCCTTCCAAACTCCGCTATCTCATCTGCAAAAAGTACTCCATTGTGGGCCAGGGATACCTCGCCCGGCATCCCTACACTCCCTGCAAGGGCCTGTATGGTAGATGTGTGGTGCGGGCTCCTGAACGGACGTTCCCTTATAAGTCCTCCCGACGATTTGAGGAGCCCTGCTACCGAGTAGATTTTACTGGTCTCTATGGCTTCCATCTTCTCCAGAGGGGGAAGGATTGAGGGGAGGCATTTGGCCATAAATGTCTTGCCGCATCCGGGACTCCCTACAAGAATTGCATTGTGGTTGCCTGCTGCCGCTATCTCAAGCCCCTTTTTTGCAAACGGCTGCCCTTTTACATCCCCAAAATCATAATCCCAATGTTGCTTTGGGATATATTCCCTTTTCAGGGGGATTCTTGAAGAGGCGCTGTCGGGAGCAAGAAGTATATCAATTACATCCTTTAGGGTCTCTGCATAGAATATGGTTATCCCATCCACATCTGAACATTCTGCTGCAGACTCTTTGGGAAGGATGCACCCTTTGAATCCATGTTGGGCCGCATGTATGGCCATTGGCAGCGCCCCGTCAATTGCTCTCAAAGAGCCGTCGAGAGCCAGTTCCCCCATAATCATGAAGTCATTGGTCCACTCTGTTTCAATCTGCCCGGATGCGGAGAGGATACCTATGGCAATGGCCGCATCAAAAGCCGACCCCTCCTTGCGCAGGTTTGCGGGGGCAAGGTTTATAATTATCTTTTTCCCTGGAATTCTGTATCCGAATTTGTTGAGGGCACTGCTTATCCTCTGCTGGCTCTCCCTTATGGCACTGTCTGCCAGCCCCACCAGATAAAAGCAGATGCCGTCTGATACATCAACTTCTACAGTAACTGTAGTTACCTCCAGCCCTTTGCAGCTGGCACAATACACTTTCTTCAGCATTTTTTATTGCAAAGAAAAGGGGAGGAGGTGTAAAAAACGGCGTAAACGGTAAAAACTTAAGGGGAAGTAAAAAAAATATCCCTTTTTAAAAAGAGATATTTTCAATTATGCTTATGATTTTTTTTGTTGCACCAAGATTTTCCTGTACATAGTTGAAACAAATCTTTCCCCGTTCTTCAGCTACATTCCTGTTTTTCACCAGTTTGTCAAGTAGGGAATAGAATTCTTCCTGGCTCCTGACAGATGTGGCTCCCTGGCGGGCAACAAGATCCCTGGCCTCCTTGAACTTCTGGTATTTGGGGCCGAAGGCCACCGGAATGCCGTATGTGGCTGCCTCAAGGATATTGTGTATGCCTACTCCAAATCCACCTCCAATATATGCAAAACTGCCGTATCTGTATATTGAGGAGAGGATACCCATACAATCAATCAGAAGTACGTTTGCCTGTTGCAGTGCTGCGTCATCAATTTCTCCGCAATCCGAGAATTTGACCACATTGTACCCCTTGAATATCTCCATAATTTTGGAAATATGTTCCTTGTGTATCTCGTGGGGGGCAATTACCAGTTTTACTTTTGAGAAGTTCTTTACACTTGCTGCCAGAATCTCTTCGTCGGGAGGCCAGGTGCTTCCTGCAAGGATTGTAAATGAGTTTCCGCTGAATTTGCTTATTGCAGGGAATTCCTTGCTGGCTGCAGTTATCTGGTTTACACGGTCAAATCTGGTATCTCCACAAATTGCAACATTGCTGGTAATGCCAATCTCCTTAAGCAGTTGCAGGGAGAGATCATCCTGAACAAACAGTGCGGTGAATGATTTGAGCATCTTCTTGAAAAGCCCACCGTAAGGTTTGAAGAAAACCTGGTCTTTCCTGAAGATGGCAGAAACTATGTATGTCTCAATCCCTTTTTTCTTCAATTGGGTAAGATAGTTGTACCAGAATTCGTATTTTATGAAGATGGCTTTTGCAGGGGATACTGTGTCCAGGAATCTTCTTGCATTGCGGGAGGTGTCCATAGGGAGATAGTATATCCAGTCTGCAAGGGGGTAGTTTTTCCTCATTTCATATCCGCTCGGAGAGAAGAAGGTAAGGAGAATACTGTATTCTTTCCTGTTCTCCCTGTACCACTCTATAAGTGGCCTGGCCTGCTCAAATTCTCCAACAGAAGAGCAGTGGAACCATATTATGGGTTTGGAATGGCTGATCTCGCCGGCAATCCTCTCCAACAGCCCTTTTCTCCCCTTGCAGAAGAGTCCGGCTTTATGGTTGAACAGTGACGCAAAAGAAATGAGGACACCGTAGATGCCTATAACTATATTATATAAAAATCTCAAATCAGGTAAAGGTTTTATTATCCAACAAAAATAGTAAATTTTCTCCACAAACTGCAATTGGCTTTATGGCATTGCTTTTGGAGCAGTTGTTTATGCAATAAAATTTGTAACTTGCACAAAATTGTTTTGTAATGAAGAAGACCTTGGAAATGATAGGGGAATACTGCCTGCTTATGCTCAAAGTGTTCCAGAAACCGGAAAAATGGAGAATTTTCTTCAAACAGTGTGTTGTTGAGGCGCAGAAACTCACACTTGATTCAATACCACTTATAAGTGTGATTTCTGTATTTATTGGGGCCGTTGCCGTTATACAGACAGTAAACAATCTGGAGAGCCCGTTCATACCAAAAATGTATGTTGGCTATATGGCAAGGGAGATTCTGGTGCTTGAGTTCTGTTCTACAATGGTGGCGCTCATATTGGCCGGAAAAATAGGATCCAACATAGCATCTGAAATAGGCAGTATGCGCATTACCGAGCAGATAGATGCAATGGACATTATGGGAGTGAATTCTGCCAACTACCTTATCCTTCCCAAAATTGTAAGTTCAGTGGTATTGAGCCCGTTTGTAATGCTCTCAAGTTTTGTAATAGGACTTTTGGGTGGAGCGCTCATAATTGCGGCTACAGGTGCAGTTACCATGGCCCAGTATGTAGATGGCCTGCAGTTCTCCTTTAAGATACACTATATCTATTACAGTATCTCAAAAATGGCTGTGTTCACCTTCATCATAACCTCATTGGCATCCTACTTTGGGTATTACGCAAAGGGTGGATCACTTGGAGTGGGACGCTCAAGTACAAAAGCCATAGTTGCAATAAGTGTACTTATACTTGTATTTGATCTGGCTCTTACAAAATTGTTGTTGTAGTATGATAAGTGTAAAGAATCTGTATAAAGAGTTTGACGGGCGCACAGTCCTCAATAATATATCAATTGATTACAAGGAGGGAGAATGCTCCCTTATAATTGGAGCCAGCGGAAGCGGAAAAACCGTACTCCTGAAAAACCTTGTAGGTCTCCATACTCCCGACAGAGGTGAGATATGGTATGACGACAAATCCTTCACCACCCTTAAGGAGAAGCAGAAGAAGGCCCTCCGCAAGGAGATGGGGATGCTATTCCAGGGAAGTGCACTGTTCGATTTTGCAACCGTAGAGGAGAACATAATGTTTCCTATGGACTTCTTTACAGAGTGGAGTTATGAGGAGAAACTGGAGAGGGCAAACTTCTGCCTGAAAAGGGTAAACCTTGAGAATGCCAACAAAAAGTTCCCCAACGAATTGAGCGGCGGAATGCAGAAACGTGTTGGAATTGCCCGTGCAATAGCCCTCAATCCCAAATACCTCTTCTGCGACGAGCCCAACTCGGGCCTTGACCCTACAACCTCAATAGTTATTGATCACCTCATTCAGGAGATTACCCAGGAGTACAACATTACCACTATCATAAACACCCACGACATGAACTCCGTAATGGAGATAGGGGACAAGATAGGCTTCATCTACAAAGGGGAAAAACTCTGGGAAGGGAGCAACAGGGAGATTCTCCACTCAGACTGCAAGGAACTCAATGACTTTGTCTTTGCCTCCAATATGGCAAAACAGTTGAAGGCGCTGATGAAATAAATTTTTCGGAGTATTGGAGATAAGAATATCCATAAAAAAGACAGAGTGACCATAGGCCACTCTGTCTTTTTTTATCTTTATAATCAAATCAGTTTTCCGGGTATAGCAGATAAGGTTTTCTCTGCTCCTTGAATTTCTCTACATCCTCTGTCCACATTGCCTCAATCTCTTTTGCAGATTTGCCCTCTTTAATCATCTTTCTTACGTATGCCTGGCCTATCTCAAGTTCAAACATGTTGCGGAAGAAATGGTCTCCAAGGTTGAGGTTGGTGTAAGCGTCAACAATGTACTCAAGGTTTATACCGTCCTGGTTAATCTGTTCAATTGAAGGGTTTACAGTAAGGTCAACTCCCCAGCACTCCTTGTCCAATAGAGGAGGGTTCTTTGCTCCTGGGATGCTTCTTGGGGTGAAACTGTATTTGTAGCCCAACATGTTAGGGTGGCCGTACATCTGGAATGCCTTTGCAGTACCTCTACCCAAACTTACAGGGGTTCCCTCAAAGTAGCAGGTTGAAGGGTACAGATAGATGGCCCTCATGTCGCCCAAGTTTGGAGACGGTTTAATAGGAAGTCTGTAAAGTTTTGCGTGGGTGTAGTTCTTGCATTTTACAACTTTAAGGTCAACTTTTTTGCCAGCGGCATCTTTGTGGCCGTGCTGAAGCCAGTCGCACTCGTTTGCCATATATGCAATCTCTCCAAGGGTCATTCCGTGTACAACAGGGATTGGAAGGCTTCCTACTCCCGATTTGTATTTCTCCATGTTGAGGATAGGGCCGTCTACATAGAATCCGATAGGGTTAGGGCGGTCAAGTACTATGAACTCCTTACCCTCCATAGCACATGCGGCCATCATTTTTACCATAGTTACATAGTAAGTGTAGAAACGTACACCTACATCCTGAAGGTCAAATACCAGTACATCAAACTCGTCCATCACCTCTTTTGCAGGTTTGCCGGATTTTCCCTCATATAATGAGCGGATAGGAATACCTGTTTTAGGGTCTGTAGAACTTGATACGTGCTCGCCTGCATCTGCATCGCCTCTGAAACCGTGCTCAGGAGACATGATGCATGTTACTTTTACGTTGTGTGCAAGAAGTGTGTCAAGGACGTGTGCAGTGGCTGATGCCATACCAGACTGGTTTGAAAGGATGCATACCCTCTTTCCCTCTACAAGCGGGAGGTATTCCTCTACCTGCTGTGCTCCTGTAAGGATGTCGGTTGCATAATTCATGTTCTCCTCACCAGGGAATGTTCCCATAAGGTTGCTTGGAGTTGCTGCGGGGGTTGTCTGTACCTCAGGCTGCTTGTTCTGGGCACATGCGCATACTGCAATGCAAAGTGCTGCAGATGCCATAATTGAAAATAGTTTCTTCATATCTGTAGTAATTATTTGTCGGGAAAATAAGACCAAATACAAAGATATTCAAAAAGTTGTTTCTTTACAACCGCAAGTGGGCAAAAAGGAAAAGCCTGCACCGGGTTTCCCCGCCACAGGCTTCTCTTTTGTAGTAAGGTTATTTTTTAGGTAATTTCTCTCTTAGAACTGGAATCTTACAGCAACACCCGGCATGATTGCGCTCTTGGTGTAATCTGCTACAAATGATCCGTTCTGGTATGAGCCGGTAGTTTTTTCGCCTCTCAAGTAACCTACTGAAAGGTCAACTGCAAGATTCTTCATTGGGTTCAAGGTTGCACCTGCAGTTACTCCGTATGAATTTGCACTTGGAGTCTCAGGGTTGTAGTTGTCCATCTGTACAGGAGGGGTATCCATGTATGCACCTGCCCTTACTGTCCAGAAGTCAGAAACTACATACTGTGCACCAAGTCTTACAGCTACGGTGTTCTCGTAATCTTTTACAGATGACTGTACAATCTCACCTGCGGCAGTCTTGAAAGTGATGTCAAGTTTGTCGTATGCGCTCCAGCCTGTAATCTGAGCCTCACCGGTTAGGGTCCATGCCTGATTTGGCTTATATGCGATACCTATGCTGAAG
Source organism: Bacteroidales bacterium (assembly GCA_015060445.1). Lineage (GTDB taxonomy): Bacteria > Bacteroidota > Bacteroidia > Bacteroidales > UBA932 > Egerieousia. The sequence goes on from SUYL01000015.1 coordinate 35,552, forward strand.
ATGCTTGGGATTGGCATTGAAGCCTTGAACTCAGAATTATCCAACAGACCCATAGTTGTAAGTTGTGTCTGGGTACCTTTGATGGTTGCAAGGGTCTCCTGTGGAAGCATTCCCTGAAGAGGTGTGGTATCAAATGATTTGATTGCAGCAACTACGCTCTCTGCAGCGTCATTTGCATAATCCAACTCAGCCTCTCCATCCTCTACAGACAATTTAACTTTTGAGCGGTAGGTTGCACCAAGGGTAACTTTAGGTGATACATTTACAAGGATACCTACGTTAAAGCCCAAAGCAACTTTTGAAGAACCCTCAAGTTCAATTCCTACAGGAATCTGGTTGCTGAATGAGTTGATCATTCCTGGAAGTGCGCCAAGGCTGCTGAATGCAGGGTTCATCTGTGCAAGCTGGCCTGCAAGGGCACCAAGAGGAGCAAATGAGTTTGCAGCCACAAGACCTTTCTCCTGTGAGAATGAACCGAAGTCAATCATAAGGCCTGCACCAACGCTTACAATGTCATTGATCTTGTAAGAGATTGTAGGCTGAACGTTGAATGCTTTAAGTGAAACCTCCTGGATATGTGTTGCGCCAACCCAGTTGTCACCCCATACCATTGAGTTTCCGGCAGGGTTGGTGATGCTGATACCAACTGCAAGTTTTTCGCAAGGTTTGTATCCGAAATATCCGAATATAGGAGTGCTTAGGGGATTGTCAGTTTCGTGTTTGTAGCCAGGCTGCTCAAAGTTCACTTTGGATTTGATAAGGATTGAACCCAATGAAACATCAAATTTTGAGTTCATGTAAACCATACCTGCAGGGTTGAACAACATGCTCTCTGCGCCAAGTTTGAGGGCTGTACCTGTGTGTGCCATACCCCACTGCCTTGAACTCTGAGAGTTGATCTGGTAACCTTCTGCATTCGCTGAAAGAACAGTCATAACGGCAGCGGCAGCAAGGACCAATTTCTTTGTGATTTTAGTAAATTTCATAAGTTTTCAGTTTTAATCGGCGGCAAAGGTAATTATTTTTTTTAATATACCAAATTTTGGCAAATTGTGTAAAATGCATAAAATGAGTGAGATATAATTATACTTACATATGGCCATTGTGAAATAATAAAAAAAGGGGAAACCTGCTGGTTTCCCCTAAAATTGTTTTAGGTATGTGCCTAATTAGTTGTTGTTCATCTGTTTAATGTCAATTTCCTCTTTCTCTGAGTCTCCAATCAGATACTCGCAGAAGTGGTCTGCCATTCTCCAGAAGAAATATTCTGTCATGTTTCCAAATCCATGTCTCTGTCCCGGAAGGATGAGCATCTGGAAACGTTTGTTTGCTTTGATGAGCGCATCAACAACTCTCAAGGTGTTTCCAGGGTGTACATTGTTGTCAATGTCTCCGTGTACAAGCAACAGGTTGCCTTTAAGGTTTCTTGCAAGTTGCTGGTTGGTGTTTATGCTGTATTTGAATGTGGTATCACCTTTCTCAGATACCTCCTCAAGTACTCCATGGTGCTGCTCGCTCCACCAGCGGTTGTAGATGCTGTTGTCGTGGTTTCCGGCACATGAAACTGCTGCGGTAAAGAAATCGGGATATTTGAGGATTGCTGCTGTAGACATGAATCCTCCACCAGAGTGGCCGTGGATACCCACTTTCTTGCCGTTGATGAAAGGATATCTTGCTGCGAGTTGCTGTACTGCAACTTTCTTGTCTTCCAAACCATAGTCTCTAAGGTTACCGTAACCGAAGTTGTGATACCATTTTGAGCGGTTAGGGTGTCCGCCGCGGTTTCCTACTGTTACAACAATGAAACCGAGTTGCGCAAGGCGGTCAACCCTGTCCATACCTTTGCTCCATGAAGAGTTGTTTGCCTCTGTCTGTGGGCCAGGATATACATACTCAATGATAGGGTAGAGTTTGGTTGAATCAAAGTCAAACGGCTTGTACATTACACCGTAAAGGTCTGTAATGCCGTCACCTGCCTTAACGGTAAAAATCTCAGGGAACTTGTATCCGCGGGCGAACAACTGGCTCAAATCTGCCTCCTCAAGGTCCATGATCTTGCGGCCGGTGTTGTCGTAAAGGGAGGTTTTAGGGGTGCAGTCAACTCTTGAATAGTTGTTTACAAAGTAGCGGTTGTCGTCGCTCATGTTAACTTTGTTGTCGTAGTCACCCTTGTTGAGCAGTTTTACGTTGCTGCCGTCCAAGTTTGCACTGTACAGGTACATATAATATGGGTTAATCCCTTTCTCCCTGCCGCATGCAGTGAAGTAAACCACTCTCTTGGCCTCATCAATTCCCACAACATTCTCTACGTGGAATTCACCTTTTGTAATCTGATTCTTGAGGGTTCCGTCTGCACTGTACAGATACAGGTGTGCCCATCCGTCCCTCTCAGACCAATGCACAAACTCGCTGCCGTTGTTGAGGAAGACAAACTCCCTTGTCTCAACGTATGTATTGAGTTCTTCGTGAAGGATAGTCTTGCACTCACCTGTTGCAACATCTACAGAGCAGAGGTCAACCCTCTTCTGGTCGCGGCTCTGGCGGGTGAAGTAGAACTTGCTGTTGTCTCCCAGCCACTGCATTGGAACGTACTCCATGTATGTCCTCTCTGTAATGGTTACAGGCTTTCTTTCAATGCTTACAGACTGGTCCTTGAATGCTGCAATGTCTATTGTCCTTGAACTCTTGTCCTCAAAATTGAACAGGTAGAGGTACTCTTTAGGTCCCGGCTCTCCAGGCATCTGATATTTGTATCCCTCCAATTTTGGACGTGGGTTTGCAAGAACGTCAATAACCCAAAGTTCCTTAATCTTGCTCATGTCGCTTCTGGTAAGGGCAAAGTGTTTTGAGTCTGGAGACCAGCATACATACGCACCGGTACGTTTGGTGGTATCTTCCTCATGGTTTCCACCGTACATGCCTCTTCCTGCGTAAGGGAACTCCTTGGTACCGTCGGTTGTAAGGCGGTGCTCCACAATTGTAGAGTCCTTCTCATCTTCCATGGCCTTTTTCAGGTTCTCCATGTCCATGTACCAGAGGTTGTAGTTCTTTCCATAGATTGCATATTTGCCGTCGGGAGAAACATTTGCCCATCTTGGGTAATCCTTCTCCTTCTCCTCTTCAGTTATATCTGTGAGTTTCCCCTGTGCAATATCCCATTTGAAACGGAATACCTTGTTCTCCTTCTGTGGTTTGCCAGGTCTTTTCTTCTCACCTTTCTTCTCTTTCTTAGGAACCATGAGGGAGGTCCTTACCTCAAATGTAAAGGCTTTGTCCTCATCTGTAAGTTCAAGCCTCTGGAGAGGGAGGTGCTGGGCATCAAACGGGTCTTTGGTAATGGCAGAAATCTCGGCTGCAAGTTTGCCCATATCCCATATTTTTCTTTTGGTACCTGCTGCAGGATCTACAATGTAGTATTCTGTGCCGTTTGTAGTTTTATAAGTGTACCAGAACTTGTCTGAATTCTTGAACCAGTTTGGCCTTACATCTGTAGAGAAAACCATCTGGCCCACCTTCTTTGCAGAGAATCTCTCCGCAAGTTCGTAATTGGCTTTGGTAACCGGTGTCTGCTGGGCGTATCCTACGCTACAGGCAATAAGCGCAATTGCTAATAACAGTTTTTTCATATATATACAGTTAGTTATAGTTTCCTTTCCCATTCGCCCACCTCCATATCCTTTATGGTGCCGTTCTCAATCCTGAATCTCAGGGCTGTCCTTACGTTGTGGAATCCCTGTATTCCGGCGGCACCCGGGTTTATGGTGAGGACCCTGTATTTGGGGTCGTTGATCACCTTCAGGATATGGGAATGACCGCAGATGAAGATGTCGGGAAGATGGGCATTTATAAGTTGGAATGCCTTGAAATCATACCTCCCCGGGTAACCTCCAATGTGCATCATGAGTATCCTCATTCCCTCCATCTCAAAAAATTGGGTGTAGGGGTGGGCCAGCCGCACCGTATGGTCATCACAGTTGCCATATACCCCGCGAAGGGGCTTGAAGGCGGCAATTGCATCGGCAGTTTCAATGTTCCCGAAATCACCGGCATGCCATATTTCATCTACCGGCTCCAGAAACTTGCGGAGTTTGTCATCAAAAACTCCGTGGGTATCCGATATCAATCCTATATAAGCCATACAGTTTGACTCTCCTGCAATTGAAAGGTTAAAGTTTTATCACAATCTTTTTCTTGTAAAGCCACATTGCCATGGCGGTGAATACCGCAACATATACAAGGGCAAAGATAAGTGAGGATACATTGTTGTTCTCACCAACTATAGCAACACATACATTGTTGTAGAACCAACTCAGCACACTCCAGGTCCTCTCCTTAATGGTGCCGTCTGCCATCTCAACAACTCCCTTCCATTTGATTATCTGTCCAAGCACCTTTGCAAAGAGCCCCGCCATTACAAATGCAAACAGAGGGTTCATACCCAAAGCCTTGAATGGGGTAAACACTTTCTCTTTACCTTTTACATCAATCAGATAAATGAAGAAAGCCAGCATTACAATGCTCCATCCACCGGCATACAGCACGTACGAGCCGGTCCAGAGCGCTTTTATGATAGGGTAGCAGATGCTCCATACCAACCCTGCACCAATGCAGCACAGCCCAATGGTGTAAAGTTGTGCAACCACAGTAATTTTGTCGGGAGTCTGCTGTATTTTCTTCCCGATAAGGAATCCCAGAAGTACGGTACATGCTCCCGAGAGGGCACCGAGCAGCCCCTCCGGATCAAATGGGATACCGAATCCCTTGTAAATGTGGTCAACTCCAAAAATTGCAAGGTCTATCTTGTCTGCATTCTGCCCTGCAAGGGAGAAGGCGCCTGCAGCACCGTTCACCATCTCTGCAGATGAGTCTCCTATAAGCCACAGGATAAGCCAGTGCAACCCCATAAGAACCGCCATTGCAGGAATTATCTTTCTGCTCTTCTGCAGCCACAATGCAATGAAACCTCCAAGTACATAGCACATTGCAATCCTCTGAAGGACACCTATAATGCGCACATGCTCAAGACGGTAAACAAAGTTGCCCCAAACGGAGAGGTCGGGGTTAGGGGAGGTAGGGTAGAAAGGGAACCAGTTGAGGCCAAAACCCACAAGGAAAATTAGGCTACCCCTCTTGAGGAGTTTCTTTACACTTGCTCCCGACAATCCCTCATTGTATTTTGCAAACGAAAAAGCCATTGCCGCTCCCACTACAAACAGGAAAAATGGGAATACAAGGTCTGTAGGGGTGCATCCTGCCCATTTGGCATGTGCCAACGGCGGAAAAATGTGTCCCCATGAACCGGGGTTGTTTACAAGAATCATACCTGCAACTGTCATACCCCTGAGCACATCAAGTGCCACGTAACGCTGAGATTTTATTTGTGTCATTTTAATGGTTTGTTTTTCCAAATTTGTACAAAAATAACATGTTTTGTTGATATATTTGTAAAAAATCGCCAATCAGGGGCGCTTCCGGCTTCATACTGCATTATTCCGGGCCTTTTCCTGTTGGCACTATAATATTCCCTTTATGGAACTGTTTTATTATTCATATGGAACTCTTTTATTCAAATGAAATAAACAACGGCATCTGCACTCTAAATGAAGAGGAGAGCAGACACTGTTCAAAAGTGCTCAGGCATGTGCCGGGAGATACGGTAAACGTTATAGACGGGTGCGGTTCCCTCTATACCTGCAGGATTATAGAATGCGGGAAGCAGGTGGTATGTTCCGTGGAACAGGTGCAGGAAAACTTTGGCGCACACAAGTATCACCTTACAATGGCGGTGTGTCCCACAAAAAACATAGACCGTTATGAATGGTTCCTGGAAAAGGCAACCGAGATGGGGATTGATGTTGTGGCTCCTGTAATTGGGGAGCACTCCGAGCGCAGGATAATAAAGCCTGAGCGACTTGAAAAAATATTGGTTTCTGCGGCAAAACAATCTCTCAAGGGGGCGGTACCGGTTTTGTGTGAGACTGTTCCTGTTAAAGAATTCATCCGCAATGCCGCCTCATTACCCGGGGTAAAACTTATTGCCTATTGCGGAGTGCAGGAGAAGGTAACCTTGGCTGAGGCCATAGCAATGGCCCGTGAACTCCTGCCTGTTCCCGGAAGTGCCGGTTTCCCAGAGCAGGCGGGTTACATTGGACAGGCAGGTGGTCCCTGGAGTGTCGGTTTCCCAGGGCAGGCGGGTTCCATAGAGCAGGCGGTTCCCAAAGGGGCGGTGCAGGCATTTGAGGAAGATCTGCCGGCAATTACAATACTCATTGGCCCGGAAGGAGATTTCTCCCCTGCTGAAGTGGAGGCTGCCATGGCTGCAGGATTCCACCCTCTGACACTGGGCTCATCCCGCCTAAGAACTGAGACTGCGGCAGTTGCAGCGGTAGCGGGAGTATATTTCATGATTTAATTAAAAGTATCTTTCCCCGGCATACTCTCTCTGGGTCGCTTCCTCAGGCAACTTTGTAAAACCCGGGCATTTTGTGTAGATTTGCATTATGTACCTTAATGATATTGTCTTATGAAAGAACAGATAGATGCAGCAATTAAAGTTTTGAAAGAGGGTGGCGTAATTCTTTATCCTACAGATACAATATGGGGGCTTGGATGTGATGCCACAAATGAGGCGGCCGTGGAGAAGGTCTTTAAAATCAAGCAGCGTGCAGACAGCAAGAGCCTTATTACGCTTGTCTGTGATTTGGATATGGTCGGGAGGTATGTAAAGGAGATTCCCGAGATAGCAATACAGTTGGTTGAGGTTAATGACAAGCCTATGACAATAATCTATCCAGGGGCAATGGGACTGGCAAAAAATGTGGTGGCAGAAGATGGCACTGTGGGGATCCGCATTCCAAACCATGAGTTCTGCAACAAACTTATCTACAAATTCCGGAGGGCATTGGTTTCCACCTCTGCAAATATTTCGGGAACGCCTGCTCCTGCAAGATTCGAGGATATTCCGCAGGAGATTAAGGATGCTGTTGATTTTATAGTGCCAGAGAGGTTTGAGGGGGAGTGCACCCGTTCAGCATCCCAGATTATAAAAGTTGGTTTGGGCAGTGAGATTGAAATAATCCGAGGATAGTTGCCATCTGCGCTGGCAATTGTGCCGCCGGTGCCGGTGGTTTCATCCACGCTGGAGGGTGTTTTTGTGGATGAAGTGATGTGCAGAGTTGCATTTGTCCACGCTGTAGGGTGCTTTTGTGGATGAAGCAATGTGCAGAGTTGCATTTGTCCACGCTGGAGGGTTTTTTTGTGGATGAAGTGTTTATTTTGTGAGGAGGAGGGCTTCCCGAGCGCACCCCGAGCAACCTCGAGCGCAACCCAATGCAACCCAACGCAACCCAACGTAACCCAATGCAACCCAACGTAACCCAATGCAACCCAACGCAACCCCAAGTGCAACCCCCAACGTAACTCCGAGCGCAACCCTGAGCGTAGTCTGGGATGTGAGGCAGGTATAGCGGGGAGCAGGCGGCAGGGAGCGGGGCAGGTAGCAGGTGGCAGGTAGCAGGCGGCAGGCGGCAAGTAGCAGGCGGCAGGGAGCGGGGCAGGTAGCAGGTGATGGCTATATTATTATCTCCGAGATTACCGGGTAGTGGTCTGAGAGGCTGATTTTTTGTGCGTTGTGGGTGGCGCATCCTGCGTCTTGGGGGACGAGTATGTAATCAATCCTCAGCAGGGGCCATAGGGTGGCAAAAGTGGCACCGAATCCTTTGCCGGCCTCTTCAAAGGTGTCTTTTCTGTTTTTTGCCAGTGTGTGGTATGTGAATGACATTGGGGTGTCATTGAAATCGCCGCATATTATTGCGGGCTGTGAGTGGCTGTTTATGTCATTCAGGATGCGGGCCACCTGTTCGGAGCGTTTTATGAAGGTCCCTTTCATTTTTTCGTGGGTTTCCACAATGTTCCTGGTGATTTCTCCTCCAAGGCTCTCTTCTTTTGCATTATGGATATCCCCTTCTTTTTCCCTCATCTCTTCCAGTTTGTCCGAGAACTTGTGCGCCAGTGCCGTAAATGATACATTGTATGATTCCAAATGGTTGTTGTATATCCTCAGGCTCCTTCCAAAGTGCTTTATGTCTGCGTAGATGGAGAGGTTGGTGCTGTTGGGGAAACTTATCCTGCCCCTGTCTCCCATAGGGAATTTGCTCAAAATTATATTCCCGAACAGTTTTCCGTTCCTCGCCTTGAACAGGTGGTAATGCCTGTGCGGGTATTGGCTGAAAATGGTGTCGGCCTGAGTGCGGTCTTCTACAAAGAATTCCTGCATGCATACTATATCAGGTGATTCCATTTTCAGATGATGTGCCATCTCTTTCCTGCACTCTTCTCTGGATAGTTTGTTGCCGGATGAGGAGAACATCCCTACGTTGTAACTCTCAATCTTGAGCCTTATCCCCTCTACTTCGGGATTCTCCTTATGACCTATTTTATAGAAGAGTTCTGTATATAGGAGTGAGGGGAGCAGTGCTACAACTGTAATCCATGCACTGGCACTGCGCCGCATCATTGCAATTGCCAGCAGGAGCAGGTTTATTGCAAAAATGGGGATAAAGTAGAGTCCGAAAAAGAGCGGCAGGGAGAATTTGGACGGGTTTACATATACTGCTATGTAAGAGAGGAACAATGCAGCGGCAGCCACAACCAGGATGGCCCTGAATGTGATTCCAAACAAAAGGGGAGATCTTTTCCTCCCCCCTATGCTCCCTTTTCTCTTCATAAATTGTACACTCTGTTATTGAACTTTACGGCACATTCCTGTACCTTAAGTCACCAGTATCTTCTGGTGTGCTGCATCAATAATACATTCTGTTGTTTTTCTTCCAGTAGAGTATGAGGAAAAATCCAAAAATCATTCCTCCAAGGTGGGCAAAATGGGCTACATTTCCCCCTCTTCCCGACAGTCCCAGAAGCAGTTCAAGTGCTCCGAAGATAATTACAAACCATTTGGCCTTCAGGGCTACAGGTGGGAAGATCAGTTGCATTATATTGTCGGGAAAAAGCATTCCGTATGCGAGAAGGAGTCCGTAAATGGCTCCCGATGCACCCACGGTAGGGGTGGTGAGGAGTGCTTCTATCTCTGCTCTGGCAAACATGTCCCCGGCGTTGAGGTCTGCTATGTATCCCTGAAGTTGCAGCCACATTACCCCCATGTGCAGCAGAGCGGCACCTATTCCGGTTACAAAGTAATAGAACAGGAATTTCTGGCTTCCCCAAACCCTTTCAAGGACACATCCGAAAATGTACAGGGTGTACATGTTGAACAGTATATGGGTAAATCCGCCGTGCATGAACATGTGTGTTACCAATTGGTATGGCTTGAACAACGGTGAGTCAAAATAGAACAGTGCAAAGTTCCCGTACATGAAATTGCCTGTAATCATGGTAATGATGTACATGAGAACATTTACAAGCAAAAGGTTCTTTACAACGGGAGGCATGCTCCCCAATATTGAATTTCCTCTGAACATAATATTTACATTAGTTTGCCCGCAAGTTCCTCCATGGTTATTATGGCCATTGTAGGATTTCCCTGCGGAGTTCTGTTTGGTGTGCTGCAGGCAAAGAGTGAATCTATAAGTTCCTGGGCCTGGGCACTGCCCATTGCCGAAGGCCTTCCCAATGATGATTTCCTTACCAGATCAATGGCAATCCTCTCCTTGAGTTCCTGTCCCAGATCTTTGCCGGCTTCCTGCAGTCCGGCAAGTATGGAGTCTATGCTCTCCTTTATTGGAAGATTGTATTCTGCAAATGTTGCAGGTATTCCGTAAACCACAATGCAGTTCTCTCCAAATGACCTTATGTCAAACCCCAAACTCTTCAGCATGGTGGCATTCTCCATAAGCAGGTGGTATGAGTTGTGGTCCAAATCCATAGTTTCGGGGAACATCTGCTCCTGTATCGGCTGGTTTTCTGCATTTATTGTCTGCATGTACCTTTCAAAGAATATCCTTTCACGGGCTCTCCCTACATCAATAAGCATCAGCCCCGATTTTACAGTTGTAAGGATGTATTTCCCCTTAAGTACTATGGTTGGGTTGGCGCATGCATTTTCCTCTCCAAAGAATCCGTCATATCCTGCACTGCCTTTTCCGGCACCAGTGTTGTCTGAAGGGTATGGAACACCTTGCCCGGCATCTGCAGGGCCAGCGGAAAAGCCACCCTCTTCAAACAGCGGATTCCCCTCAAATCTGGCGGTTGAGGCAAAATCTTCCCTGGTACTGTTCCATTCAGTTGAGGAGTTCCATCTGGCTCCGTTCTTCTTCTCTTCATCAAAAGGGTTGAAGAGCGGGTCATAATTTATTTTTGGTGCGCTGAAAGGTCTTCCACCGCCTTGGAATCCGGTCTTGAGGACTGGGATCTCCGGTGCCCCTTCGGTATCAAAATCAATTGAAGGGACAAAAGAGCCTTCCCCAATGGCCTCCTTTACGCAGGCGGTCATTATCTCAAAGATTACCCCCTCATCCTCAAACTTTATCTCGGTTTTGCTCGGATGTATGTTTACATCTGTGCTTCCCGGTTCAATTTCAAGGAAAAGGAAATAGGAAGGGGAGGTGCTGTCGGGAATAAGATTGCCGTACCCTTTGGTTATAGCCTTGTGCAGCAGCGGACTCTTGAAGAACCTGCCGTTCACAAAAAGATACTGGTTGGGCTGGCTCTTCTTTGCAAATTCGGGGCGTCCTATGAACCCCTGTATCTTTACAATGTTGGTCTCTGTCTGGGCAGTAATGAGGTCTTTTGCAATATCCTTTCCGCAAAGTTGGGTTATCCTCTGCTTTACAGTTGTGGCAGGGGTTGCATGGAAGATGTCCTTTGAGTTGTGGATGAGCCTGAACTCCACATCAATGCGGGTAAGGGCCACCCTTATGAACTCATTTACAATCTGCCTGTACTCCACATTGTCCGATTTGAGGAACTTCCTCCTTGCAGGGACATTGTAGAAGATGTTCCGTACTGCAATGTTGGTTCCCACCGGGCAAGAGGTTTCGGTTTGGGAGATTATGCTGTTCTCTGCAATATGTATTTCGGTGCCGCATTCGCACTCTTTTCTGCGGGTCTTGAGGGTTACATCTGCGCAGGCTGCAATTGAGGCAAGAGCCTCACCCCTGAATCCGTAAGTTTGGATTGAGTAGAGGTCTTCCGCCTTCTCTATTTTGGAGGTGGCGTGACGTTCAAAGCACAGGGCAGCCTCCTGAGGGGTCATTCCGCATCCGTTGTCGATAACCTGTATGAGGGTACGGCCGCTGTCGTTTATTACAACAACAACGGAGGTGGCCCCGGCATCAACGGCATTCTCCATAAGTTCCTTTACAACATTGCAAGGACGCTGGATAACCTCTCCCGCGGCAATGAGATTTGATATATGGCTCGGCAGTATCTGTAGCATCCCCTAAAACAGCAATCCCATTAGTTGTGCCATATACACCGCTGCAACCAGTACTGCTGCAATTCCCAAGATTGAGAGGAACCTCATGAATGGGGTGTATTTTATCTCTTTTCTTGCAACTTCCATTCTCCTGAAAGAACCTTTGATACTTGCTCCAGGAACATATTCTCCTGCCCTTTCCCTCTCGGCTGCATCTATCTTGTTCTTGAGGGCCTCCTTCCTCTCATCATAGAAGACAGGCTGGTAGTTGAACTTTCTGATTTTCGGTTGGTGAAAAAATCCCATAGTCAATCATTTTATCTAAACAAACAAAGATAAAATATTTATGTTAAATTTGCTCAAAATATTTATTATGGATTTGAGAATAGGAAACGGATACGATGTCCATCTTCTGGCTCCGGGGCTGGAGTTCTGGCTGGGCGGCATAAAAGTGGAACATACAAAGGGGTGTGTTGCCCATTCAGACGGGGATACCCTTATACACGCATTGTGCGACGCAATGCTGGGTGCCCTTGCGCTGGGGGATATAGGGAAGCATTTTCCCGACAATTCTCCGGAATTCAAGGGGATAGACAGCAAGATTCTCCTCTCCAGAGTAAATGCACTCATAAAGGAGAAGGGGTATGAACTTGTAAATGCAGACTGCACAATATTGCTCCAGAAACCCAAAGTTGCCCCGTACATACTTCCAATGAGGGAGTGCTTGTCGGGAGTATTGGGAGTTGATGTGGAGAGGATATCCGTAAAGGCAACCACAACAGAAGGTGCAGGTTTTGTTGGGAGGGAAGAGGCTATTGCCGTATATGCAACCGTACTGTTACATAAAGGATAACCATTATTTGTTGATATAACTTAAATTTAAGAAAATGAAGAGATTACTGTTTGTTCTAATGTTGTGTATCCCAATGTTGGCAATGGCCCAGGAAAAGGGAGAAGTTTATGGTTCTGTAGATTTGGGGTACAGATATATGTGGAGAGGTTTCTCCAATGGAGATGCACCCGTTGCAATGCCCACAATAGGTTACAGCAAAGGGGGCTTTGATGTGTATGCCTGGGGTGCGTTTGCCTTTGATGACACCTACAGGGAGATAAACATTGGGGTAAGTTATTCGTTCAGCAACTTTACATTGGAACTGGTGGATTATTTCTATCCATGGCCAGGCTCAGATTTTTTCAATTTCAGCAAGCATTCAACAACCCACACAATAGAGGCTATTGCAACATATGAACCGGTGGCTGTCCCTATGCATTTTACAATTGGCTCCATCATTTTTGGAGATGACAAGAAGTGGAACGGCAAGAATGCATTCTCTACCTATGCAGAAATGGGGTACACCCATGAGTTCAATGAAAGGAACATGCTGCAGGGAGTTGTGGGTGCCTCTCTGAACAAGAGTTTCTACAACGATTACGGAAAAGACTTCAATCTTGTAAACCTTACTGCAGCCTACACAAGGGTGTTCAGTTTCTGGAAATTTGATGAGTTTCCCGTAACCGCATCATATACATACAACCCTTATCTGGAGAAATCCTACTTTAATGTAATGTTTACAGTAGGGCTGTAATTTCTTCCCGACAAAAAATAAATTCAGCAGGAATTTTAATCCTACCGGCTCGAAGTCTCCTCTGCTTCGCCATTGCTGCGCAATAGCTCGCAACCGTCGAATTATGCCGGCAGGATTAAAATTCCTGCTGAATTGTTTTTGGAGTATATATGGCAGGAGGGAATGGAACCCTCCTGCGATGAATGCTACAATCCTGCAGACCTTTTCTTGTATTCTGCAATGCATGCATCAAGACGCTCGTGGGCGGTAGTGTCGCCAGGAACGTTGTGTGAAGGGTGGATGTAAAGTTTTACACCTCTCTCTTCAAGAATCTCTGCAACTGTACAGATGGTCATCCAAACTGTGGTTACCGATGCCATGGTTGAAAGGGGTCCAACTTTGTCCTGATGTTTCTTCAACTGGCAAGATGCATCAACTATAGGGCAGCATGTGTCAACTACATAGTCTGCAATCTGGAAGAGGTTCTTTCCGCAAGAGTGGCGTGGAACCTTGTTGCCTGTCTCCGATGCAGAACCGAATACGATAACTTTCATTCCGCGTTTCTTTGCCTCCAGAGCCACATCAATGTTTACGGCGTTGATACCGGTGTGTGAGAAGATCCATACGACATCCTTCTCGTCAAAGTTCCAGCTTTTCATGATTGACTGGCCGTAACCCTCAGCTCTCTCCAGCCATAGGAACTGATGGATACCCATCTCACCTGTAATGTGGGTGAAGAAGGTAAGAGGAAGTTCACAAAGGGGGTGAAACCCTACAAAACCACCGATTCTCGGATACATCTCTTCAATAGGGAGGTTTGCATGACCACAACCGAAAGTGTGCACCCAACGGCCTGCCTCAATGGTATCTGCCATTACTTCTGCCACTTTTCTGATATTTTCCATCTGAGTTTCCTCAATCTTGTCCATAACGCTTATAGCGTTCTTTTTCCATTCTTTTGCTAACATTTTCTGAATATTTTAGGTGTTCAATACTATTTCTTTGAAAGTTTTGTTGCTACGGGTACCAGTACCATCATAACGGCTATGCATATTATAAGGGTAATTGGCAGGGTGCCGTAGTTGGCAGCGTCATATTGTACTCCAATGAACTTGTTGCCAAGAGACTGGCCGCAGAGTCCAATGAACAATGCAATTGAAAAGGCTGTGCCGCTCAGATCCTTGAATGCACCTCCAATGTAGTTGAGCACTACTGGGAAAGTTGCCCCTGCTCCAAATCCTATAAGTACCATTGCTGCGTATGCCGCAATTGCAGAAGAGGAATCAACCAGGAACAGTACCACTCCCACAAATGCGATTGTAAGATAAAGGTACAATGTTTTGAGTTCCCTGAGTTTCTGCATTATATTTCCCAATGGGAGCCTGCCTGCAAGCATTCCAATTGTAAACCATGTCATGGCAAGTGTTGCAGTGGCATTGTCCATTCCTCCGGTATTGGTGAGGTATTGTACTGTGAAGTTGCCGCTTGTCCCCTCAAAGGCGCACTGGAAGAAGAGTACAACTGCAAACAATATGAGTGCAGGATATTTGAGCAGCCCAAGGGATTTTGAAACAGATACATTCTCCTGCGGTTTGGCCTTAGGGAAGGTGATGAAGAAGAATGATACTATAAACAGTGCCATAACCAGTGAAACTGCATTCAGCGGAATTCTGTAGTCGGGAATAAAATAGTTCAGCAAGGTCCATCCGAGGGCTCCTATGCAGTAGAATGCCCCAAGCAATCCAAGACGGCCTCCACGTTTGTTGTCATCGTATATGTCAGATACAAGGGCATTGGTTTCCCCGTTGAGAATGCCGCCTCCAATACCCAGCAGGAAGATGGAGGTGTGCAGCAGAGGAAGGTCACTGAATGTTGCAAGCCCCTGTACTCCTGCCAGTGCAAACAGCGATGCAAGGATAAGGAGCCATTTGTATCCGAATTTGTCAACTATAGGGCCAAACAGGATGGTACCTATGATTATACCTACGGACATTGTTGAGGGGAGGGCATTGGCCCCCTCCACCATTGCATTTAGGGGGCCAAGGATTGGTCCCAATGAAAGCATTGTTACCCCAAAGAACGACATGCCGGCGCATGCGGCTGTAAATACTGGGGCGGTTGAGAGTCTTTTCTCCATATTTGTGTGTTTATTTCTCTTTAAATGATTCTCTTATGGCCAGATATGCTGCACCGTAAAGGGCCGCTTCTCCGTCAACTTCCGAGGCGCTGAATTTTACCTGTTTCATAGAAATTGGCTGGCCCCATTTGCAGGCCTCGTCATAGATTCTTGGGATAAATTTTGCCGCAGGGCCAAATACACCCCCTCCAAAGATGAACTTTTCCGGATTGAACAGGCTTACCAGATTTGCGGCACCCATTCCCCACATCTCTATAGCCTTGTCAAGCACTTTGCGGGCAATGTGGTCTCCCTCTTCATATGCTACAAATACATCGCGGGAGGTAACCTCTTCAGCAGGTTTTCCCGATAAGACTCCATTGTAGTTCTTCTCGCAACGGAGAGCCTTCTGAGCCTGTAGGGCAATGCCGTTCCCCGAAGCATAATGCTCAAAACAGCCGCAAGGGATATAATCTTCGTGATAAGGGTTCTGTAGGGCCATCCATCCTGTAGCGCCCACAATGTCGCTATGGCCGTGCAGTACATGTCCGTCTATGAGAATTCCCCCGCCAATGCCGGTGCCCACTGCAAGATATATTACGTTCTGGCACCCTTTTGCACCACCTTTCCAAACCTCACCAAGTACATAGCACGTGCGGTCGCTCTCTATGCTTACTTTTATTTTTGGATTTTGGATTACGCTTTCAATTCTCTTCTTGAGGGGATAGTTGTCCCAGCCCGGGATGTTGGGGGCCCAAACGGTATCTTTTTTGGAATAGACAATGCCAGGGACGCATACCCCAATGGATTTTATATTCTTTCTGGGGTTTCTTTCAAGCAGGGTGAGGATAACTTCATTTACCAGTTTGCCCACTTTGTCGCCTTGAGCCCCACCGAGCAGTGCAACCTCTTTGTCCTTCATGTTGCCAAAGCGGTCGAAAATGGCGGCAGCAACCTTTGTGCCACCCAAATCAACTCCAATTACAGCCATATCCAGCGGTATTTTAAGTGTATTCAACAGCACCTGCAAGTTAGCAAATAAACTCCAATGTGGGTCTCTTTTTTTTACTTTTTCCCCTCCTGCATGAAAAGTTCTTCCTTTATGAAGGCAATCTCATCTTTGGCCAGATTCCATGTGTAGGACCCCTCTTTTCCCAGAGAAAGGTATCTTTCATAGTATTTGAGGGCATTCCTGTAATCTCCTGCCACCCTTAGGCAATACCCTATACGGGCATAGAGTACAATGTGTGACGGGCCGTATTTGAGAGCCTCCCTGTAGAATTTTACAGCAGTTTTCAGAGGGGTATCATTAATCCTGATACCGGTAGTCGTGTTGTTCTGGCGCATTCCCATGTCATAGTACATTTCTCCGCGTGTGGAATATATTCCGTACATGAGGGAGGAGTCAGGGAGGACAAGTTTTACAACGGCATCAAACAGGGAGTCTGCAACCTCCACTTTGGCCATTTTGCTGTTGCAGTAAGCCCTGTTGTAGAGGAAGTCTGTGTTTTCTGCAATGTGCGGATCTTCATTTTGAGCCATGACGAAACAGTCGTCTGCAATATGGTGTTCCATCTTCCCCATTTTGCACAATCCCATATAGTAGTATCCCGACGATTTGTCGCATCCGTACTCCACACTCCTGCGGAAGATATCATATGCTTCATCCCATTTCTTCATATTGTACAGGACAAGCCCCTTGATGGGATTAATTACAATATTAGTACTGTCGTACTGCAGGAACTCATTGGCCATTACCAGAACGGTGTCGTACATTTTCCTCTCCAGAAAGATTCTTGAGATTTTCTCAAGGGTGCGGTAATCATTCCGCTGCCCCTCATATACGGCAGAATAATAGACAAGGGCTGAGTCGTTGAGCCCCAGTTTGCTGAAACTGTTTCCAATCAAGGACATCATTGCCGGTATGGAATCTCTCCTGAGAACCCTTCTTCCGGAACTTATGCTTCCGTTGTAATCTTCCATCCTGTATTGCAGGTTTGCCTTCTGGATCAGGAAAAAGAGATTGTCGGGAGCCATTTCTGTTGCAAGGTTGTAGAAAAGTATTGCGGCATTGTTGTTCCCGTTGAGCCTGTGACACTCGCCCAAAGATGCAAGTATGGGGGCATTATTCTCCCCAAGGAGCATAATCTCCTCCAATGTTCCTATAGCCTCCTGGAATTTGTGCAGGTTCTTCTGGCAGGTTACTTTCTCTTTGAGCAGGGCAATTGTCCCGGCTGTATCCCTTACTGCGTAGAGGGAATCTATTTGGGTATTCAGAAGAGTTATGGCGTTGGTATAGTCGTAATTTGACATTAAAGTGCGCCATTGCGGGGCTTGGGCGCAAATGGCGTTTGCTGTACACAGCAGTATGGCAAGGATGGCATTTCTCATGTTGCGAAGATTTGTTTTATCCAAAGATAATGAATTTTGCCTTATACAATGCTGTTGTAAGGGGGGTGTTGCATCCGAAAAAGGCTCTATACAGCCACCAGAGGGGTATTTTATCCACGTTGTTGCGTTTGTGGCACAGATGTGGTATATTTGTAGGAGTATGCAGAACCGTGCCGGATATATATTGCTGTTCTACAGGAGTACAATAAAGATTGCTGTTGCAACAAGTGCCCTTGTTGCCATGTGGCAGTGCATTTCATCTCCTGTAGGGGCACCTGCGGCATTCTTCATGAGTTATCCGGTTGTAGGGCTCGGGATGGACGGGTTTTACAGGTTTCTCTCAAAAAAGAGGATGAATGAGTTCCATTTCTACAGAATGGGAGGATTGGGGGTACTGGAACTTTACGGGGCATCGCTGCTTATCTCCTTGTCGGTCTCTGCAGCAGGGTTGCTGTTGCTTAATTTGTGTGGAATATGAAAGGGGGAATGGAAGTTGACAGTGTAATAATGCGCTATGGTGAGCATACGGTGCTTTCTGATGTCTATCTGAAATGCAGCGTGGGGGATATTGTAGGTATCTTTGGAAGGAACGGCAGTGGAAAGACTACTCTGTTCAACATTATCTACGGAACTTGCAAGGCAGAGAATTCATTCGTTAGGATAGACGGGCAGGTTATGGAGAAAGGGGCATTCAGGTGCGGGAAGGTGGGCTATCTTCCGCAGAATGATTTTTTTCCGGAGCATTTGAGGATAAAGGAGATTTTCTCCCTTTTGCCTCAGGGGGCTGCAGATATGGAGGATGAAGTGCTGGTAAGGGTGTGGGAGAACAGGGCAGGGGAGTTGTCGGGAGGAGAATTGAGATACCTGGAGATAATGTACATTTTGTGGAGCGGTTTCAAATATCTTATTCTCGACGAGCCTTTCAGCGGTCTGGCCCCTGTGGTGGTTGAAAAATTGCAGGGGATACTGAAGGGGTATTCTGCGGAGAAAGGGATTATAATTGCAGACCATGATTACAGGAGTGTTGCAGGGATGGTAAACCGTTTCTGTATGCTGGATGGAGGGGCACTCAGGGAGATAGGGTCGTTGGAAGAGTTGCGGGGAATTTACTTATTATAAAACAAGATACGTATGAAAAACATAGACAAGAAATGGCTGATTGGCCTTGTTGCTGATCTGGATATAGTTACAGATGACATGGAACATATCCATAAAAGTGAAGATTTCTCAGTTCCATCACTATTGCTTGCCTATAATGTTTTGGAGAGATTGTCGGATGTGGAAAATCTCTCTTACAGAATGGCGCAGGATAAGGAGTGGGCAGATAATTTTCTTGAAGAGGGCAAACGATACATGGAGTCATATCCTCTCTGTGGCGAAGTATTGTACAGGGTGATTGGGGAAGAACGGGTTAAAATGAAAGTTGCAGAGTATATGCTCCCTTATGTAACCGCACATAAAGAGGCCAAGGAGGCGTTTGAGAAGGCTGAAGAGCTTCACCTGATGGCAAAGGTTGCCCACAAGGCGCAGGAGGAGGGAGGCTTTTTTGAGAAATGGAAGACCCTCAGGCAGGTGAGGAAGATGGCAGGATTCCCGCTGGAGAGGAAACGTACCGGGAATTTTGTAGCCCGCACATTTGACCTTATGGAGGAGGCCCGTATGAAGATGCGAGAAGCAGAACTCAAGATGTACGGACATAATGTGGCGTACAAATGTACTCCCGATACCTATATGAAGATTTTTGAATTGTTGAGTGAAAAATATACAGGATGAAGAGATTTCTGAATTTGTTGGCGGCAGTGTGTTGTATATGGCTGGCTGTTGCCTGTAATGCCCCTGCAGGGAAATTGAAAAGTGTGGAGAAGGCTGAGTTTGCACAGATCATTGGGGATGGCTCGGTTGTACTGCTGGATGTTAGGACTCCTCAGGAATTTGCCCAGGGGCATATTGTGGGTGCAATAAATATTGATGTAAAGGATTCCCTCTTCATCTCCAATGTGCAGAGGCAGGTTGCTCCGGGGAGTAGGGTGGCAGTTTATTGCAGGAGCGGCCGCAGAAGCATGAGCGCAGCACAGCAAATGGTGGAGAAAGGGTATGATGTGGTGAATTTGAAGGGCGGATTTCTTGCTTGGGAAGAATCAGAGAAGTAATTTTGCGGCAAAATCCTACAATTATGATAAAGAGTTTCTTCAAACATTATATTCTGGTTTTTCTGTTCTGCATTGCGCAGAAGATTGTTTTTCTGCTGTACTACTATAAGGAGTTCTATGCAGATTGCACATTTGGGGATTTTGTGGATGTAATTTTGCACGGCATTCCGCTGGATGCCGCTGTGGCGGGTTACCTTACCGCAATTCCGGCACTGCTGCTCATTGCAAATGTGTGGTGGCAGGGGAAAGCAATGAAATATATATTCAAGGGGTACTACATTTTCTGTGCGGTGCTGCTGGCCCTGATTTTTGTGGGTGACCTTGCCTTGTACCAGTACTGGGGATTCAGGTTGGATACCACTCCGCTCTTTTACCTTAAGTCCAGCCCCAAGGATGCTTTTGCAAGTGCAACTTTCGGGATGATAGTGGCTGGGATTGTGGATCTTGCGGTGAACATTTATGTTTACCTGTGGCTGTGCAAAAAGTTCCTTGCCAGGAGGTATGATGCTCCGGTGTTCTTTAAGGTGAGGAATACCGTTGCACTCACTTTGCTTGCCGCACTGCTCTTTATTCCAATCAGAGGCGGTTTTACAGTGGCAACCCTCAATACCGGAAAGGTTTATTTCAGCCAGAACATGAGGTTGAACCACGCTGCAATCAATCCGGCCTTCAGTCTTCTGGAGTCCCTTTCAAAGAGCAGTTCCTTTGCAACCCAATACAGATATCATACTCCCGACAGGGCAAATGAACTGTTTGCTGCAATGCAGGATGTCTCATTGAGGGGAGAAGGTGCCCTTACCGGTGAGGATGTGGCAGCGGACACCCATGTGGATTTGTCGGGAAGAAGGGATACCCTTCTCAAACCGGGGAAGCCTAATGTGGTGATTGTGATTCTGGAGAGTTTCCTCTCAAAGGCAATGGGGACCCTTGGGGGATTTGAAGGGGTTGCACAGAATCTGGATTCTTTGGGGGCTCAGGGTGTGCTGTTTACAAACTTCTACGCAAACAGTTTCAGGACAGACCGTGGAATTGTCTCCATTTTGAGCGGTTATCCGGCACAGCCTACAAACAGCATAATGAAATACCCGCGCAAGAGCCAGTCGTTGCCTTCAATATCAAGAAGTCTTGCACAGAACGGTTATGACCTGCAGTACATTTATGGCGGCGATGCCAACTTTACCAATATGCGCTCGTACCTTACAGCAATGGGATTTGAGAACATCATAAGCGATACCGATTTCCCAATTTCGCAGAAGTTGAGCAAATGGGGAGCGCACGATGATGTGATGTTTGACAAGATTGCCACCCAGTTGGAGCAGGGACAGGAACAGGAGCCGTTCCTTAAGGTGATACAGACCTCCAGCAGCCACGAGCCGTTTGAAGTACCGGGTTTCAACAAACTTGAGGATATCCGTATGAACTCCGTAGCATATACCGACAGTTGCCTGCAGGTATTTGTAAACAGGTATAAAAATACCCCATATTGGGACAACACCCTGTTTGTATTTGTTCCCGACCATGCAATGCAGTATCCTGTAGATTTGGATGTATTCTCTGTAGAGAGATACAAGATACCATTGATATTCTACGGACCGGCACTTGCCTGCAGCGGAGTTAAGGTGGATGCCGTAGGTTCGCAGATAGACTTGGCGGCAACCCTTTTGGGGCAGTTGGGCATTCCGCACCAGGATTTTGCCTTCAGCAAAGATATGCTTGATGCTGCAAATCCCCATTTCGGATTCTTTACTGTTCCCGACGCATTTGGTATGGTAACAGATTCCGGAGCGGTGGTTTTTGACAATGTTTCAGAAAAAATTTACACCTCGACCCTCTCCGATACCATCGTTCTGGAGCATGGAAAAGCATTTTTGCAAAAACTTTACGACGATTTGGACGAAAGAGGCAATAAAAAATTTGCACAATAAAAAAAAATGCATACCTTTGCAACCCGTTTGGAAATAAACGGTGCTCATTGAGATATGGTGTAATGGTAGCACAAGAGATTCTGGCTCTCTTGGTTCGGGTTCGAGTCCTGATATCTCAACACTATGTTGGCGCGATAGCTCAGCTGGTTAGAGCGCATGATTCATAATCATGAGGTCCCCAGTTCAATCCTGGGTCGCGCTACTCTGAAAATTAAGCACTTACGATAATTCGTGAGTGCTTTTTTTATATGCATTATGACAGATGCGGACAAAATCTGGGACAAATTGATGTTTTTCCCATGGTTTTTGTCCGCTTTTTTTGTCCGTGTTTTTATGTTGGAATGTTGACAGTTTACACATTGAATAGTTATAAAAAATAAATAAAATTATAACTATATGATAAAAATATTATATCTTTGTCTTTGTAATCAAGACAGAATAATTTTTAAAATTGTCAATTTTTCTAATTATGAACGAAGATTTGTCTAAAATTCAAGAGTTGGCTGCACAGATGAAAACTCTCTTACCAGATGGCAAGAAAAATGCCCTGGACAAATTGTTGTTTGGACGGTTGTCCGGACGTCGGAAGAATGGTGTTGAAAAGGGAGTGGTGGTTCACCCCAAATTGGGGAGGCTCCTTACTGCAGGAAGGGCATCTGAAATCACCGGCTACACTACAGCATGGCTGTTACAGTTGGCCAAGGCTGGCAGGATAAGGTATATCAAGCCGAAAAGAAACGTATTGTACTTCGAACAGGACATTTTGAGTTATATGAATTAACTAAAATGTATGTTATGCAAAAGATTATTGGTAAAGTCAGATTGACTACGGTATTGAATACCAAGTCGGGTAAAAATGATGTTTATCCAGTCGCTGTAAGAGTGTACCATGGTGGCGTCAGAAGGTATTATAATGTGGAAGGAATATCATGTAAGGCAAGGTCCTGGCAGTATTTTTTCACCACAAGGGTAGAGAAGAGGAAAGCGGAAGCGGAGAAGGTAAAGGTGTTTTTCAATAAGGTTGCGAAGAGTGTTGCTTTTCTTGTTGAATCAGAAATATTTTCCTTTGCCAATCTGGATGAAGCCATATCAAAAGGAATTTCGCAGTATTCTTTTGTGTATGTGGATGAAGTGATAGATCTTCTTGAGAAAAGAAAAATGGAAATGCAGAAGATAAATACAGCTGCTACATATAGGGGGCTGCAGACAGCGATTAAGAAATGTTATCCAAGAAGGGTGCGTATTTGTGATGTCAATGGTAGTTGGTTGAACGATTTTGAAAATAGACTTGTGGAGCAAGGTTGCAGTACTGCAACAGTAGGGATAAGGATGCGAACTCTGAAGCATGTTTTCAATACCCTGATAGATATGAATGTCTTGTCTGAGAAGTTATATCCATTTGTAAATTATACAATGCCTAAGGCGACAAGAAGAAAACTGGCATTGGGCAAAGAATTATTGGATAGGGTCAAAGATTCCACGGCAACAGATCAATATCTGAGCTTGTGGTTATTGTCGTATTATATGCAGGGGATCAATTTCTGTGATATGTTACGGTTAAAAAGAAGTAATGTGGAGTTGGTTACAGGTACAATCCGCTTCCATAGATTGAAGACTACCGGAAGAACAAAGTTCGATGAGGAGACAGTCATCCCAATAACGGACAATATAATTAGGGTGCTTGCAGATTTTATGGACTTAAATGAGTGGAAGAAGATTCCTGGTGATCCGTATCTTTTGCCATATCTTGATGATTCTATGGATGAGCAGACAAAATGGCGTAGGACAAAGACAATTACCAGGACGGTGAATAGAAAGCTAAAGATACTTTGTCCGGAGGGAAGAATAACCACATATTCAGCCAGGCATACCTTTACCTCCAATATGCTGCATTTAGGGGCTTCGCTTGAGGATATAGCAAAGTGCCTTGGACATACATCAACAAACACAACAAGGTATTATTTGGACGGTTTGGACTATTCTTCAATAGCAGCTTATACAAGTCAATTATAATAATACAATATAATGCTAATATCATGAAAAGAACAGTAGTCATTTCGGACCCTCGGGTGCTTAAGTATATAGATCTGTACAAGTCAACACATCTTCTTGCCGGAACATATAAAGATGATTCGGATGTAGTGGAGGAGTTGTTGCTGCAGATGAGCAGTTTGCAGGTGATGGATGGAGATATGTATAATGGTTATCCTGAGAAATTAAAGGAAGAGTGTATCATTGAAATTGAAAACAAATAGAATGAATGGGGAGGTATAGTTATGGAACTTGAGGTAATACAAGATATGATATATGAGATACGTGGACAGAAGGTGATGCTGGATTATGACCTAGCTAAAATGTATGGAGTAGAGACAAAAAGACTTAATGAATCTGTACGGAGAAATATTGGCAGATTTTCGGAAGATTTTATGTTTGAACTGACAAATGAGGAGTATAACTTATTGGAAGACAGTTCAAGGTCGCAAATTGCGACCTTGAACAAAACTAGAGGACAGAATATAAAATACGCACCTTTTGCCTTTACCGAACAAGGCGTGGCTATGTTGTCATCTGTCTTGCGCTCAAAAGCTGCAAGAGAGATAAATCGTGGTATCATGCGTGCTTTTGTTTCTGTGCGTAGGATATTGTCAGTTATGCCTGGTATTGGCAGAGATGTCAAGGAGGAATGCTCTGAAAAAGAGGCAAGAAAGAAAATAGGCTTTAACCGGTAAATGATATGAATTATATTGACTTAAACGAACTCAATTCTTATAATGTTGAATTGGATGCCGAAAGTGGAGATTATATCCATTGCAGGAGACAATATTCGCAGACCGGAGCATTTTCCTGTACAGGGGTCAATACAATAGTGTCATCAGCTGATGTGGCTTTCCTGATGCGTTCATTGCAGGAGTATAGTGTTGAGCATTCTTTTGTGTGTTGTATTAAGGATGATGGCTCGCCATATTTGTTGCATCTCGGTATGGGAACTTTTGATGCATGTATGATAAACAAGGATACTATACGCTATACAGCAGACAGATTGGATGCAAAGCAGGTTTATATGATTCATAATCATCCATCGGGGACACTTGCTTTTGGTAAATCGGACAGGATAATGCATCATGGCCTTGAGGAGGTTCTTGGTGAAAGGATGAAAGGTAGTATAGTGATTAACACCACATCTGGTAAGTACCTTTTTGCTCAGCACAGCCAGGCTGAAGAGACAGTTAATGATATGTCAGGTGCCGATACAGCTGGTCCGGCAGTACAGGTGCTTGAGTTTGACAGGCAGGTTTTTGCCAAAGATTGGGATTATCACAATGCTGTCCATATCAGAGGATCTTATGATGTCGCTTCTTTTCTCTCATCTCAGCGCTTTGGTCATAGAGAAAAAAGTGGAATGCTGATAATGAACAAAGGTATGAAAGTCGTGGCCAATATCCAGCTTCCATATTCAACTCTGACCAGGAGTAAAGTTGTTCATCTTGCACCCTATATGCAGAATTGTACATGTGCTTTTGGTGGTGTGGCGGTACTGCCATATTTTACGGGCAAGGTAAGCGCAATGGCTATAAGGCTTCTGAATGCTGAGTTCAAGAAGATTTCTTCTTTTGATATGGTGGATGTGTGTCATAATATCAATGTTAAATTCCAGTCTGCTGTGGATGATAACCTGCTTAATTTTAAATCTCAAACGATTGGTCATATATTTTAAAGGATTATGGAACTTCAGGTAATACAGAATATGATATATGAGATACGTGGACAGAAGGTGATGCTGGACCGTGATCTTGCCAAACTTTATGGCGTGGAAACAAAAGCATTGAAGAGGAGTGTTAAGAATAATATGAAACGTTTTCCGGAGGATTTTATGTTTGTGCTGACAAGGGAAGAGTGGGAGTCTTTGAGGTGTAAAAATTGCACCTCAAACAGTAGAGGAGGAGTGAGGTATCTCCCTTTTGCCTTTACAGAGCAGGGAGTGGCCATGCTGTCAGGACTATTGAATAGTGATACAGCGGTAAATGTAAATATTTCCATAATGAGGGCTTTTGTTTCTGTGCGTAGGATATTGTCAGTTATGCCAGGCATAAAGGATGAGATAGAAACCTTAAAAAGAAAAATGGAGGAACTTGAGAGGTGTACTCTTGAGGCGGTTAATGACCTTAGTGAGGATACCAGAAAAGAGTTGGATGATATCTATCTTGCGTTGGCCCAGTTGGCCAGTAAGCAAAAGTCTGCAGAGTCAGCGCGGAAGAGGATTGGATATAAATAAAACTTTGATTATTAAATGTCTGAATACTTGTTTTTTAGAGTAATTTTTTGTAACTTTAACTATACTAATAAATTAAACTGTAATATTATGAGGGCAATAGCTAAGTGTTTTTTCTTTTTTGCTGCAGTGGTACTTTTTGCAGCTTGTGAGAAGTCGGAGCTGGAGAATGATATGCCAGACAATCCATCAGAGAACACCTTGTCTTTAAAGAAGACTTCAGCGTCTCTTGAGTATCTGCAGGTGATGCTACTTAAAGATGTGGCACCACAAGGTGCGGTGTGGTCAGTGGTGGAAGGTAAGGATAACGTCGTATCTGTATTCAACGATACGCTTGTGGCCAGAGGTAAAGGTACTGCCAAAGTGATGGCGCAGCTTGGAGAACAGAAAGGTGTGATGATGGTGACTGTCAACAGTGATGAGTATATTCCTGTCAAGACACTCAAACTGGAGGTGAATGGTAAGCAAATTGTGACCTTGTCCAATGATTCCTTGAGTAAGATTGTCTATTCGGAAGAGGTTATCAATTCTATGGCTGTTTTGCAGAGTGAAGCCATCAAAGAAATCAAGGTGGTGGGTTATGAGCCGGCAAATGCCACTTGTCCGTATATAGAGGAGGTCTATAACCTTTGGGTTGAGTATGAGTACCTCCAGGATGTTGATGGTTGGAGATATCAGTTGGAGGGCATCAACTATGCCAAGAGGGAGAATACCGTATATTGTATGGAGGGTAGTAGTTTTGATGACATGGCTGGGAAGATAGGTGAGGGCAAGAGTGTGAAATTTGTCACCTTGCCGTTGTATGATGAGCGTGATTTTAAGAAGTACAGGGGTTACGAGCCTTGCGGTCTTGGGTTCAAGATGCAGATTCTTCCTGATGTATTACGGGTACAGGGTAGGAAGAACACAAAGGAAGCAGGACTTGAATATAATATGACGGTGTCATTATCAGACCAGCAGACAGAGGTGTTGTACAGACCATATAATGCAGGTAACCTTGAGACTGGTTGGCAGATTAAGGAGGGTAGACTGAAGTGGATCTACTTTGAAAAACCGAATAAGGTAGAAGTGGTGACCAATAATGAAATTAGAACTCCAATGAAATTTAATCCTGAGACTGGCTCTTGGGGTTACCCGGGAGTTGAGGATTCCTTTCCCGGTACATGGATAGATACTGTGCAAATTATAAATAATATTGTCATCCGTCCGGGTGAAACTATACAACTGCAGTTCAATGCTCAAGCTCCGCAAGAGTTCATTCAGACAGCAGAGTGGGGCTGTTGGGGTGGTGATGAATGCGCTGAGGATGACGGTTATCGACATGGAATAGGGGTTGAATATTGGGGACAATATATATCTCTAACGAGGGATGGTAAATTAACTTGCAGTGCAGATCTTGACCCTGAGTACATTATAAATCCGGGCTATGTAGTAGATGGCCGGCCGATGGGGCAGCTAAAAAATTATCCACAATTATTCTCAGTTGAAATATATTTGATGCCATCCTGTAAGAAGAAGCAATATGAAAGGACATTTGTTGTCGGTGAATGGGAATATAAGCGTCCTGTTACACTTCAGGCCAGGGCATATGTACAGATAATTCCATGGTGATTTTACTTTTGATAAAATTACTCCCCCCAATAAATAACTAACGGCAGCCAAATCGGCTGCCGTTCTCATTAAATTGAAAGCAATTCACAACCAACATCAATATATGATATCGAAGATCTGTTTCCATGTCATCGATGGTTTTCCCCAGCCGGATGCAAATATGCGTGAATATATCCAGTATAATCTGCCCGAGCTATCTGTCTTGGTTTTCTCTGATGTTTCTAGGTTAAAGTAATCAAGGTATGTCTGTGGGGCATTGTTCCCGTTGAAGGTGAATTGTGAGCCGTCAATGTACTGATATGTCTCTCCTTTGACGAATGTCCCATTCAGCTCTTCATAGAAACCGGTATGAGAAGTTTCATAGTCCTGGCCATTATAGGTGAAAGATACTTCCATCCCGGTCACTTCCCCTCCTTGCCATTTTTTACTGTCTGGATGGGATAGCAGTTTTGCAACCACCTCATTGACGTATTTGAAGTAGTACTCCCCTGTTCCATTATCATAGCCTTGACTCTCTCTTGTCTCACTCTTGCTTACTCCTACCAGATATAGTGTCTCATAGAGGGTAATGGTACAGGTGGCAGTTGCCGTTTTGTCATTGTCTCCTGTTACGGTTGCGGTGAGTTTATATTCGCCGTTGTCGACTGCGCCCAAAGGAACTGTAAGGATACCGGTATTGGAGACAGTCATTTCTGTAGGGTTTTTGTCCCAACTCCATGATATCTGTGCCCGAGGGGATGTCTCCACCTTGAGGTCTACCACAGTTGCACTGCCTCCCATATTTGTGTGTACCTCTACACTCTCAAGCATGGTAAGCTGAGGCTTTACAGTGGCAGATATGGTGGCGGAGACGTCACTCCTGCCGGCTATGCTGATGGTAATGGTTCCTGAAGGAGGAAGGCTGCTCTCATCTTCTGTCTCGTAAATGACCCTGTTTGCTACCCCGTCATCGGTTGGTCCTACTCCAGGAATATTAGATGTCACTGTCACACCCAATGACGCTGCCCTTGCAGGGTATATGGTGTATCCGATGTCGTGGTAAAAGTTTTTGTATAGTGTGATGTTCGTTTCTGTAGGCACTATGCGCAGCTTCTCAACTGTGACGCTGCATGTAGTGCTTACAGATCCGAGAGTGGCGGTGATGGTGGCACTTCCTGCTGTCAGTCCTTTTACTACGACTCCGGATGCATCATAACTCAATATCTGTACAGTAGCACCATTGGATGATGTTACAGTATAATTGGCTCCTGCTGGGACCAGTTTGCTGAATTGTAGGTGTGCAGTTTCACCATCATAGAGTGTAATGGACTTTTGCATAAACTCGATTTGCCCGGCTACGACAGTCACTTCACAGAATAGATCCCAATGCCCGGATACCTTGATTCTTGTTTTCCCTGCTCCTACTGCGGTCACTTTACCATTGGCATCCACAGTGGCCACGGCTGTATTCTCACTTGAGAATGTAGGCGTAAGTGGTGGTTTTATGGTGTAACTGATAGTAAAGCTCTCACCTGGATAGAGCGTCTTGGCAGTAGGGCTTATGCTGAATTCCTTGCTCAGTACTGTCACGCTACATGTCGCTTTCTTGCTGGTGTCATCTGTACTTGTAGCTGTTATGGTACATGTTCCTGTTCCTTTGGCAGTAACTTTTCCATTGGCATCAACGGTAGCAACTGCATTGTTGCTGCTGCTCCAGTTGAGTGTCTTGACAGTAGCATTGGATGGTTGTACACTGGCTGACAACTGTGCAGTCTCATCTACATACATAGACAGGGTAGTGGGATTCATGGTCACTCCTGTAACATATATCTTGCTGTCCACAGTTATGGCTACTGAAGCCGATATATTGGTGCCGTCTGTACTTATGGCAGTTATAGTACATGAGCCATCTCCTATGGCTTTTACTACACCGTTGGCATCAACGGTAGCAACTGCGTTATTGCTGCTACTCCAGTTGAGTGACTTGTTTGCAGCGGTCAGTGGCAACACAGTTGCGGTGATTTGTTTTGTAGCACCCAGTTCTGTGAACTTGTGGGATGTGGGGCTCAAGGATATTGAAGTCACAAGGTCAACTATCTCACTGTTGTCTACTCTCCATGTTGTCTCTGATACGGCACCATCTCCAGTGAAACTTACTGTGATGTTATGTTGTGTATTTCTCACCACATCGAAATTGGATGTCATGTCTTTACCCAGAAAAAATCGGTATACTATATCACCTCTTTTCTTGGGTGATGAGTATGTGGCATTTATCTCAACATAACTGCAAGTAGATGCATATATGTTCCCTGCTTCAAATGTCTTTTCTGTTTGGATGAGGTTCCCTGGCAATAGTGTCCCTTGTTTGTTCTCATATTGGTATAGTACCACTCCTGATGTAAGTTGTCCTGCAGTAGGGTTGGTTACCTTTTCACCATCCATAGCTCCAGTTACGGATGTTATTTTGCTGTCTTTGAAAATGTTGATGTTTTTAGGAATATTTTTCAGCTGCACACTTTTTACGTTGATTGTTACATCCGGGTTCAGCTGGTTGTAGTCTGCCCGGACTACTATTTTACTGATGCAGCGTGTCAGTGTTATTGGTAGTGACTGATTGTTGGTCAGTGTCTGCAGTCCGCTTTTGCCGCTCATCAGTACGGCTCCCGTTCCTGATGCCATCTGTGATACCGATGAGATGCTATATACAAGGTTATCCACCTCTTGAGCCGATTTTGCAGGCAGTGGCATGCCGGCATTGGCTATTGCATATACGGTATATTTCATGTTCTTGTATATGACTGCCTCTACCTGCCCGGATGAGGTATAGTATCCGTGTGTTACAAGGTCTCCAAGTTCATTGAGAATGTACAGGTTCACGTTCTCCACCAGGGCCTCATTTACGGCTTTGGTAGACATGCCTTCAATGGTGTAGCACATGGTGACAGCCACACTGTCCTGCTGGCCGTATGCCTTTACCATAGGATCCTGGTCGGTGTTTTCCTTGCTGCAGGAGAGCAGTAGATATGCCAGAATTGTTAATAGCAGAGTTAATTTACGCATATATTTTTTCTTTAAGTTTGAATATCTTTTTATAGTCGTCATACAGCCCCAATTCTCTCAGTGCGTATATGGAAGTGTTATTGAGGGATTTTTCATGGACTATTAAAAATAGAGCCCGGTATTATGGAATGTTTTCCGGCGGCCCCATGGAAATTCAACCGCCCCGGACTCTGAATGGCAGGATTATTTACGCTCTCCATGCCTGTATTTTGTGGTTTAGGATTAGTTTATATTTCTATATCAACAGGGTATGTTGATGTCCAGTTTTCAATTTTTATACTGACGAAGTTGAAAGACATGTCCATTGTTATGGTTACATCCTTCAGGTCATCACTTTGCATGTTATAGTTGGCTTTCTTAAGGAACTCTCCCAATGGGAAGTCCTCTATCTTGACAGGGGTATTATCCACTGTCCCGGTTATCTTTATCAGGAGATCCTCAATATTCTCCTGTCTCATTATGCGGAAGCGGAACAGACTGTTCCCATCTGTTGTCTCCCTATCTTCCACGCTTATGCTCATATTGCCCGGTACATGACGTCTGTCAATGTATAAACCGGCAGTAGTTCCATATACATCTATATGTATGTCATCCCCTTTCTGAGGGGTGCTGTCCATGATGAAATCCATAGTGGCGAATTCCTTGTGGAGCTTTACGGTGTCATATATGAATTCTCCGTGGGTACTGATTTTTTCGCTTGCCTGGTAGTATAGTGAATCAGATGATACTTTCCCTTTTTTTACGATGGATGAATTTAGAGTCATATCATCTGTAACTGTCGAGGAGGACTTTATATTGCCGAATACATAGTATCTGAGTGCATCAATCCTTGGAAGCATTACTTCATGATGTGTGCGGTATTCTGATGAGTATATTGTATCTTTCAGCAGTACTTTTCCTGTGTTCTCATCAGTGAACCATATATGCAATTGTTCAATGTCTGTATTGACCGAAGAGCAATCCAGGGAAAACCAGCTCGGACAAGCCGAGCGGTCTTCGAAGATTCCTGGAGTACAGCTGCATAATATGGTTACAAGACACATTATAGCAAATCTGTTCATGTTGCAAGATTTAGATTATCATATTAGAAAATTACATTTACTGTAGGTACGGTAGCCCAATCGGCAACATTCATTGTCGCTTGCATTGTTGAATGTTCTACAGGTGTGTCAGGATCCAGTGAGCCTGGTCTTAGTATGGTAACATTGATGGTGTAAGTTGTATTACGTTTGATACCCATATGGCCTACTGATGAGTTATAGCCAAAACCCTCCCTGTTGATGCTGATAGGGTAATAGTATGTATGACCGTTAAGATCTGCCTGGATTACCAGTTTTGTGAACTTCTTGTCGGCAGATTCATTGGCCAAAAGGTTCTCATAGCAGTAGAAAGTATGTGTGGTGTTGTATCCTGAATCTGTAATGGCTGTTGCTGTCTCATCGTAGAGCATTCCTGCCATTGTACAAGCATTGATGTCTGTAGCTACAACCTTTTTTGTATTCAGTATGGTAGGAGAGGGCTGGTCGCTGCCATCATGGTACAGTTTGTCACCTGCAGCGTTGATCAGATACATCTTAACGTTGGTAAGGGATGAACCTGCCCATGGTGTTCCGGCAAATTGTGTCTTCACACTTGCCAGTTGAACCCTTGACACAAGTCGGCTGATGGAGAATGTAACTGATGTTGTAGTCTGAAGTACAGCTTCAAGGCTACCTGTCATTGTGAAGTCCTTGTTGTTTTCAGATTGCAATGATGCTATCTGCGCTTTGAAGTCTGCCAATGTCTTTACACCTGCCCAGTTGTCACTCTTGTGGGAATTGGCTACTGCATAGATGTGTTTTTTTCCTGTGGTTGTCTTAACCTCCAAGTTTGATAGGCTTGTCAGTTCAGCAGCAGTATACATTTTGTATGCATCCAGCATGCCGGCATCTGCGCCCTCTGCACGGAACACAAAGAATTCGAGCTTTTGAACAGTATTATCATCCGCTTGTACACCGTGTGCGCCTCCTGTCGCTTTTGATTGCACCTGGTCTTCAGGTATAATGTTTATTGAAAGAATGCTCTCCTGCATCTCGTTTGAATTGTTGGCCTTTTCGCAAGAGATAGTTGTCAAGCCCATAAGAAGGGCTGAAGCCAAAATAAAAAATGTTTTTTTCATGTTTTTTGTATTAAATGGTGTCTAAATGTTTGTCAAGGGCATATTTCTTTATCAGTTGTGATACTTCAGGATCAAGGTTGCCTCGATGTCTCATAGAGTAGTCCTGCTCTACGCTTTGCAGGAAATGTTCTATAGCTTTTTGTTCTTTGCCTAACCGGGCATACACTACAGCAAGCATATAGTCTCTCTGAGCAGAACGGGGGAGGGTTGTCAGTACTGAGAGTGCGCTTTGATTATAGTCCATACATACGAAGGCTACGGCTGAGTTGTAGTCCATATAAGGTCTAAGAAGTTTTACGGCACTTTCATAATCCCTGTCTTCAAGGGCTTGTACACCTTGCATATATACCGAGTCAATCTCTGTGGTGTGGACTGTATCTTTGATCATGCCTTTCCTATGCAGGAAGAAGTCAAATTTTACGGTTCTCAGTTTTGCATATAACTCACTGCGTATATACTTGTAGTCTTTTGTCTGTTGAAGAGCTTTCTCCCTTTCATCAAGGTCCTCCACTTCCAGGCATTTGAGAATGCTTTCCCTGTCAATTAGTGATGTATCTTTATCAATCAGCTCCTTCAGTGTATCCCATTCTTCCGGGTGTGAATGTGTAAGTATGCCAATATCCTGGATCTCACTTTGTCTCATCTTCCCATCGCCCTCAGTGGTGAGGTCTATTACAAACATTGAATTCGCTACACTATCCCGGTAATCTTGTATGAATCGGTTGAAGTAATATTTGATGGACTGTGCTCTATTTTCAGCAAGTTTTGCGTTGGATGCAACTGTACCTTCAGGTGAGCAGCTTGCCGTAATGAGCAGTGAGTCCACTATGTAATCTTCTGCGGAGAGTACTGTGCGG
This sequence comes from Bacteroidales bacterium, assembly GCA_015060445.1. Lineage (GTDB taxonomy): Bacteria > Bacteroidota > Bacteroidia > Bacteroidales > UBA932 > Egerieousia. Next base: position 69,005 of record SUYL01000015.1, read on the forward strand.
ATATTGTTTTTTATTCGGGCAATCTCTTTAGAGTTATTAGACAGAGTGTCATCTATATCATATCTGCCTACTTTGAATGCAATGTTTGCAGCTGTGTTGGCTTCAGCATTGCGATGAACCACTTTCTGAATATATCTTGGAGATTGGTCTGTGAATGCAGACATGGAACTGATATAGAATGTAAGAGGAGCTGTCTGAGGCATGGTATATATCCTGTCGTAACTGCCAGCTTCATATATTTCCCCTTTCAATACCATTTCTACTTTACGAAGGTTACGCCTTGTCTTGACAGGTTGCACGTAGTTGTACCGTATGGTGCCGTCAGCATTATTGATGACAGAATCCAATCGGACGCCAACAAGTTTTATGGGATCTGTGACGTATCTGGCAAACATCTCATCCATCTTCTCCTTTTTCTTGTTGTTCTTCCTTACCAAGGAGTGCCTGGTGTAATAGTCCACAGCCTGTGCTTCAGTTACACCGAACGCAGTCCCGGTCTTCTGTCTGCTTCCTCTGAAAAATGACGACTTCTCCCTGTTTACATTCCTTTCCAGGAAAACTGTCAACAGGTGATCTTTTGTAAATGTCTTGTAGAAATCAGCGGTATCGGAGATGATTGTCTCAAGATACTTGTTATACTGAGCATATCCTTTTTGCTGCCCCTCCCTGTATTTTGCGCCGGTGATCAGCAGTTCATCAAGGTTCAATGTGTCTTCGAGAATGCGGAACTGTGGCTGGAAACGTAGTTGCCAGTCTTCATCCTGCATTTCTTTAGGTACGATAATGTCAAATGAGATATCAACATATCCGTTCCTCTCGGCCAGATGTCTGAACTTAGCTTCTACCACTATGGCATTGAGCTGCTCAACTGCAACCATCTCACCACTCTCTTCATCCTTGACAGCATTCATTATTATGCTTTCTCCTTTTATGTTCTGTATCTCCACCTTCGTTGTGGTATCTGCCATATATAGTTGCTGCATCTGTTGGCTGTCCTCACTCATGGCCACTGATGCCTGTAGATGCTCCTTTTTGATTTTTTTTATTTTCTGCTGTGTCGAGCAACCCATCATGATGACTGACAACAGTAGAATTGTATATGTAATTTTTCTCATTTCTTATTAAATCAAGTGTTTTTTCAGGCTGTTTTGATTGACTTGTATATGTCATACAGGAATATTCTGTCTTCTTCTTTTGTTGTGTTTACGATTACCTCGAGTAGTTTGTCAGCATCTATCTTCGGAGTGATGGATTCTGTCAGTACTTTTGTCGGGTTCTGATGTCCTGCAAAGGCACTTATAAATAGGGAAGCCTTTTTTGTGGGCTGTCTTATGCTGCTGAACAGCTTCATCACTCCATCAATGGAGAAGTATCTTTTAGGTGTGGCATTATCTGATGCTGTACTGTCTGAGAACCAGTATATATATCGTTTGAAGTGAGGCTCGCTCAGTTTTTTCCTCAGATGGCTTCCCCAGACCTCGCATGCTTTCATGATGTCCTTCACCTTGTAATATATATTGCCATTGTAATGTACTGTCATCACAGGATGTCCGCCTATGCTTATCAGTTCCGGTGTATGATGCCCGGGCATTATGTTGCGCCCGGCAATATATCGTTGTGATTTGAAAGTGTTGTTCTCAACCTTCCCCATCAGCAGCAGCTCCTTGATGCGGTCATTGCACCAGATGTAGAAAGATGGAGATAACCATTGAGCAAATAATAATGCCAGATCTTCATTTAAAAAAGTTCCTTGTATTCTATTGCCACCTTGAATAATTTTAATTAACCCCGTTCGGGGAATTCCCCGAACGGCAGATAATGAGGTAATTAGCTCTTCGGTTTGTTGTAGGCGTAGCCAATCACTTGGTTGTTTTCCAAATGGCTTTGCCATCTGTGTAGCGTTTATCATTGTGGTTTCACCCACTTGAAATGATATGGAATTGTCGTTGTAGTTAAATATTTTCAGATTCTTTCCCATAACCTAGAATAAGTATGATAGTTTTACAAGCAGTTCATTTGGGCCTACATATATCTGTTTTTGTCTGCCTTCTTCTACTCGTCCACATTTGGGACATGAGTAGGTTATATATCTGTTTGGGCCAACCATAAGTCCAAATCCGAAATCCATATTCAGGTGCTTGTTCAATAGCCAGGAATATCCTGCTCCAAGAGAGAACCCATATACCTTCCCCTCCCATGTCTTGGTCTTGATTATACCTCCCGTGTTATATTTGGTGAATTGGGCACTGGCTGATGCCCACCAACCAGTATATACATGCCATGGGTAATATCGTGTACCTGCGGCAAATGTCAACTGTCTGTTTTGCATATGCTTCTCATTCGGCTGATTATTTCTGAAGGTCCATGGATTGTATTTGCCTTGTATATACACAGTCCAGTTTTTTGCAACGGCATATGATATGTCCATGTTAGCAGTTAAGAAATTAGCGTAAGACAGCAGATTGGTGCCTACTGCTACCTTTTGGGCATGGCCTTGATAGGCTATGGCCATTAGTGCCAAGAAAAGAAAAAATAGTTTTTTCATAATTATATTCCTTCCACTGTTATTATTTGCAGATTGTATTGTTTCCAGTCATATGTATATGTTGTCTCTTCCATTGCCTTTATAATGATGTTAGCCTCTGTGGCGTAATGGCTGTTGCTGAGATTTATACATACTTTGTTTATCCCTTTTTTTGATGGAGTGAAACCTATCTGTAGCTGTTTGTCAATGGTGGGGTTGAATGTGTAAGGTTCTACAGTGGGTGTACCATTGATAATGAGGGTGTCAGCCAAAGAATTGTTAATTCTGTATTGCAGCAGTATGTCCTCATCTGCCAGATAATTATCTATGCTCAGCTTGAGCATCAGATGTTCATTTGTCCATGTTGTGGTATCTGCGGGCGTATACGTCGCAGTGAATGAATAGTCATTTACTGGCAATTCCTTTTGTTCGCAGGAAATTAAAACAGCTGCTGCAATTACCATATATGTAAGTATTCTTATTTTCATTTTATCAGATATTTAAGTCCTATTGTTATTGTTGTGTTATGTGGTTGCATGAGGTCCGAGTGTACAAAAATCATATCCTGTATTTGTGCTGTGAACCCGAAATTCTTGGATACATATATGTCCATTCTGAAGGTGGGGACAAGGGCATATGATATCTCCTCCGTCTTCTTGAGTGTTATTCCTGAAGTAAGTTGACTGTTCCCGTTATTGCCCTGTGTATAGCCTATTGCAGCATTCGCTCCGGCATACATTATCAGTGTCCGGGTATAGTTCTGCAGCAACTTTTGACTGTATCCTCCGGATAACAAATAATTGCGTATATCAGCTCTATTGTTGCGGTATTCGCCCTTATAGCTGTTATACAGGAAACTGACATCCATAGTGCCGGTCTTTCTATAGTTATAATAGTTGAGTCCCATTGTCCATCCATTGTCGGCATTGGCATTTATGCCGTAAGTCAGTGATGCAGCGTGCTGGCCTTTGTTGCCACGTTGTGCTGATGCTCCGCTGGCCAGCAGCAGGAATAGCATGGCTGTGATTATCTTCTTTTTCATTGTATTGTGTATTTTTTTGCGTTTGCAATGTCTTTGCTGTCTATTTTCAAGGAGACATTTCTATAACCATCTGTCTCATATATGTTGACCTGTAGCTGCTTACCCTCTGATATTGTTAGCTTTTCGAACGCATAAGTGGCTGTTGTACGGTTGCCTGGAGCCACACTGAGATGACCATAACGCTCGTCTGGAACTAGGACGATGTCTTGTGCTGTACTCCTGCTTTGAGTAATGTCTGCCATTACGAATGTCACATCACAACTGTAACTTATGGAAGACTTGTTTTTGATGCCTACGGTTATATATACCTTGTTGTGGCAGGTGTATATATTGTCAATATTGAATTCAATTCTAAGTGTCTTGTCATAAATATGGTTCAATGATGCTTTAGAACCGTTTATGGCAACTATGACAGAATTTCCTCCTGAAGGTATAGTGGCGTCTGAGGATGTAACATCATGCTTTTGACCCTCTTTTTGGCGTATTATGTATTTTTTAAGGTGAGGAGTATATCTGACTATGTATGTGGTCAGATTTTCATCCTTGGTCATGACTGTAAGAGTCGTTTCCCCTTGGAAGGGAGCTGATGCCTTGATGCGTAATAGGGAAGGTACGCTGGGTGCGGCGGCTGCAACTATAGCATTGCTACCCAGGTCGCAATATATTATGTCGGATGCACACTGCAGATGGAGGGTAGTAGTTTCGTTGACGTAAAGAGTATCCTGTCCCATTGAACTGGTGTAGGACAGTAATGTCATGACTGTTGCGATTGTCAAATTCCTGATCATTGTAAGTATATCTGGTAATCTTTTGGTAGGGTTATCACTTGTTGCTTTTCTTTGGCTGCTCGGTTGCCCATACGGCTAGTTGAACGAATTATCGTACCTGCCGTTCTGTTGGCCATACTGGCCAGCTGGCCTACCATATTGGTTGCTGCTGAAACAGCTTCATCTGTTATCTGTTCCGATGTTTCATCTACTGTATATGCCAGTCCTTTGTATCCATCAGTGTCATATGCGGCCCAGTTGACAGGCAGGACTTTCCCATTATAGTTGATACTGGATATATACAGTTGCAACCTGTTGTCATCAATCTTTGCTATTGCATATACATACGTGTTCTTAGGCAGTATCATATTGCCTGTTCCTGTTGGGGTTTCCTGGAGTAACCGCAACTGCACCTTGTCTCCTGCACATATTTTTGTCTCGGTTGTGGTTGCTGCTTTTATTGGATTGTGTGTTGTTATACCACCTCCGACAACTGTAATGAAGCCTCCGGTTGAAGTGCCTGTTTCAGGGGCCTGTGATTGTATAGTTTCCGGCTTCTGCTCTGATTGTTGCTTGTCTGTAGACTCTTCTTTGCCGTAGAGTTTCTCAAGCAGATAGTCATATCTCTCCTGCCATTCTTCCTTGCCGGATGTGTCAGAAATGCCTTTGCTTGTAGATGAAGGAACAGGCTTTGCTGTAACCTTTTTCTTTTTCTCATTTCTTGTACCATCAGATACCTTCTCTTGCAGCTTTGTGGTAATTCTTTCCACAGCCTGTTGTTGCTGTCGCATTGTTTCTTGGGCATTGATGACAGATTCATCTGCAGCAGTTGTATCTGTAGCTCCAGATGATAAGTCTGCCAGATAAGCATCATAGCTTTTTACAGTGCGTCCGGATTCATATGCCTTTATTTTGGCACGTGGTATATCATTTGTGGCGGCATCGGGCAATTCTACTTTTACCGGTGTGTCTGATTCCTTGCCAGAAATTCCTGTTATAATGTGGATGAGCATTGCTGCAATGGCTATTGTAATGATGCCGAATAATGTCAGCAGTAGCATTTTCTTTTTCTTCTCCATTATTACCTTATTTTTTCTTTTCTTGTGTCATTATTTATTATCTCAAGCTTTTCCAGTAATAAACCATGGGGATTAGCATCACTGCGAGCTATCTCACGCACAGTACATGTGGTGATCAGGTCTTTTACAACTAATGAGTTGCTTCTGACGATATACATAGTAGCATATGTACGTGCATTGTATGGGTAAATGCTGAAATCAATTTTGATGCTGTCAACAGTCAGGGACTGGCTTATTGAGGCATTGATTAGCCTTGAGTAGTAACCTTGCTCCTGTAGGTCATTATAATGTTCATATGCCCTCCTGTCTGCAAGATTAAGGGCTGCATTGATATTATGTTCTATACTTTCCACATTTGGGGCAAGGGTAAAGAAGAGTTCATGGAATCGTGTAATATGGTCCTTAACTTCGATTGGTTTATTGGCCACCTTATCGCTTTGTAGAGCCAGCAGAAGACTCTTGCCCTGGTCTAGAACGTATATTTTTTCACGCTGTTTCTCCGCATATTGCAGGGCTGACACAATGGATGTTATTGCTATAATGCCACTTGACACCATAGCAGTCAGGGCTATTATTTTTATGCCCTTGAATGAATTTTCTATTCTGCTGAAAGCCTTTATTGTCTTTTCCATATTTATCCTAAGAATCTTTTGAAGAATGCAGTTGCTGCAATTGCCCCTCTTTTTGCTCCTGCGGCACTATTTACACCGGCTTTGTTAACTGCTGCGTTGAACCCTGTACCACCGGTGCTTTCTACTACCCACTCCGCTATGGTTGGTATCTTGAACAGACCGATGACTGATACGATGCTCACGCATAGAAGGGTGAGCTGGGGAGACGTAATCGTTCTTTCTTCTTTCAATGCTGTCTCAAGTATGATATTACCGATACTTCCAGTAAGGAATATGAATATCTGTGCAAGAGGCTGCCACAACATAATCTGGATGTATCTGGCAAACCAGCTGGTAATACCGCTGCGGAACGATGGTATGATTGCCAGGGCAAAGGTGATCGGCCCGGTAAGAGATAACAGCATCATGTATATTATTGACAGGAAAGAAACAAACACTTGAGCCACATGTGTAAGAAGATTTACAAGCCAAATCATGATGTTCATACAGGATCTTTCTATCCATCCGGGCATCTCGGCTCTGGATACATTACTGGCCTGGTATTTGGCATCCATATCAGCGATATCTGTATTGTCAACATCAGTTGCTTCTTCTTCATACTCAATGGCTGCTTTTATCCTTTTGTTGAGCAATTCCCTTTCCGATTTCATGTCATCACATATGTTGCTCATCCATTTCGTTGTGGCCTGTGATATACCATCAAGCGGTGCTATTACCAGTTGTGGAAAGACACTGAGCACAAATGCTATACAGAATGGCCTTAAGGCCAGACCTAAATCAAAACCTCCTTTGATATAACTCTCATAACACACAGTGACAATAAGGATAGTTGCTGCTATGCCGCCTATCCCGGATGCAACATACTGGAATTGTGGAAATACATCATCCAGTAGTAGTGATTTGAGGTTATATAGTTCTTGTAGAAAATCCATTATAAATTATAATACGCTGTTTAATAGTCTGAGGTCGTTGTCAAGCTGGTTCTGATAGTATAGGTCATCCATGAGACGGCGGCCATAATATCGGATATTGTTATAGTTGCGGCAGGCCTTGTTGTGGAGTTCGTTGACAAACTTCAACCGCTCGGCATCATTCATCTCATATACATTGTCAGTAATCAGATCCTCCAGCTCAATCACATACTTGGTGCTTGCGCAGAACAGTGAGTAAAGATTGGCTATATGTCTTGTCTTTTTCAAGTTGGAGAACTTGCTTTCCATGAGAACTTTGGCCAATTTGGTGTATTCATTGCCTGTCATAACAGAGTAGGATAGTATTTCCAATACCTTAGTTCCGTTGCTTATCTTTTTCTTCACCTGTTGCATGCGGTTAACATTCTCAATGGCAATATCCAGCATGTGGCTTGTTTTCTCAACGCTCTCCAGTGCTGCAGCAAGGTTCTCTGATGAGACTCCCACTTCCTCAAGGCTGTTGGCAATGGCTGTAATCTCTCCCATTACATCATGCACTATCCACTGAGCCTTTGCATTTGTGCCAATAAAAATATTGAGGCATATAATGATAAATACTCGTTTCATATCAATGGTCTTGTGTAAGGTTATCAATTGCGTGTATATAACTTCCCCCACATTTTTCCACCTCATTTTTGAGGAGGACTTGTTCACTGCGTGTAGTGGTATAAGCCCAATATGCCTGTGGGGATGTTTCTATTGCATAGACATATTTGTGTGAACCGATGCATATGTATGCTTCTCTGTATTTATATCGGCGGTCAAGATCTTTGTTGATTGAAAAGATCAGGTTCTTGTCTTGATTATTGAGTGCCAGGATGGCTGCAATGTCATCATATTTGTCTTTAAGAGATTTCTGGTCTAACAGAATTCGGATGGCAGAGTTGTTTATTATAGCCTGTTTTACTACAGGTGAGGATATGATGTCTTCCACTTCTTGAGTGACAACCATGGCCTGAGCATTATGCTTTCTTGCGGTTTTCCATAGCCATTGTATCCATCCCTCCATTTCTGGTGAGGAGATTGCTTTCCAAGCCTCTTCAATAAGCATTATTTTCCGTTCCTTGACAGCCTTCATCTTGTCGGCAAATAGTTTTGTAATCAGCAATGTAATAATGGGGAACAGGACCTCATTATTGGAGATGCTGTCGATTTCAAACAATACGAATCTTTTCGTGCTAAGGTTGATGTTTTGCTTATTGTTAAGCAATGTGCTATACTTACCTCCAAGGCAAAAAGGTTTAAGAGCTATCAGAAGATCCTTAATGGCAAAGCCACATGAGGCGATATCATCAGCTTTGGCAATTGACCATGTATCATTCAGCCAATTGCGGAAGTTATCCATGGTGCGGTCGCACCAGGTACCTTCGGACAGGTACAACTCTATAGCCTCATATAACAGTGCATCCTCTGCGGCTGAGGGAGACTTTTTCTTCCAGATACAGTATATCAGTGACAGAAGAAATGTCTTGTCTTCTTCACTAGTGACGTTCAGGAATGGGTTGAATGAAAATGGATAGTCATCAGCATTATAGTATATGCCGTCATTACCATTTGTTTGTTCACGTATAATCTGGCACAAGGAAAAATACGAGTTGCCCTGATCAATGAGCACACAATGTGCCTGGTCCCTATAATAGGACTGGGTAATGTACTCGTTTGTTAAAAATGATTTGCCGGATCCTGACGGCCCCAGCGTGAAAATATTATAGTTTGTAATCAGTCCTCTTTCCTGTGCGACAGTGGATAGGTCAATGGCTACTGGCACATGGGTTGTCCTGTCGGTAACATAGAATGAACCGTTTTTTATGCCTGTGGATGCTGTTTCCAAGGATGCTAATGAGGTTGCAACCTGTAATGACTGTGTCATATATTCTTCATCTGGAAGATCTGCGCTGTTCCCTGGTATACTTGCCCAGTAGGGAACAGGGCAGTTATAGCCATTTTTACGAAGATGTATTCCATGTCTGAGGAGTGACGTGACCAAATTATTGATATCCGTACTTCCTTCCACCAATATTTGTACTGAAAATCTTACTGTCTGCAGATTGTTTTCTGCAACCTCTTCCATATATTCGCTTATGTGTTCGTAGTGTGTCGCATTGTCTGCAGAGATACCGCTCATGGACCGCAGGAAACGGGATTTGCTTTCCAATCGTGACATGGCTTTGTTGCTGTCCACTATTTTGATATACTGGTTGACGATGTGGTTCGAGGCTATGTTATAGCCAATTTGCGCTAGGATGCTGGAGTACATTTTGGTTGTATCAGTTGAGAGTATCCTGTCAATGACATTTTCCTCAAAACTGTTGGGCATGTCTTTCAGGGATGTGACGGACAGGTTATATATTTCTCTGTCGGAAATTTTAACCTTGTCAGGCTGCAGCTGGATATCCTCCAGTATGTATTGCTCATTATTGCAGAAATTTATGATTTTCCCTGATATGTCATTTATCTCATTAGGAGTAAGCTTGCGTAACTGCATTAGCCTCTTGTCAGATGTTAACATATTGACAGCCTGCTCCACGCTGTCCACAAATGTATATATGTCTGCCTGTACCTTCTGTGTAAAGATATTGCCTCTTGTTAGGATACTGCCCAATGAGGAGATATCCTGCCTGTTGCGGTGTGGCATGGTGAACTGCAATAGTGATGTATGTTGCAGATATTGACGATGGTTGAAATGGCTGTTATAGCATTGAATCAGATATCCATCATCCTTATTGCCCATCTCGTTATGGGTAGAGAAATATATGTCCTGCTTGAGTATTATTGTCCCGACAGGCAATGTGCCAAATGCACGTATCAGCAGCTGGCGCATCTCACTATATTCATCAGCTGAAAGGCTGTTCTTGGCTGGCAATGACATCAGATAGCATATGCATATGTCTCCGCTTTTGCCTATTATGCATTCTTCATTTACTTCCAGCACTGGGTACAGATCCTGGTATTCAACTTTCCTTATCGTCTGCATATGTAGTAGTTCATTTTTCTTTTTGAGGCAATCTTTGTGGCAGCCTTACCTTTGGCGGAAGCAGACATTAAATACAGTACAACAGCCGTAGTGCTGCTGCATAGTATGGCAAGCATCAGAATAGCAGGTATATTTGCTGATAGGCAGATGAAAGTGATGATAAGTGCAATCACTATCCATAATGCCAGGAAAAGAAGATATGTCCCTTCTATTCTCATCCAGCTTACTTTGGAGTCAAGGCTTTTGTTTACTTCCATAATTGTCTTTCATCAGATGTTGAACATCTGTTTTATAGCATATAGAGCAATGCAGATGAAAGCCAGAATTCCGAACCATGAAAGGGATTTTTTCCACCCCTGCCCGTGCTCATCTGTGTACAATTGATAAGCTGTTATTATTAGGCCTATCAATGCCCCAAGCCCGAATAGCGTCATGGCTATGTTCAATGCGCTGCTGTATATGCTGGCTAATTGTGATTCTACTTCTGTCAATCCTGATGAGATGTCGATTGTTTGTGCAGATACTGCATGTGGTGCCAGTAAAAGTATTGCGCTAATACTGACCGCTAAGTGTCTTGAAGTTCTTTTCATAATCTTCTATTTCTTTTTCTGTTATTGCAAAATCCAGCGTTGACAGTTCAAGGGCTTGTGACTGTTCTTCTCCCAGTTCTTTTAGAGAATAATCTGGTTTAAGATCAGTAAAGCCATCTGTTATTTTATAGGTCACTCTTTTGATTATTGGACTGTCTGATGTTATTTTTGGAGGAGATATTCTTTGCTTCTTCCTCCAGAATCCTAAGATTTTCATCATAGTATGTTTTGTACCGTAATTTCAACTCAGGATCATACTCTGTGCATTTTTCAAGCAGGTATATCACGAAGGCATTCCTTGATTTGCCTAACGCTGCAGCAAGATTCTTTATTGTCAGTTCCCTGGCACGGCTTGATATCTTGTAGAATGATCTGTTTGTTTTGAAACTGTTTTTTGATATGTCTGATTTGAAATTATATTCGCGTCTACTCATATTGGTATTATTCTGAGATTATTTCTTTAAAGATTGTATCGTAGTTAAGTTTCTTGTCCAGGATGGTTTTCTCCGGATAGCATAGTGTCGATTTTATGAATATCGTGTCACTGCCGTACTCCCTTCTCATGTATGAGGTGCTTTTAACCTTATTTTTGCATACTTGTAGGCCATATTTCTGTTCTATGGTTTGGGTATGCTCTTTATATATTTCTTCTTTTTCATGGAAGAGGACATTGTTCCATAAGAGTCTTACACTTGGTATGTAATGCATCAGCTGGGTAGCTGCTTTTATATTGCTAACAATTACTGATGTATCCATAATTGTTGGCAGGATGGCAAGGTCTATGAATTTAGCCTTGATAAGAGATATTGCATTGCTATCAGTTAAAGAACCAGGATAGTCAATGACAATAAAGTCAAAGATGTCTTCTTTTTTCAGCCGTATAAGGTTTTGTTTTTCTTCCTCTGTGCCTAGTTTGATTATAGGATAAATAGAGTTGTTGCCAGAAGGAAGATGGCGGTCAATCATTTCCGGTGACTTTTCGTATTCGCTGATCTCCCTTTGACGTAGGTTGAATAGGTTATAGGCAGGGGCATCGGCATCAACGCAGAGTACTTTTTTCTTCTCTTTATTGAGCCATGATGAGAACAGTACGGCAATGGATGTTTTTCCTGTCCCCCCCTTAACGGTGAAAAATGCAATTGTTTTTGCCATGGTTTAAAATTTTACACAAAGATATAATAACAATGCGATAAAAAACAAAAAAATTAATCAAATAGATATATATTTGTGAAAAAATAGATATCTATATGAATAAGACACTTGAAAAACTGGCGGAAGCATATACTTCTGCTTTGATGGAGAAATTCAATGATGAACTCTTCTGGGAGAAACCATGGTTCAATGTCAGTGCTTATCCTGTCAACCTTCGTGGTACCGGATACAGAGGCGCAAATCTTTTTCTTCTTTCATTGGCAATGGACATGAAAGGTTACGGATTACCTGTATATCTCACATATAACCAAGCACAGAAACTTGGTGTAAGTATTCTCAAGGGACAGAGAGGATGGCCAGTGCAGCACTATATCTGTTATCATAAAGATGAAAATGGAAAATATATTCCCGATGATCAGTTCCAGAAGATGACTAAGGAGCAACAGGAGCAGTGTACTACCAAAGTGAAGCTGTCATACTATGTTGTTTTCAATATATGTCAAACAAATATGCAGGAAGTGAGACCTGAGATATATGATAAATTCCAGCAGAAGTTCTGTGTTACAAATATGGTCCAGGGAGAAAGTCACGTTATGCTTGATAAACAGTTGCAAGGTGATTGGATATGCCCTGTTCACGAGCAGCGTTCAAATCAAGCTTATTATGCACCTAAAGACAACCATATTGTACTGCCGTTAAGGGAGCAGTTCAGTCAGATGGCGCAGTTCTACAGTACAGCTCTGCATGAAATGGCTCACAGCACCATGCATCCTGATGCTTGTCCTCGCAAGACGAAGGCTCCTGAAAGAGTTGACTCATATGGCCATGAGGAACTTATTGCGGAATTGTCTGCTGGTTTGACTGGTCTCTCCATAGGCGTGGAGCAGACTCCTCAGCAGAATAATATTGCCTACTTGAAATGTTGGCTGGAGAATATGAAGCAGGATCCTCAGTATATCTTCAATGTGCTTGCGGATGCCAAAGCGGTGACGCAGTTCATGACAGGACATTTCGGTCTTGAGATTGGCCAAAACCAGAAGGAGGAGATGGATGATATCTCTATTCCGGAGGATCTGAAACATGATAAAAAGAAAAACCTGAAATTATAGTGATATGACAAAGTTAGATTTGATTCAAAGAATTATTGAAAAAGAGTTTGACAATGATTCAAACCTTAATGCGGAACAAGTGCTGCAGGAATTGATGGCTGCCCATGCCTATCTTTTTGAAAATTATTACAGGCATGAGGTAAATTATGAAGGCTCAGATGACTATTTCAGACTTTACAGCTGCATAACCGGATATATCAACGATAAGATTAACGGGTAGTATGGAAAGGGCGAAAAAGATAGTCGAAGGGAAGGCGATTCTGGAAAGGAAGGGATTGCCTCGTACAAAGAAATCAGTTGTATTGCCTGAAAACATAACATGGCTTAAACAACCTAATCTAATCACTTTTATGTCACATGATTTTCGCCTGATGCAGATGAGGCTGCTGATTCTGGTAGTGGAGAAAATGCAGAAAGTGATAGAGGAGAGCATCCAGAACTATGAGAAATATGGTGTCTCATCAGCTGATGGACAACTGTCACTTTTTGGTGATATGGGCGGTAATGTGTCTTTAGAAATTCCTTATAAAGATTTGGGTGTAGGCCCTGATCAATATAATACAGTTAAACCTTTGATAAAAAAATTGTGCAGCATACCAGTTGAAGTGGAGACGATAAATCCAAAGACTGGGGAACCGAGGTGGACTATTGCTGGATTGATTGCAAAGGCACATGTGGAAAAGAAATACTCAAGGCATTGTATCATTGAGATAGACAGGGATATTCTCAAGCTGTTTTATCAGGCAGACAAAGGATTCACAAAATATATCAAAGAAATAGCTTTCAATGCCACAAGCAAGTACACAATACGAATGTACATGTTGGTGTCAAGTTGGCGGGAAAAGGGAGGATTTTCCATTCGTTTGAACAAATTCAGGAAGGTGATGAATCTGGGCAGGAAATATAAGGACTATAAGGACCTTTACAGATGGGTGATAAGACCGGCATATGAAGAACTATTTGAGAAGGCAAATTGTTGGTTTGAAGTGGCAGAAGTATATAATTCTATGTCCGATAAGGAACCGTATAAACTTAATTTTAAAGTTGTGAGGGCCGTGGTGACACAAAAGGAAAAGGAATTTCTTGAGATTCAGAGAAGAAATATTGAAACAGTATGCAAAAGGGAGTTCAGTATGGATGATGCTCGTTTGTCACAAATAATTACAAGGTTGACATTGGATAATGTAGCCAGAGTTAACCAAAAGATTGCGGAACTTGTGAAAAGAACTGAAATAAATGGTGACAGTATCAATGATGTGTGTTCATACGCTTTTACTGTGATAACAAAGGAACTGGAATACAGTTTTGGTATGGACGGAGAACCTCTTGAAATAGATGAAATGTTTTGATTCGGGGTGAAATGTTGACATTTTCTCCCTAAGTTATGGAGAAAGTTGATAATTTCTCCCTGAAATGTTGATATTTTCTCCCTGGAAAATAAGTGAAAGTTGACATTTTCTCCCTGTAAAGTTGACATTTTCTCCCCGATTTTTCTAATTAGTAGATTGGTAATCAGAATGATAAACCCTCAAAAATGCCCCTACTACTATCTAATACTTGATATATACAACCTTTTTACAACTGTTAAAAAATGGTTCTTTAAACGAGAAAAGAATTGCTTTTTGAATGAAAAAATGTCAATTAGTGTCATTAAATATAGGTCTTTTCAGGCACTTCTTAGAAAAATGCCTGAAAAAAGAAGAAAAAAGTTGACATTTTCTCCCTGTAGAATTATTCTAAATTAAAAAAGTTGACATTTTCTCCCTGAAAGGTATATAATTATATGTTATTCAATATTTTGAAATAAAATAGGTTCTAAGCATAAAATTTTGCAATTCTAAAGCTGAACAAGGTAATCTTTAAAACTTGGGTTTTTGTCCCTTGTTGTTCTTAAACACCATATAATCAGCGAATTGTAAACGAGTGTTTCTTCAGCATACAAGTTGCTGTTATTCAGTCTTTTGTTCAAAAAACAGCTTTTTACTGAGAAATTCTAATATTTTTCTGGTTTCTACCCTGTTCCAATAAATCAATTGCAAAGGTAGGTCGTGTCACCGCATTGGCAAGGTCAAGCTGTGTTTGTGGCAAAATCTCCACCTGTACAGGTAGTATTTCCCCACAAAACCTTGACTGTGCATTGCCACTACTCCTTTTGAGCAATGAATTTATTGTTTAACAGGGATATGAAGTCCCACAAAAAAGAAAAACATGAATAAAAACAAAGTTATTCTGTCTGGGAAGGTAGGACAAGATGCCAGAATCATTAACCTGCCTGATGGTGCTCAAGTAGCTCGTTTCATTTTGGCAACAAGTGAAGTTGTTAAGGGCCGCAATGGGAACATAAGTGTAGAAACGCAATGGCATAATGTTGTTGCATGGAACAACAATGGTATCGAAGACCTGAAGTCTATTGTTGGCGGTGTAGAACTTGAGCTTGAAGGTAAACTGAGATATATCAAATATACATCTGCAGATGGAACTTCACGAAGCCTTACAGAGATTGTCGCTACGCAGATTCTTCTTGTCAAATGAACCAAGGGTGCTTTTTGCACCCTTAGTCTTTATGTTGTTCCACCCACTCTGTTAGGATGTCATTTATTATTCTGTTAAGTGGTGTTGCCTTGCCATCCTCTTCTTCTTTTTTTAGGAGATATTTTTTTAGAGCATATTTGTTTTCTGTGCTGATTCTGACGCACTCGGTGAGTGCTGATACTCCTGTCATTTCTTTTTTCTTTTTCTCTGGTTTTTCTGTTGGAGTTTTTGAGTCAAGAAAAGTTGATGAGAATTCATCAGTGTTTATTTGTAATTTGCTCATAATTGATTATGTGATTATGTGATTTATCTATTATAATATTATGCGCTTAGTTACTTTTGCGTTTTTGTGATTGTGCGACTTATCTATATTGCAATTTTGCTCCCTTGCTATTATACGCATTGTTTATAATGCGATATATCAATTCTGCGACTACGCTCCTTGTCTATTTTGCGACTTTGTGCAAAGATATAAATAATATCAATATGTTAAAAAACAAAATAAATCATATCAATAAGATTATTTTATATCTTTGCGCCGGGAAGTGTGAAAGGTATAAAAGCAAGATGTGTGTTTGTATGACAAAACACTATCTTGCACGGTATGAATACCGCGGAAATTGCGACACTTTGTGTCGGGAAAATAAACTCGCAACTCGTTTATTCATATGAAAACAGATTGTAGAACCAGGAGACTTAATATACGTCTTACAGAGCTGGAATACATAGATTTTAGGCATAGGATGGAGGATGCCGGGTATAAATCCGTCTCAAGGTATATAAGAAAAAAACTTTTTTCAACCCGGGTTATGCCGGTGCGTAGGGCAGTACAGGAGGAGAAGGTGTTGGAAAGTATGAGGTTGTTGGTAGCGGAGGTGAAGAAGATAGGTGTAAATTATAATCAGGTTGTCAAGAGTTACAATGCCTCCAAGAACAAAATCAGTTCTTATGGTACGGAAAGGAAAATGAATGAATTGTATAAAATGACGAGTTTGTTGGTGAAAGAAATCCAACTTGTCAAGGAACTGCTGGTAGGTAATAGTAATGGTAATCAAAATTCATAAAGCAGCACAGGTTCATGCGAGCTTGAATTATCTTGTCTCTAAAATGGGTATTGAGGATAATAAGATTATAGCATATAATAATATTACTCCTCAAGGGCCTTCGGAAAGAGATATTATTGATGCCCTGAAAAATGAATTTAGTAAATTGGACCGGGCAAACATAAGAACAGATAATATATCTTTTCATGCATCTATAAATCCTACAGAAGAGGAGCTTAAGAGAATTGATATACAGGAGTTGTGCAAGGAGTATATGGTACGACTGGGATATGCAGCACAACCCTATATAGTAGTTGAGCATAATGATACTGGTCGCCGTCACTATCATATTATATCTCACCGGGTCCAGCCAAATGGAAAAAAAATTAATGATTATAATGAGAGGAGAAAAACCAATAATTATGTTAAGGAACTTAACCAAGTAATGCGAAGGTCCCAGCTTCAGCATGAGAATATAATCCCACTTTATTTTACTCCAGGCAGAAGGCGCAAGGATATGATTGCCCAGATTGTGACGGACACAGCTGGCAGATATAGATATGATAATATCTTCGAGCTTCAAAAGATATTGCTGGACAGAAATATTGAACTTATAGAAAGGGACGGGCACTTTATTGCAGCAGGAATAGATATGGGAAGGAGGACCAGGGCTGTAAAGGTAGAATTTGAATTCAGACAGCAAGTCAACACATATATGGGAAAGAGGACCAGGGAAAGGATGTGTAATATTATAAAGTTCGCATTGGAACATTCAATGTCGGAATTGCATGCGAGGCGAATATTGGCCAAATATCAATTGGGCGTACAGTTCCTAAAAAATGATGATGGCCGAATATATGGTGTATATTATATTGACCATAAAAATTGCAGAATAGTTAAAGGTTCTGTTCTGTCTCATGATGTCTCAGCTGCATTGTGGAACGGCAAGCAGGGAGAGTGGCAGAGGGTACGGTATGTGCCTTATCAGGAAAGCGTACAGACATACCAGTGCCTCAGCTGGGAGATGGCCAATGTGTTTCTGTACAATAGATGGAGCAATGACAATAATCTGTCACGAAGGGATCTGTATTATTCAAGCAAGCGTGAAAATAATAGGAGGATATTATGAGAAAAAGTGTTTTATCAATATTTTGGCTGGTGTCATTGGTGATTATGGCATTTCATACAATTCTTCATAATTATACTGTATTCAATAATGGAGAGACGATAAGGGTAATTGCAGCTTTGGGTTATAAATTAGGGTTGTCTGACTATATTTTTGTAAAATCACTAGTGGTATTGTCAGTCGTCTTGGCAGGTTTGGGTTCTACTGTAGTTAGAAAAACAAATATAACAAGGCAAATTTCAATTTTTTGTATAGCAACGCTGCTGTTTTATCTTATAGGATTTATGGAGCCGGGGATATATTATATGGCTTGCAGTCTGTTGCTTTATCTTCAGTTGTGTGCTTCTGCATATCTTATTGGTGGGTATATTGGTCTTGGAAATATTGTAGATAATTCAGATGCCATTGTTAAAGTTA
This sequence comes from Bacteroidales bacterium, assembly GCA_015060445.1. GTDB lineage: Bacteria > Bacteroidota > Bacteroidia > Bacteroidales > UBA932 > Egerieousia. Next base: position 86,963 of record SUYL01000015.1, read on the forward strand.
ATTTTATGCAGGAGACAAGAAAAATTGAAAATGATGATTCCGTAAACATCCCGACCAAATTTAGCTATAACGGCAAGGAGTATGATGGATGGATCAATTGTGTCAACTGTTTCAGGGCATCAATGGTGCTTGGTACACCAGGTAGTGGAAAGACCTTTTCTTTCTATTACCATTTTATTGAACAGATGATATCCAAGGGATACTGTGGGTTATGTTATGATTTCAAATATCCGGACTTGAGTAAAATAGTATACAACATAATGCTCGACAGGGTGGGGAATTGGGGTAAGATGCCAAAATTTTATGTCATAAATTTTGATGACCCAACCAAAACCAATCGTTGTAATCCGTTGAATCCTCATTTTATGACGGATATAATTGATGCTTATGAAGCTGCATATATGGTGATGATAAATCTCAATAAGACTTGGATACAGAAACAAGGAGACTTCTTTGTTGAATCGGCCATAGTCTTTTTTACTGCAATTATATGGTACCTTAAATTGTATGAAGGAGGAAAATACTGCACATTACCTCATGCAATAGAGTTGCTCATGCAACCATACGAGGCTGTATTTAGTATGTTGCAAAAAGAGGAGGATGTGAAGAATTACATGTCTCCTTTTATTAATGCAATGGAGGGAAATGCACAGGATCAGTTGCAGGGGCAAATAGCATCAGCACAGATTCCATTGACACGTTTGTCATCGCCATCTGTATATTGGGCCATGTCCGGAGATGATTTTACATTGGACATAAATAATCCTTTGGAACCTAAGATAGTGTGTATTGGAAATAATCCCGACAGGCAGACAATATATGCTGCAGCTCTTTCCTTATACACAAGCAGAATCTTCAAGATTATCAATAAACCAGGTAAACAAAAGAGTTTTGTGTTATTGGATGAGTTGCCAACAATATATCTGAAAGGGTTGGATAATTTGATTGCAACTGCAAGGAGCAATAGGGTGGCAATTGTTGCAGGAGCGCAGGATCTATCGCAGATTGTTAGGGATTATGGTGAGAAAGAAGCGGATGTAATCATCAACACTATCGGTAATGTCTTTTCTGGGCAAGTTAAGGGAAGAACTGCCAAAATGTTGGCTGAGACATTTGGAAAGATTCACGTCAATAAAAAAGGCCTGTCTGTGAATGACAGAGATTCATCGCAAAGCATGAGTTTCAATACCAACCTTGAAGATATGATACCTGCAAGTATTATATCAACACTTTCTCAAGGTAGTTTTGTGGGACAGGTAGCAGACAATTGGGGGCAGGAAATCAGCCAGAAATTCTTTCACGCTAGGGTTTTGGCCAATCAAAATGTGTTGCATAATATGAAATACTACAAAGAAATACCACCTTTGGCGGAGGCGGAAGGTGGTAGTATGTATGATATTGTCAAGCAGAACTATCACAGAATCAAGCATGAGATAAGCCAGATGGTTGAACCTTATCTATGATTGCTGGCTCTCCATCTGGGCAATCTTCTTTTTTAATTGCATGATAGTGGCGGCTTGGTCTTCTATAACCTTATTCAATTTTCTGTTTGTCTTGATAAGTTCGCTGTATCCCTTGTCTGTGAGATCTTTGTCCACAAAGTCATATACGAAATCTTTACCTATATGATTACCTATGACTATCATCTCATGGAGAGTGAAGTCCTGATCACTGCACTTGCGACTTACCGATACGTATGCAAGATCCATAATTTGCATTATTTCCTTGCGTGTGATGCCGCCTCTTTTGAATAGCCCCATCATATACTTTGAGTATTCTTTAAGTTGGTCAGGATTTCTATTCTCTTTTATTATCTTTCTCATATCATTATTTTTGGTCCAGAGTCATATTATAACAAGCGAATACATCAAATAATTATAAAAAGAGTCAAAAGTTATAATTATATGATAAAAAATTATGTATATTTGTGTGTGTTAACTCGTTAGTCACTTTACAAATGTACGAAAATAACAGCGATTTGGAGTTTTTGAAATCCAAAATTTCAATAATCGATTATCTATTGCAAAACAATGTACATCCTGTATCACTTAAAGGTAATTATGCCTTGTTCCATGCTCCATACCGACAGGACAGGAATCCGTCATGTATAGTATATCCTGTCACCAATACATTTAAGGATATGTCAACTGGGCAAGGCGGCGATATAATTGAGCTGGTCCGGTTGATACACAATTGTGGTTTTAAGGAAGCACTTGATAAGTTACGTACTTGCAGCTGTTCTCCGGTGGAGCAACTACCCCAGAGGAAACCATCAGAATTATCTATCATAGAGGTAAAACGTATTTTCAGTTGGCCACTGAAGAAATATATACTTAAGAGGGGTATTTCATCCAATACAGCAAACCGTTATTGCAATGAAGTGGCATTTGCCAATGGTAACAGCGGAAAACAGTATTACGCCATTGGGTTTAAAAATGACAAAGGAGGATATGAGCTGCGTAATGAACATTTTAAAGGATGTAATGGCAAATACATTACAACAATCGTCGAGAAAAGCGACAGTAAGGATTTTATGATTTTTGAAGGTTTTTTTGATTATCTGTCATATAAGGAACTGTTCAGAGACAATTCGCAGTGTAATGCCATTATCCTCAATTCGCTTGCTATGTTGCCTGTTGCTCTAAAAAAACTGCATGAAGTTGGAGCCAATAAGATATTTGCTTGTCTGGATGCAGATTGTGAAGGGAAAAAAGCTTTTGTGAAAATAGCTGATATCTATGGTGACAATGCTATTGATATGTCCGGATACTACGGCCAGCACAATTTTAAGGATCTCAACGAATATCTGATGAATGTAAAAAAAAACACTAAAAAAATGAGCCTATGAAAAATCTTACCATTAAGGCCTACAGAGAAGGACAAGGACCTGTATTTATCTTAATTATTCCTAAGGTTGATGCAGTGAAAAAAGTCGAGATAGATGGAATAATTTCTGATATCATCAACAGGATACTGTCAAATAAGCCTGAGGGCAATACATTGAAGGTTGACCTTAAAATTAAATATGAAGATACCAAAGACAATTACTCGTTATCCATGACAGATGACAGGCATTTGACTTTGCTTAAGCAGGAGTTTATGAGTGATGTCAGATTGCAGCAGATGGGTATACAACAGCATGGTTTAAGAAAAATCCTATAGCTATGAAAAAGGTGAAAACAGAAAACGGAAATTATTTGGTAATGGTAAACAGTACCATATGGATGAGCCCGGATAATCCTGAAATATTGGGAGCAATTACTGAAGACGGGCGGTATAAGGTATATAATGGAGAAGATTCAATGATGTTCAGTGTGAAAAATGGTAAAATAGATGGGGAATTCATCCAGTATGATGCCAATATTGGGCGTGTGGCTGAGGGGACTTATGTAAATGGCCAGAAAGAAGGTTTTTGGATGGAAAAGGATATGGACAGATATGAGCAGCACGGATACTATAAGAACGGTAAAAGAGAGGGCAAATGGGGCACTTACTATTCTTCAGGTAAGATTATGTCTGTTACTCCATATGATGAGGGCTACATCAATGGTATAGAAAGGCATTATCATAAAAACGGGAAAAGGAAATTTAAGGTGAGAATCATAAATAATAGAGCCAATGGCTGGGGGGATTTTTACGATGAAAGAGGGGAATTGATCAAGAAATGTTACTATCGGGATGGTAGCATTACAAATGAGATCAGTTATGAACACCAAAAAAAGATAGGACTATGACATATATGTTGGAAGGCAGAAATTCCTGCGCTCGAGAGGCAGCTTTGAAAGCTTTGGAAAAAGTCAAGCAATTGGAGACCGTAAGGCATGCTGAAATGGTTTCCATCAGGGTGGACAATCGGACGGTAGTAAGTATGTCCTATGCAAAGGCAAAGAGAAAAAGACTTATTGAATAACTTAAAAAAATTGAGAAAATGGCAAAACTGACAATTGAGGATCTTCCATGGGAAGAGATGAAACAACTGGGAATTACCAAAGAAGTACTGGAAAAGACAAATAATCTTGAGACCCTTTTGAATTATGGAAAAACGGATTTATTGGCAATAAAAGGGAAATTGCCCAATGTTGAGATAACAGGGGGACATGCCAAATTCTTTATGCGCAGCAATTCAGAGGGAAAGCCAGAACTGAGGGTGGAACTGTGCAGAAAATTCCCGAATTTCAAATCTGCAATATATGGCCAATATCTTACAGAAGAGCAGCAGAATACCATTAAGGATGGAGGATGTGCCAAGTTGACTTGCAATACATCCAATGGCGAGCTAAATCTGTTGGTGTCATTGGATAAGGATACCAACCAACTCAATCATGTGGAGGTTGGGAAGGCGCATGTCCCGGATAAAATAGCCGGAGCGGAAATATCGCAGATGCAAAAAGATATGCTACTTGGCGGTATGAAGGTAAAGATTGATGGTATGAAAAATAAGGAAGGACAAGCAATAAATGCATCCGTAGCATATAATGCTGTCACCAAGGGGCTTGTGTTTATTTTTGATAATAATGAAGGAAGGACAGTTGATAAGAGCAATAAAAGGACTGTAAAGAAAACACAGAATCTTTAAAATTACTGCAGCCTGTCGTTTTCTTTGCGGCAGGCTATTTTTATTCATATCATGATTGAACGTCTATTTTACTATACCAGTGAAAGGATTGTAGTTGCTCAGAAAATGGTCAAGGCAACTGGAGAGCAATGGATGGGTGTCCTTAATGGAAAAATAAGCAAGGAGGAGGATAAGATATTGGGACTCGAGGAATATCTCAAGAGAAATTCTAGAAATATGATTACCAAAGAGGATCTCATCGCACAAATCAAAATGAACCGTCTCCATTTGGAAGAACATGTATTGGAAGGGGAAGGAATAAATACCTTGAGATTGCAGTACGCCACACCAGGACTGACAAATTATAAGGAGATAGTTATATCATCTCCAGATATTGCCAGATATAGGACGGATGATGTGCATTTTACTGATGTCGCTGATGACCGTACCATCTGCTGGTGCCGGTGTGCTGATATGTTTGAAGGAGATAAGAAGATACTGTTGATAGATGAGATGCAGTCATCCAGACACCAGGATGCAAGGGAATATGGATATGATACTGACTTGCAGCCGAACTATTATTCATATAATGTGATTGAAAAATTATTGGCAGATGCTGCAGATGTAGGGGACTATATGGCGAGATTGGAGAAATATATAAATTCTGTAGTTGACTATGAAACTAAGTTGGAACTGTCTATTCCGGATGCCCCATTTCATAAATGGTGGGAGTTCCTTTCCAAAAGGATGTTGCATTATGCTGTTTATAATGGCTATGACAGCATTAGGATAGTGGGTGGGGAAAAGCAGATGAGAAGATATTCATTGGGCAGTGGCAATAAAGGGTTGCAGGCATTGTACGATGATGTGATTATGGGGTATTTCAAAAAATATCTGAAAAAATGGAAAATAAGGCCAGTATATACATCCGGCTATTGGAATATATACATGTCAGATGAGCTCAAACATGATATTATAAATCTGTTGCAGCCTTTGTTCCGTTTAGGTGCCGCAGTACGGGAGTCTGATAAATATGTCATAGATGAGGACATTATGAAAAAAATGTCAATGGCTGGGATAGAACCTCTTGATGTGGCTCAAGTACAGGATAACAGGACAATACTTGGCTTTTATGATGGAGCATATGACAAGATATATGTCATTCCAGAAAACCATATGGATTTGAATGATTTGTCAAATACGATAGTGCATGAAGTGATAGGACACAGAGGATTGAAAAATTTAATGGGAAGCCGATATAATGCATTCCTGAATGCAATCTATCATGATGTCATGGACCCTGCGGCAAAAAAGGTATATATGAGCAGGTGCAAAAATAAATATGTAGCGGCAGAGGAGTTCTGTGCGGATGCCTTGGAGAAGTTGCCTGAAGAATCATCAATCGTGTCCAGGATAATTGGGACAATCAGACTTTGGTTGTTTAAGTCAGGTTGGAATATAAAGATGTCTGAACACGATTTATATTGCTTACTAAGTAAATCGTACAATTCTAATAGACTGTATGCAGGATACGGGAAAAGAATTGGAAAACATTTATAAAAAGAGTTATTATAATTATTGTTAATGCTAATATTTTGTATTAAACGATATTATAATTACTTTTGTTGTATGATTAAAGAATCGATAAACAGAATGCCCGTTTCCCAAGTGGTAATTATATTGGGTAAACGCTTTAAAGAGTACAGACTCTCGTATAATTTGACACAAAAGGAAGTGTCAGAACAGACCGGTATCAATATTATAACAATAAGAAAGTTTGAGAATGGACAGTTGTATAATATAACTCTTCAGACATTCCTGAGGCTTCTTAAGATTCTTGACAGAATGGAGTATATAGAAGAACTGCTCCCTGAGATACCGATGTCTGCATATATGTATGATATGGTAACAAGTAACAAACCAAGAAGAGCAAGAAATGTTAAAAAATAAAATCAATGTAATGCTTTGGGGCGAGCCTGTCGGGAAGCTCTATTGGGATACCAGAGGAAACCGGGCCATATTTACATATGATCCGGCTTTTGTGGGAAAGGGTATCGACATTTCACCTTTGAAGAATTCTATAAAAGGGCCCATGGGTAGAGGTTTGCCGGTTGTGGGAAACAGGGATGAGTTATATAAGGGGCTGCCTGAATTCTTATCAGATTCTTTACCTGATAAATGGGGAAGTAAGGTATTTGAGCACTGGGCGATAAGAAATAAAATACCTCTCCGCATGTTAAATTCTGTTGATATGCTTTCTTTTATAGGAAAGAGGGCAATGGGAGCATTGGAGTTCGAACCGGATGTGGAGAATATGTCAACAGAGAAGGATCTGAGAATAGAAGAGTTGTATCGTATATCCAAAGATATTTTTGAGAGCAGAAGCCATGCTGTAATAAGGCCTGAAGATGACCTTACCTTACAGGCTTTGTATGAAATTGGCACTTCAGCAGGAGGCATGCACCCAAAAGCCATCATTGCAATCAATGAGAAAGGAGATGTAAAAAGTGGACAGATTGCATTGGGGGAAGATTTTAAGTACTATATCTTGAAATTTGCTGAAAAAGATGACTTCCCATACACCTTAATTGAGAAGACATATTATGATATGGCAACAACTGCAAATATTGTAATGATGCCGTCATCCTTGTTTAAGGTGGAAGGTGTGAATCATTTCCTTACAGAAAGGTACGATAGACAGAACGGGGAGAAGAAACATGTACAGACATTGGCGGCCATCAATCCTGGTGTGGATAGTTATGAGGGGCTTTTTGATACTGCATTTAATTTGAATATTCCGGAACAAGAGATTAGAGAACTCTTCAGACGCATGGTGTTTAATGTTTTTGCGGCGAATGTGGATGATCATGTAAAAAATTTCTCGTTCATGATGGAAAAGGATGGTACCTGGCATGTAACACCAGCATATGATTTGATGTTTACTGTAAATATTGGTGGAATGGGATATGAAAATTGCCATTCATTGACAATTGCCGGAAAAAACAGTGACATAGATATAAATGATCTGACCAATTTCGCAGGTATGTATGCAATCAAGAATGCAGGTAAGATATTGGATGAGGTGGCATCTGCTGTAGTTCAATTCCGGAATATTGCAAAGGCCAATGGTGTGGATGAATTCTGGGTAGATAAGATTGAAGGATATCTCCATGATCTTGTGCCTGACAAGTATAGGCAGAAGATGACAGGATATCTTCCTACTGTAGTGGAACCATATCAAACTGAAGAGGGGTTTGAAGTTGAGCAATTCTGCTTGACAGAAACAATCAAACATGACTTCCATGTAGAAGCAAAAATTAACGGGAAATGGTATAAATATATAGTTGGCCATAAAAAGGACTTGGCTAAAGAAATCATTGCTGCAGGAAGAGATAAGATGCCAGTGGAGAAAAAGAAAGCGTTGATAAGAGAATTGCTTATCCCAAAGATGCAAAGCCGAAAACTTGGATTATAGATCAAAAACCAGAGGAGTTCTGTGCGGATGCCTTGGAGAAGTTGCCTGAAGAATCATCAATCGTGTCCAGGATAATTGGGACAATCAGACTTTGGTTGTGTTTAAGTCAGGTTGGAATGTTATAATGTCTCAAAGAGAATTGTATCTTATTATGAAATAGCAGACAAGAATGGACTCTTGAGAAGGATGACTGTAGCAGAGCGAAATACTTTACAAAAAACTTTGTACTTTTGAGGAGCGTATGAAAATTATTGGCCAATATTTTGAAGAGTCTGATAATTGCTGTAAAAAATATAGAAGAAATATACAATAATTGGGAGCAAACTAATTAACTTTGTTGTACGGTCTTCGGAGATGTGAGGCTTATGGATTGTTATTAAGAATACCGTAATCAGAGCAGTACAAAGTGTGCATACATCTATGTAAAAGAAATGGGACATCAAGTCTTTAAGATTAATAAGTATTTGACGTTTATCCAAAAGAGAAAGTGCTAATAAGTGGTCGTTTTCGTATAAATATAAAGTCTTTAAAGCCTCTCCGATACCAAATCCTAATAATATATAACTATGGTTTGGCAAATAGATATTTATTAAATCTCTATATGTATAAGATGGCGATAAAAATTTAGCGCAGAAAATGCACATAAAAGCGATTAAAGTTAAGATAATATAAGATATACATGCTTCTACGATAAATCCAATGATAGATACAACTTTATAAAAACTTATATTCGTGCCTATAGGTATATTCCCATCATTAATTTGTATATCGATATGTATATTTTGTCTGATTATAGAACAGGTTATAATCAGTAAAAAATAAAATAAACTGTGGCAGAGAAACTTTTTCATTATATATATTTTATACAGAATGCCTCTATAATTCCAGCAAATAATAATAACATTGTGGGTATAATAAATAAATTAACATGTGGTAAAGTTCCCTTTGAAAAACTATTACGATACAAGTCCTGATACAATCTATATCCCTTTAGGCCTATTCCTGTAAATAGCACTAATGCCAAAATTTCAAAAATTCCATGACCAATAAGGAATTTTAA
>SUYL01000016.1 GCA_015060445.1 Bacteroidales bacterium
CTTCTTTGTTTCCAAAGGAATTTACGCTCTCTTAAAGATTCCTCTTTAAGGTCATAGTCTTTAAACTATGCTGCTTGTCTTTTCAGTATTTTCAATGAACTTCCACTCTAAAACTTCTGTCCGGTGTGCCCGTCCTTCCGTTTTGGGACCGCAAAGATACGCACTTTTTCTTTCCATCCAAATTTTTTTTCAATTATTTTTTAAAGTTTTTTTACAGCAAAATCTCAACCACCTTATCATCAATAATTTCCATTTGAAAAAATTTTTAAGCATTATTTGACAAAATCTGTAAAAGGGCTTGTAATACCCACCGGGCGGGTAAAAACGGTGACGGATGACTAAATGCCTTTTAGTTCCATAATACGGGTAAGGATTGCCGGAATTTAAAAAAATATGCCTGTAACACTAAAAAATAGATACCTATTATAAAAAAACTTATTATCTTTGCAGCCATGAAAAATAACAGTCACATATTCAACCGTTACTTCAGTTCTGGTGTCCGACGACGCCGATAGTGTGATTTGTGCCCCTATTCTCTTATAATAGAGGCTTTATTTCCCCTTTACAATATCTGTATAAATTTAATATGGCCTAACCGGGCCTTTACTTTAATTGTGAAAAAGAAGATGAAAGTTGACGTTATAGTTGCCAATGAATCCCATTTGGATTATGCCGAGAAAGTTTGTGAACTTATATATATATCTGCCCAGGAGAGAGGAACTGGAATAGCAAAGAGAACTCCAGAATACATAAAGGAGAAGATGAGGGACGGCAAGGCTGTAATAGCCATTGCAGAGGACGGCACTTTGGCCGGCTACTCATATATTGAGACTTGGGGGCATACAAAATTCGTAGCCAACTCGGGCCTTATTGTGGCGCATGAATTCAGAAAGACCGGCCTTGCAAGAAGAATAAAGCACATGACATTTGAATTGTCGAGGAAGATGTTCCCATACGCAAAGATTTTCAGTATAACTACAGGACTTGCAGTGATGAAAATCAATACAGAAATGGGGTTCAAGCCGGTAACATTCTCGGAACTTACTGATGACAAGGAGTTCTGGGCAGGGTGCGAAGGATGCAAAAACTTTGAGATACTCAAAAGCAACAACTACAAATTGTGCCTATGCACCGGATTGCTTTATGATCCTGCAAAAAAGGCCTCTGAAGATATTGCTCCAGATATGAAACAGGAGAAAGAGGAGGAGAAAGGCAGCAGTTTCATCTCCAAAATGGGTAAGGGGATAGCAATGCCATTCAGGGCAATAAACAAGAAACTGAAGAACAAGAAACAGGAATAACAGCAGAACAACTGCAAGAAGAGATAGAGAGAAATATAAAACGACAATAACAGAGTAAACATATATTAAAATGAAAGAGAAAGTAGTATTGGCATTCAGCGGCGGATTGGACACTTCATTCTGCGTGCCTTATTTGAAAAATGAAAAAGGATTTGAGGTACATACAATAATGGTAAATACCGGCGGTTTTTCTGCTGACGAGGTGAAGAGGATTGAGGAGAGGGCTTTGCAACTGGGTGCAGCATCACATACAACAGTAGATGCTGTTGAAAGTTACTACAACAACGGCATCAAATACCTTATTTTTGGAAATATACTGAAAAACAATACATATCCCCTTTCTGTAAGTTCAGAGAGAATTTTCCAGGCTCTTGAAGTTCTCAGACATGTAAAGAAACTTGGGGCTACAAATGTTGCCCATGGAAGTACAGGAGCAGGAAATGACCAGGTAAGATTTGATATTGTATTTGAGATTCTTGCCCCTGAGGTAAACATCATTGCCCCTATTAGGGAACTTCAGTTGAGCAGAAAGGAGGAGATTGACTTCCTTGTAAAGAACGGCTTCAACTTCAGTTGGGAGAAGAGCAAATACTCAATCAACCAGGGTATCTGGGGTACCAGTATAGGTGGCGTTGAGACTCTTTCTTCAAGCGGCTACCTTCCAGAGGAGGCATATCCGCACAAAGTTGTAAAAACCGGAGAGGAGAAGGTCTCAATTGAGTTCAGGAACGGTGAGCCTGTAGCCCTAAACGGCAAGGAGATGGCTCCTGTTGCTCTAATCCACGCATTGGCTGAAATTGCAAACGGCTACGGCTGCGGAAGGGACATGCACATTGGAGATACAATTATTGGTATAAAGGGAAGGGTTGGCTTTGAGGCTGCTGCTCCTCTTATCATTATAAAAGCACACCACATGCTGGAGAAACATACTCTTGTAAAGGAGCAGTTGTACTGGAAAGAACTGATTGCAAACTACTACGGCCAACTTATGCATGAGGCCCAGTATCTTAACCCTGTAATGAGGGATATGGAGAAATTCCTTGAGAGTACCCAGAGCAGCGTTAACGGAACTGTAGAGGTTCTTCTAAGGCCTTACAATTTCTTTGTTCTTGGCTGCACAAGCAAATTTGACCTTATGAGTTCGAAATTTGGCGAGTATGGCGAGATGAACAAATCATACACAGGAAGGGATGTGGTAGGGTTTACAAAAGTTCTTGCAAACCCACTCAAAATCTACTACAGCCTTCATGAGGATGAGAAGGAGCAGGCAAGCAAAAACTAATCCGCACACATGGGCATGAAAAAAATAAAAGCCGCCATTGCCGGCGGAACAGGATACACTGCAGGAGAACTGTTGAGAATACTTTTATATCATCCTAATGTGGAGATTACCAGTGTTCTCAGCACTACCAGTGTAGGGCAGAGCATCACCTCAGTACACAGAGACCTTTTTGGGGAGACAGATTTATGCTTCACAGACCAGATAGGTACTCCAGACGTTGTTTTCCTATGCCTTGGACACGGACTTTCCAAGGAATTCATAGATACCACCCCTCTTCCCGACGGATGTAAGATAATTGATTTGGGAAATGACTTCCGTCTGGAACCCCACTACAAAGGGAGGGAGTTCATCTATGGACTCACTGATACATTTAAGGAGAAAATCCTGAAGGCAGACAACATTGCAAACCCTGGATGTTTTGCAACTGCCATCCAGAGTGCCATAGCACCTTTGGCAAAAGCAGATGCCATTACAGATGATGTGCATGTAACTGCCATCACAGGTTCTACCGGAGCCGGCAAGAAACCCGGGGAGAAGAGCCACTTCAGTTACCGCAACAACAACCTTTCCATATACAAGAACTTCACGCACCAGCATCTTGGGGAGATTGGAAGGACAATGAAGGAGTTGTCGGGAAAAGAGCCCCAGATAAACTTTGTTCCAATGAGAGGAGATTTTGCAAGGGGTATCTTTGCAAGTGTTCATACCAGATGGAATGGGATAAAGAAAAATGACGGCACTATTGGAACAACTTTGGAGGATGCAGTGGAGTATTTTGAGCAGTATTATAAAGATTCTCCTTTCATCCATGTATCAAAGGAGGATATAAGCCTCAAGGAGGTTGTGAATACAAACAAGGTGCTGCTGCATATAGAACTGCATAACGGCTATATACATATTGCCTCTATTATAGACAACCTTGTAAAAGGGGCGAGCGGCCAGGCAGTTGAGAATATGAACATGATATTCGGCCTTGAGCAGACCACAGGTCTGAGATTCAAGCCAAATGCATTTTAACAGGAGAGAAATGAATTTATTTGACGTTTATCCGTTATGGAATATAGAGCCTGTAAAGGGCTCCGGATGCACAATCTGGGACAAGGATGGGAAAGAATATCTGGATTTGTACGGCGGACATGCCGTAATAAGCATAGGCCACTCCCACCCCACCTACACCAAAATGGTTTCTGAGCAGGCTGGCAAACTGGGATTCTACTCAAATGCCGTACAGAACCCGCTACAGAGGCAGTTGGCAAAAGAGTTGGGTGAGATATGCGGTTATCCGGAATATAACCTTTTCCTTTGCAACAGCGGTGCTGAGGCAAATGAGAATGCAATGAAAGTGGCATCTTTCCATACCGGTAGGAAAAAGATCCTAGCACTCAAGAAAGCCTTCCACGGACGCACCAGTGGCGCAGTGGAGGCAACTGACAACCCAAAAATTCAGGCAGAGTTCAACAGGAACGGGAATATTGTCTTTATCCCGATAAATGATCTTGATGCGGCTGCCCGGCAGTTGCGCACAAAGGAGTTTGCAGCAATAATCATTGAGGGGATTCAGGGAGTTGCCGGAATCTATACACCACACGCTGACTACCTTAGGGGTGTGAGAGAGTTATGCGATGAAACCGGCACCGTGCTTATCCTCGACGAGATACAGAGCGGATATGGCAGAAGCGGGAAATTCTTTGCCCACCAGCACAGCGGAGTAAAGGCCGACATTGTTTCAATGGCCAAAGGTATTGCAAACGGGTTCCCTGTTGGAGCAATAATCATCTCCCCTGAAATAAAGGCTGAGTACGGCATGCTTGGAACCACATTCGGAGGAAACCACCTTGCCTGTGCCGCAGCATTGGCTGTACTTGAAGTCATAAGGAAAGAGAACCTTGTGGAAAATGCGGCCGTAATGGGTGATTATTTTATGGCAGGATTGCAGAAATATGTAGGGGAAGGAAAGCCTGTAAAGGAACTCAGGGGCAAAGGGCTCATGATTGGCATAGAGGTAAACCCCGGTTATGAGGATTTGAGGAACAGGCTCCTGTTTGAGAAAAGCATCTTTACAGGGGGTGCAGGAAAGACAATTATCAGGCTGCTTCCGCCGTTGTGCGTAGGGAAACAGGAGGCAGAGAGGTTCTTCAGGGCTATGGATGAACTTGTATAGTGTATGATTCCAATAATTATCGGGAAGAGAATATGAGAAATTTCATTACAGTTAAAGATATGGGCAATCTTAATGATGCCCTTGCCAAAGCAAAATTTGTTAAGGAGAATCCTTATGCAGACTGTGAGTTGGGCAGGAACAAAACTATGCTGCTCATCTTCTTCAATTCAAGTTTGCGAACAAGGTTGAGCACACAGAAGGCTGCACTCAATCTTGGGATGAATGTGATTGTGCTTGACATTAACCAGGGGGCCTGGAAACTGGAGACTGAGAGGGGTGTTGTAATGGACGGCGACAAACCGGAGCACATTCTGGAGGCAATTCCGGTAATGGGCAGTTATTGCGATATTATTGGGGTGAGGAGTTTTGCAAATTTTGCCAGCAAAGCGGATGATTATGGGGAGAAGATCCTTAACCAGTTCATACAGTTGTCGGGAAAACCGGTAATAAGCATGGAGGCGGCAACAAGGCATCCTCTGCAGAGTTTTGCAGACCTCATTACAATTAATGAGTACAAGAAGGTTGAGAGACCTAAGGTTGTATTGAGTTGGGCTCCACATCCAAAGGCATTGCCGCAGGCAGTTCCAAACTCATTTGCAGAGTGGATGATTGCAGCAGGGTATGAGGTGGTGATTACACATCCCAAAGGGTATGAACTTGACCCTGAGTTTACCCGTGGCGCTACAATTGAATATGACCAGGACAAGGCTTTTGAGGGGGCAGATTTCATTTATGGAAAAAACTGGAGCGCATACGCAGACCCCAATTATGGCAAAGTGCTTTGTACAGACAAAAACTGGACAATTGACGAGAGGAAGATGGCCCTTACAAACAACGGTTATTTCATGCACTGCCTCCCTGTAAGGAGGAATATGATTGTTACAGACAATGTGATTGAGAGTGCCAACTCTCTTGTTATTCCTGAGGCTGCAAACAGGGTTGTTTCTGCCCAGACTGTAATTAAGGAGATTCTTTTGGGGTTGAAATAGTATGGAAAAGGTAAAGATTGTAAAGATAGGAGGCAATATAGTTGACAACCCTCAGGCTCTGGAGAGGTTCCTTGGCAATTTCCACAAACTGGAAGGGCCAAAAGTGCTTATTCATGGGGGTGGAAAGATTGCCAGCCAACTTTCCAAGGAGTTGGGCATTGAGGTTAAGATGCACAACGGCCGCAGGATTACGGATTTTGAGACCCTCAAACTGGTTACAATGGTATATGCCGGCCTAATAAACAAACAGATTGTTGCCACACTGCAGCAGATTGGATGCAAGGCTGTGGGACTTTCCGGAGCCGACGGGAATGCTGTTCCTGCCACAAAGAGGGCAGCAAACCCAATAGACTGGGGGTTTGTAGGGGATGTTGAGCCGTCAAAGATAAATGTGGAGTTCCTGAAGATGCTGCTGGATGGAGGATATACACCTGTATTCTGCGCCATAACACACGACAACAATGGCTCTTTGCTCAATACAAATGCAGACACAATGGCCTCCAGCATAGCAAGAGCCCTCTCTTCTGTAATGGAGAGCAGTCTTGTGTATTGTTTCGAGAAAGACGGAGTACTTGCCAACCCGGATGATGACAGTTCGGTAATTCCTCTGATTACCCGCAGCAGTTATAAGGAACTCCTTGAGAAAGGGATGATTGTTGGAGGTATGATACCTAAATTGGACAATGCTTTTGCAGCCCTTGAGGAGGGTGTTGCTGAGGTATTCATCAAACATGCAGACAATCTCCCCAACAATAAAGAAACACTCCTTAAATTATAGATATGGAAGATTTTCTGCAGGGGATGACATATAATGCGGTAAATCTCCTTACCGGAATGCTACAGATACCTTCCTGTTCCTTTGAGGAGGAAGAGAGGGCAGATTTCCTGTACGAGTACCTGAAAGAGAGGGCCCTCAAACTGAATATGCAGCAAAAAGGGATTCCCGACATTATTGTATGCAGAGTTGTAAACAACATCATATTGTACAGGGACAACTTTTCTGCAGAAAAGCAGACCCTTATGCTCAACTCCCATATTGATACGGTGACCCCTGCCCCAACCTATTCATTTGACCCTTTTGTCCCTTTTGAAAAGGATGGATGCATTTATGGTCTGGGCAGCAATGATGACGGTGGAAGTGTGGTAAGCCAGATTGAGGCATTCTTCTATCTTAATGGTGAAAGGGATAATGATGCCGTTGCTCCTGAAAATCTGAATGTAAACCTTATGCTGGTACTTACCGCAGAGGAAGAGAGGAGCGGAAGCAACGGTATGGCAAGATTTGTAGAGACATTTGAGCCAAAGCCCAATTGTGCCATTATTGGAGAGCCTACTGGAATGCAGGCTGCCATTGCAGAAAGGGGACTGCTTGTTCTGGACGGTACTGCAGAGGGAGTTAGCGGACACGCAGCAAGAAACGAAGGGGTAAATGCCCTCTACATAGCATTGGAGGACATAAACACATTGCGCAACTATAAATTTGAAAAGAACTCTCCCCTTATGGGAGATGTAAAACTTACAGTTACACAATTCAATTGCGGGACAACCCACAATGTGATCCCAGCCCAGGCTACTTTTGTTGTTGACATAAGGCCTACAGAGCAATACAACAATGAGGAGATTCTGGATCTGCTGCAAAAACAGGTAAAGAGCACTCTGGCTGCAAGGAACCTGAAGAACCGTTCATCTGCAACGCCACAGGGGCATTTCCTTATGGAAACTGTAGATAAAATGGGTATTGTGACACAAATTTCCGCAACAACTTCCGACTGGATGAAGATTCCTTGGCCGGCAATAAAGATGGGACCGGGAGACTCTGCACGGAGCCACAAGGCAGATGAATTCATAATGGTTCAGGAGATAAAAGATGCAATTAAAGGATACATTAATTTTATAAAGAATATATAACAGCTATGGGAACACTATGGAGCAAAGGGACCAGTGCAACTCAAATTGTAGAGGATTTTACTGTAGGGAATGACAGGGTGTTGGATTTGAGGCTTGCAAAACATGATGTAACAGGTTCTAAAGCCCACATAAAAATGTTGGCATCCATTGGCTTGCTCGGGCAGGATGAACTTGAAATCCTTACCGGGGGGCTCGACAAAATTCTTGAAGAGATTGCACAAGGAAAATTCACACTTGGAGACGATGTGGAGGATATCCATTCACAGGTTGAGTTTCTCCTTACACAAAGATTGGGGGAGGTTGGCAAAAAGATACATTCGGGAAGGTCGCGCAATGACCAGGTTCTCGTAGATTTGAAACTCTTCCTCAAAGAGGAACTTGAGATAATAAGGGATGAAACAATTGCGCTGTTTGACACTCTCCAGCAATTGAGCGAAAAGTACAAGGATGTACTTATGCCAGGTTACACCCATGCCCAGATAGCCATGCCATCATCTTTTGGTCTGTGGTTTGGAGCATACGCAGAAGCCCTCGTTGATGATATGTACATGCTCAGAGGGGCATACAATATTGTAAACCAGAACCCTCTTGGTTCTGCTGCCGGATACGGCAGTTCTTTCCCTCTCGACAGGGATATGACCACAGAACTTCTTGGATTTGCTTCACTCAACTACAACGTTGTGGCAGCACAGTTGAGCCGTGGAAAGAGTGAGAAGGCGGTTGCCTCTGCCCTGTCTCAACTTGCACTCACACTCAACAAATTTGCAGCGGACTGCTGCATGTACATGTGTCCAAACTTTGGATTCATAAAGTTTCCCGACGAACTTACAACAGGTTCGAGCATAATGCCGCACAAAAAGAATCCTGATGTCTGGGAAATACTTAGAGGTACCTGCAACAGGATACAGAGCCTTCCTAACGAGATAAGCCTCATGACAACAAATATGGCTCATGGATATCACAGAGACTACCAGTTGCTCAAAGATGTGCTTTTCCCAGGGCTGGAGCAGATGCACAAATGCCTGTTCATGGCCAAATATATGCTTGAGAATATCTCTGTTAATGACCATATTCTTGATGATGAGAAATACACTTATCTGTTTACGGTAGAAGAGGTTAACAGAAGGGTCCTTGATGGGATGCCGTTCAGGGATGCATACAGGAGTGTGGGGATTGAGGTTAATGAGGGAAAATTCAAGTTTAACGGGGAACTTGCCCATACCCACAAAGGGAGTATAGGTAACCTCTGCAACAGTGAGATAAAGGACAAAATGAAAAAAGCAGCCTTCTAGGCCGCTTTTTTCATTAATCATCTATTCTTTCTCCTTTATTGTTGAGCCATTCTGTCTGCAAAAGTGTAAACTCAGTATTGTTCTTTACTTTAATGCTGCATCCGAATTTCCTGCACCATTTACTTTTTATACTGGTAAACCAACCTTTTGTAAGATAGGCTCCCAAAATTGGGTTTGTCTGTAAGATAAAGGACTTGATATTTCTCTCTTTAACGTAATAGGCCAATTGTCTCTCCAGTGTTTCATCTATGATAATGCTTGAAGCAATTTCACCGGTTCCGTTGCACATCGGACACTTTTCGTTAACATTAATTTCAGTAGCGGGTCTCACCCTTTGTCTGGTAATCTGCATCAGACCAAATTTTGTGAGAGGGAGAACATTGTGCTTTGCCCTGTCGGTTGAGAGGAGTTCCTGCATGTATTTGTGGAGTCTGTTCTTATTTTCATTGGTCTCCATATCTATGAAGTCAACAATAATAATTCCTCCCATATCCCTCAACCTCAACTGCCTTGCAATCTCCTCGGCAGCATGCATATTCACTTCCAAAGTATTCTGCTCCTGATCCACCCCCTGTTTGGCCCTGATTCCACTGTTCACATCCACGACATGGAGGGCTTCCGTATGCTCAATTACAATATAGGCACCCTGTTTCAGTGGAACAACCCTGCCAAAAGCACCCTTTATCTGTCTGGTTACATCAAAGTGGTCAAAAATGGGATTGTCCCCCTTGTACAACTTTACTATCTTCTCCTGCTCAGGGGCAATGGTTGATATATAATCCTTTACCTCTTCAAATACCCCCTCGTCATTTACAAATATATTGGAAAATGAATCATTCAGCAGATCCCTCAATATGGTGGTTGTCCTGCTGTTCTCTGTAAACAACAATTGTGGAGGCTTGCAGGAAATGAGTTTTGACCAGCAGTCTTCCCATTTCTTTATGAGCATTTTGAGTTCCGCATCCAGAACTGCAGCCTTCTTGCCTTCTGCGGCAGTCCTTATTATGACGCCGTAATTTCTTGGCAGAATGCTGTATACAAGGCGCTCAAGCCTTCTCTTCTCTTCTTTGGAGGAAATCTTCTGCGATACGCTTACCTTATCTGCAAACGGCAGAAGCACTACATTTCTTCCCGCTATGGATATTTCTGCCGTAAGTCTTGAGCCTTTTGTAGAGATTGGTTCTTTAACAATCTGTACAACTATTGGCTGTCCCGGCTGTAAAACATCCCCTATCTTACCCTCTTTCTCGAGGATACTTCCAATTTTAATATTGGAGTAGAAGGTTTTCAAATCCCTGTTGGGATTTATTTGCTTTGCAAAATAATCAAAAGCCTTGAAATTGAATCCCAGATCCAGATAGTGGATAAAAGCATCCTTGTCATCACCTATATCTACAAACGCTGCGTTGAGGGCCGGCATAATCTTCTTTACCTTGCCCAGATAAACATCGCCCACAGAATAGGATCCGTTGTTCTGCTCCTTATTCAACTCCACCAGCCTGTGATTGTCCAATAGAGCAATTGATATCTCTGTTGAACTTACATCAATAATCAGATCCTTCTCCATCCGTCCATTAAAAAAAGATAAGAGAGTGGACTTGGCCACTCCCTTAATTCATCATCAGACCAAATGACTACAAACTATTTACGCTTCTTATGTCTGTTCTTGCGAAGACGTTTTTTGCGTTTGTGGGTAGCCATCTTATGTCTCTTCCTTTTCTTTCCGCTTGGCATAATCTTAAAAATTTAAAAATATATATAATAAAAATTATTTAACGCTGCTCTTTACTTTGCTCATAAATACCTTTGCAGGTTTGAATGAAGGTATATTGTGCTCAGGAATGATCAAAGTAGTGTTCTTAGAAATATTTCTTGCTGTCTTTTTAGCACGTTTCTTTACAATAAAACTACCGAATCCACGCAAATACACATTATTGTCATTAGCCAATGAATCCTTCACACTCTCCATAAAAGACTCTATTACGTTCTGCACTGCTATCTTCTCAATACCTGTTGCTTTGGCAACCTCGTTAACGATATCTGCTTTAGTCATAACTATTTATAATATTTTAAGGTTATTTATTTTTTGGGACAACAAAAGTAGAGTTTTTTTTCTGAATTTCAATAAGAAATATCACTTTTTTTTAGTTTGCAGGGATTTTTGGGCACAATAAAAGTTTGGCATATATATTGACCTGTATACTATCCCCTTTGTTTATATAAAGAATAAAGGTAGCAAACTGACATTTTGACATATTATACACAATACAGAGATGAAGATTCCAAAATTTTCAATAAACCAGATGGAGAGCGGAGAGATAAACATAATTCCCGTAATTGACATTAACGGGAGTGCCAACATGGAAGAAGTGGATATGCCGAATACCCTTCCAATACTTGCGTTGAGGGATGCAGTACTCTTTCCGGGTACAATTCTCCCTATAACTGTAGGGAGGGAGAAATCACTCAGGCTCGTAAAGGCCCTGCACAAGGGGAGCAACATTATAGGAACAGTTACACAGAAGGATGCCTCTGTAGAGGAGCCTGTAATGGCAGACCTCTTCCATATAGGCACCAGTGCCAGGATTGTGAGGATTCTTGAGATGCCCGACGGGGCATACACCGTAATCCTGCAGGGGATAAAGAGATTCTCATTGGAGAGCATAATTGCAGAGGAGCCCTATCTCATAGGCAATGTCACTTATCGGGAAGATATTCTCAATGACAAGCAGAATGTGGTTGAGCCACTCATGAGTTCAATTAAGGATGCGGCACTTTATGTAATAAAGATGACTCCGCACATGCCTCAGGAGACAGCAGTGGCAATAAAGGGGATTGGGGATCCCAAGTTCCTCATAAATATGATTGCCACCAACCTTGACAATGACCTTACTCCCGACAAACTTGACATCCTCTCTGCAGACGACATAATTACCAGAGGATACAAACTGCTGGGGGCGCTGAACAAACATGTGGAGATTCTGAAGATTAAGGATGACATACAGCAGAAGGTAAAGAGTGAGATAGACCAGCAGCAGAGGGAATACTATCTGAACAACCAGTTGAAGACCATCCAGGAAGAACTTGGAATGGACGGCAACAGCAAGGATGTGGCAGATTTGCGCCAGAGGGCAAAGCAGAAGGATTGGCCGGAATGGGTTGCAAAGAATTTCGACAAGGAGATGGCAAGACTTGAAAGGTCCAACCCCAATTCTCCAGAATACAGCGTACAACTCAATTACCTTGAGTTTATCCTTGATTTGCCATGGAACTATACCACCAAGGACAACCTCGACATGAAAAATGCACAGAAAGTGCTTGACAAGGACCACTTTGGGCTTGAGACAGTTAAGGAGAGGATTATTGAGTATCTGGCTGTTCTTAAACTGAAAGGAGATATGAAATCCCCTATCCTATGCCTTTACGGCCCTCCTGGTGTTGGAAAGACCTCACTTGGAAAATCAATTGCCAAGGCTTTGGGAAGGAAATACGGAAGAATCTCTTTGGGCGGCCTGCATGATGAGTCGGAAATAAGGGGGCACAGAAAAACCTATATAGGGGCAATGGCAGGAAGGATAATACAGACCATAAGCAAAGTGGGAAGTTCCAACCCTGTAATTGTGCTTGACGAGATTGACAAAGTAAGTGCTGACTACAAAGGGGATCCCGCATCTGCACTGCTTGAGGCACTGGACCCTGAACAGAA
Source organism: Bacteroidales bacterium (assembly GCA_015060445.1). GTDB lineage: Bacteria > Bacteroidota > Bacteroidia > Bacteroidales > UBA932 > Egerieousia. The sequence goes on from SUYL01000016.1 coordinate 12,640, forward strand.
CACCACATTCCATGACAACTACCTTGACATGGACTATGACCTTTCCCAGGTACTGTTCATAACAACTGCCAACAATATAAGCACTATCCACCCTGCCCTTAAGGACAGGATGGAGATGATTCCTGTAAGCGGTTATCTTGCTGAGGAGAAATACCATATAGCAAAAGATTACCTTATACCGAAACAGCGTGAGGCTCACGGGCTCAAGGCAACCGAATTTAAGATAAACAAGGCTGGCATAGAGACCATAATAGACAAATATACAAGGGAATCCGGGGTAAGGACACTGGACAAGCAGATTGCCAAACTTGCCAGAAATATGGCCAAGAGGATTGCCCTTGAAGAGGAATTGCCTGCACATCTTGATGCCAAACTTGTACAGGAGATACTGGGGCTCCCTACCAACAGCCACGACATGCAGAAGGGGAATGAAGGGGCCGGCGTTGTTACCGGGCTTGCCTGGACCGAGATGGGTGGAGAGATCCTATTTGTGGAGACCAGCCTGAGCGAAGGCAAAGGTGTACTTACCACAACCGGTAACCTTGGTGATGTAATGAAGGAGTCTGCCATGATTGCATACCAGTACATAAAGGCTCATCCTCAATTGCTCGGCCTCAAGGCTGAAGATATACAGAACAAGGATGTCCATATACATGTACCTGAGGGGGCAATCCCTAAAGACGGACCTTCTGCCGGTATAACAATGGTAAGCTCAATGGCTTCTGCATTTAAGGGGAAAGCGGTAAAAAGTGCCATAGCCATGACCGGCGAGATGACACTAAGGGGAAAAGTACTTCCTGTAGGGGGTATAAAGGAGAAGATACTCGCAGCAAAGAGGGCCGGCATAAATACAATTGTACTCTCTGCTGAAAACGAAAAGGACATTAAGGAGATAAAGGAGATTTACATAAAGGGGCTGGAATTCCATTATGTAAAGACAATGGAGGATGTAATAAAATTCATTTTCTAATATGGATGTAAAGATTCAGGAAGAATGGAAGCAACTGCTTGCAGAGGAATTTGACAAGGAATATTTCCAAAACCTTGTCAGGTTCCTGCATGCAGAAAAGGGGGCCGGGAAAACCATTTACCCTCCAGGAGGTCAGATTTTCAACGCATTTGCCCTAACACCGCTGAGCAATGTAAAAGTTGTCATTCTTGGACAGGACCCTTACCACGGGCCCAACCAGGCACACGGACTCTCCTTTTCTGTTCCCGACGGGGTTCCTGCCCCACCCTCCCTGAAAAACATCTACAAGGAGATTGAAAGTGACCTTGGTATAAAGGTTGAAAAGAACGGGAACCTTGAGAACTGGGCCAGACAGGGTGTATTCCTCCTGAATGCGGTACTTACCGTGGAGGCATCCAAGCCCACATCCCACAGCAGAATTGGCTGGACAGAGTTTACAGATGCTGTAATAAAGGGTATCTCAGAGAGTTGCCAGGGGGTTGTATTCATGCTTTGGGGAAATTTTGCAAGGAGCAAGAAAGAACTGATAGACAGCACAAAACATTATATTCTTGAGGCCGCTCACCCATCTCCCCTCGCACGTGGCGCGTTTTTTGGATGCAGACATTTTTCTAAATGTAACGGGATTCTTGAATCAATGGGCAAAAAGCCTATAGACTGGTCCCTTTAAAAAAGTGTTATTATGAAAAATTTGTTCCTTATTCTGGCTATGGCCACAGTTTCATTTGTATTTTCAATGTGTTCGGGCAACAATATACCTGTTGAAAGCCATTGGGCCCTCAAAAACCTGTATTCAAATGGCAATGAGATTGAAATCCCATTGGACCACAACCCTGCCATATCGTTTCTTAAAGAGGGGAAAATATCGGGAGAAACAGGATGCAACCGTTTCTTTGGGGATTTTTCTGCCAATAACAAAGCCCTCACATTCTCAAATATGGGCTCAACAAGGATGATGTGTCCGCAAATGGAATTTGAGGGGGCATACCTTACAGCGTTGGACAAAGTGTCATCATATCTCATACATGATAATTCCCTTGTTTTGAAAGACAATGAGGGAAATATTATTGCCGTTCTTGAAAGAATCACATCCGGCACATTGGAAAATTGATTATTTTTGTGAAAAAAGTTTCACAATGCGTACAGCCGTTTTCCCAGGATCTTTTGATCCGTTTACAGTAGGACATTATGATGTTCTGGAGTCTGCACTCCAACTCTTTGACAAAGTGATTGTTGCCGTTGGATACAACAGCAGCAAGAAGGGCTTTTTCAATCCTGACACAAGAGTTGAAATCATAAGGCAGGCTGTTGCAGACCTTCCAAATGTTGAAGTGTGCACATATAACGGGCTCACCATTGACCTGTGCCGCAACCTTGGAGTAAATCACATTATAAGGGGGTTGAGGACAACTACCGATTTTGAACTTGAGAGTGTAATTGCACAGGCCAACAAGAAGATGGCTCCCGACATCTCCACCACCTTCATACCCGCATGCCAGGAATATTCATTCATTTCATCTACAGTTGTAAGGGATATCCTCATACATAAGGGGAATGCAGCCCAATTCCTCCCTAAAGGGGTTGATATTGAGAAATTCCTTGCTGAAAGGGAGAAATAGGATGAAACGCCTGTACCATATATTCCCGGTTCTGATTCTGCTGCTGATGATGAGCAATCTCTCCATTGCGGGCAGTTACAGGATTGTCCTGAAAGGGAAAGGGGTTGTACAGGGTGATTATGTCCTCTACGGATGGGACTGGGGTACCGAATATGCAATTGATACAGTTTCTGCCCGTTCTGGCAAGGCCCTGTTCAAAGGGAAATGCAATCTGGCTCCAGGCACATACAAATTGGGAAGCATTGACGGAAAAAAAATCCTGGAATTCATAGTACCACGCAACAATAAGGGATTCAGTATTGGGTTTACCCTTAAAGAGAAAGGCTTTAAGGTAAATTTTGGAGGCAACAGGGAGAATGTGCTGTTCTCAGATTTCCAGAACCTGCTCAACTATGGTTGGGAAGAGATGGAAAACAAAGAGGATTTTGTGGCCAGGATAGAAGGGATGAAAGAGAAGGCATCAAAGGAGTTTCCAGGCTCAATATCAGACATCATTTTCCGCAACACACTCACCACTCCTGAGAATGCACAGCAGATAAGGGAGAATTTCCCTTTTGGAGATACCATACTTGCACATACGCACTTTATTGGAGACAAGATTGGGCAATACCTGAAGATACTCCAGTACAACCATAACGACACCATAAGAAAATATGTGTACGATATGATTGGTAGCGGAGCAAACAGTACAATGAAGGGAAAACTTGCACACTCGGCATACAACTTCTTCTACAACAGCAAGATTATGGGGCAGGAGGAAATTGCGGTAAACATTGCCCAGGACTGGTTTCTCAACGGGAAATTGGAGTGGCCGGATGAAGAGGGGAAATTCATGCTCCGTACCTTTGTTGAATTCAACAGACACTCCCTCTTAGGGATGGAGGCTCCGGAACTCAACCTCATTGACACATCCGGGAATGCAGTATCGCTCCACTCCCTTGATGCCGAATACAAGATAATCTATTTCTACACCAGCGACTGCGCAACTTGCCGCAAGGAGACCCCGGAACTTGTTGATTTTATAAACGGATACAGCCAGGGTCCGCTGGCAGTATATGCAGTATATGCCGACAACAATGTGGAGAAATGGAAAGATTACATAAATTCTGAACTGTATATCTTCAACCCTTTCATGAATTGGGTAAATGTATATGACCCTGATTATGGAAGCGGTTTCCAGATATTGTACAATGTAATAAAGACCCCCCAGATGTTTCTTCTCGACAAGGAGAACAGGATTATAGGTAGAGGATTGAGTGTTGGTGCCCTTAAGGAACTTCTGCAGGCAAGAAATACGCAGCGGGACAAACTGCGCTCTCTGATAGAAGGGTACTTCTCCCCCATTGCAGACGACACAACTGCAATAAGGGAGGGGATTGAAACATTGTACAACATCAGCAGACATGATACTGCCTTGTGCAAGGAGTTTGTGGATGGGATGTACACCTCTCTGAGAATGTCTGATGAATATGCCCTTGGGGAGGGGGCGGTACTGGTTGCCCAAAAGTATATTCTTGGTATGCCTCAGATGTGGAGCAGCCGCTATGTAGAAAAGGCAAGGGAGCATGTAAGGAGGTTCAACATGAACAGACTTGGCTCAAAAGCGGCTGAAATTACACTGGAAAGGGTGGACGGCTCGTCAATTATGCTTTCTGATATTACAAATGAGTATAAAGTTTTGTATTTTTACAGACCAAATTGCGGGATGTGCTCAATGGTTACCCCCAAAATGGCAGAACTCTACAACAAATACAAAGGGAACCTTGACATTGAGTTTGTTGCCATAAATCTGAGCGGAAGTTACAATGAGTGGATAGAGTATATTGGAGAGAGCAATGCAGGATGGGAAAATGTGAGGGGCATTGAAGGGGAGAGTTCCCCCATATATGAAGCATACTGGCTGCAGGAAGTTCCTGCAATTTATCTTTTGAAAGACAACATTGTTGTAGCAAAAGAGATCAATGATTTGGACCTTGAAGAGATTTTAAAAAACATCATACAATGATTACCGGCAAATACAAGGAGTTTCACGACAAACTCAACACAATAATTCCTAAGGAGAGGCTTCTCCACGATGCTTTGAGCACTCTTGCCTTTGGTACAGATGCATCCTTCTACCGCCTTATCCCCAAACTGGTTGTTAGGGCACAGAGCGCAGAAGAGATAAAGTTCATCATGCGCACTGCCCATGAGATGGGGATTGCCGTTACGTACAGGGCGGCAGGTACATCGTTGTCGGGACAAGGAATATCTGATTCCGTACTGGTAATTGCAACTCACGGGTTCAAGGATTACAATATTCTCGACAACGGCCTTAAGATTGAACTCCAGCCGGGTATCAGAGGAGGTGCTGCAAACAGGTATCTTGTGAAATACGGCCGCAAGATTGGTCCGGATCCCGCTTCAATTGATTCTGCCATGATTGGCGGTATTGCGGCAAACAATGCCAGCGGAATGTGCTGCGGTACAAGCGAGAACTCATACAAGACAATTGCCGATATAAAACTTATCCTTGCTGACGGAACAGAGTTGGACACAGCAAGCGAAGAGTCACGCAAAAACTTTGCGGCTACCCATGGCAAAATGCTTGAGCAACTGGAGGATATAGCCCGCAGAATTGAGGCCGACCAGACTCTTAAAGAGAGGATACAGAGGAAATACAAGATTAAGAATACCACCGGATACAGCCTTAATGCATTTGTAGACTACAAGGATGGTTTTGACATCCTAAAGCATATTATCATTGGCTCCGAGGGTACTTTGGCATTCATCTCGTCAATTACATACAATACAGTTGTGGAGCATCCGCACAAGGGGTTGGCTCTGATGATTTTCCCTACAATAAAGGAGGCATGCGAGGCCGTTCAGGTACTGAAACAGCAGCCTGTTTCGGCAGTGGAGATGATGGACCGCGCAAGTATCAGATCAGTGGAGAATGCATCGGGAGTACCTGAATACATCAAAACTTTGTCGGGAGGAGCAGCAGGATTGCTGGTTGAAGTGCGTGGTGAGGATGATGCTGCAGTGGATGCAAAATGTGCGCAGATTGCGGCAAGCATAAAGGATATTCCAACCGAGTTGCCATACGCATTTACAAAGGATGCCAAGGAGCAGGCAATTCTGTGGAAGATAAGGAAGGAGACTCTCCCTACAGTTGCCGGAATGAGAAAGGCCGGTACAACTGCAATTATTGAGGACATATGCTTCCCTGTTCCACAATTGGCAAATGCAGTGCTGGATTTGAGGGATATTTTTGAGAAGGACGGATATGCGGATGCGGTAATATTCGGACATGCACTGGAGGGGAACCTGCATTTCATGTTCAATCAGGATTTTGGGACAGAGAGCGAAGTTGAAAAGTACAGCAAGTTCATGGATGACATTGCAGACCTTGTTGTAAACAAATATGACGGCTCACTTAAGGCCGAGCACGGTACAGGTCGCAATATGGCTCCGTATGTGGAGAAAGAGTGGGGAGAGCAGGCTTACGCCCTCATGAAAGAGGTAAAGCAGATTTTTGACCCTAAGGGGATACTGAACCCTGGAGTAATCCTGAACAACGACCACCAGGCACACATAAAGAACCTCAAGCCTTGCCCTGATGTTAAGGAGGGGATAAACAAATGTATGGAGTGCGGATTCTGTGAGGGAGGCTGCGTTGCAGAGGGACTTACACTCTCACCACGCCAGAGGGTGGCATCTTTCCGCGAGATGGAGAGATTGAAGGCTTCGGGAGAGGCACCTCACATTGCTGCCGAAATGCAGAAGCAGTACAAATACTGGGGGATGGATACCTGTGCAACAGACAGCCTGTGTTCAATAAAATGCCCGGTGAAAGTGGATACCGGCAAACTTATAAAGGAACTGCGTCATGCAGGGCACTCCAAGAATGCGGAAGCCAATGCTGTGAAACTTGCTTCAAATATGGACAAGGTTACCTCCGGAATGCGCGCCGGGCTGAATATCACCTACGCAATGCGCGTGGCAATGGGTAAGAAGGTGTTCGGGACCCTTGCCATGGCGGCCCGCAAGATAACCTGCGGAGCAATCCCAATGTGGAACGAACATTTCCCTAAGGCAGCCCACAAGATAGACTACAGCAGTGTGGAGCCCGCTTCTGATGTTGCTCCAGCAGGAACAGTGGTATATTTCCCTTCATGCATAACCCGTTCAATGGGTGTAAGCAAAGTTTACAGCAACGAAGTGGAGATTACCCGCCTCACCGAAAAACTCCTTCTTAAGGCAGGATACAAAGTTGTTTATCCCGACAATCTCAACAAATTGTGCTGCGGAATGGCCTTCAGCAGCAAAGGATATGTGGAGGCCGGGAAAAAGGCATCCGATGAACTGGAGGCAGCATTGCTCAAGGCAACCGAGAACGGCAAATACCCTGTTCTATGCGATATGAGCCCTTGCCTATACACCATGCACAACAATATGGATGGCGGGGCACTGAAACTGTACGAACCTGCAGAGTTCATCCTGAAATTCCTGAAGGACAAACTCAAGATAAAGAAATTGGACAAGAGGGTTGCTGTATTCGCTGTTTGCTCAACCAAGAAACTTGGAGTTGACAATATGCTGTTTGATGTGGCAAGGCTTTGCGCAAAGGAGGTTACGGTAATTGAGAGCAACTGCTGCGGTTTTGCCGGCGACAGGGGCTTCACCCTCCCACAACTCAACACCCACGGCCTAAGGATGCTCCGCAGCCAGGTGGAAGGAACCCTTGCAGACGGCACCAAAACCTCCCCTTGCGTGGAAGGATACGCTACCAGCCGTACCTGCGAGATTGGCTTGAGCCGCAACAGCGGAATCACATTCAAATCAATATTGTACCTGTTGGACGAGGCGAGCGAGTAGGTATTGAGGGCGAGGGCGCTGCTCTGACAGTTTGGGCACGTTTTGGGCACGTTTTGAGCTAATTTTGTGCCCAGATGGGTGCTCGCGGGCACGTTTTGAGCCATTTTTGTGCCCGGACACCTATATTTCCACCTCTTGGGCACATTTTGAGCTTATTTTGTGCCCGAATGAGTGCTCGCGGGCACATATAGCACCGTTTTTGTGCCCAAACACCTGTATTTCTGCCTCTTGGGCACATTCTGAACCCATCCTGTGCCCGAGTGAGTACTGGCGGACACATATTGTCCCCTTCCCTATAAATCGGACGGATTATAATTAGACAAAAATCCTTAGATTTGTGTCTATGAAGAAGTCAGTACACAGCGAAAGTGAGATGGTCAAGGCCGTCCAGGAATTAGAAAACGGAATAAATGCAGAAACA
>SUYL01000002.1 GCA_015060445.1 Bacteroidales bacterium
CTAACCAACTATTCAGGTATTGATGCAGTAGGTAACTCAAACTCTGCAGCCCTTGGTGGTGCAGGTGGTATGGGTATTGACGTTTGGGGTCTTCCTAACCCAAGAGGATACTCACTTGGTGTTAACCTGACATTCTAAAAATAAACGGAAAGATTATGAAAAAATTACTAACAATACTTCTATTGGCATCAATGTCATTTACATTCACAGCCTGCGACAGCTGGTTGGATGTGAACAATAATGTTGATGCTCCTGACTATGTCACAGAGGACTTGTACCTTGCAGGTATATTGTCTTCTCTTGGACAAGGAAACTACTGGGACATAAGGGCTACTTCTGTCCTTTCGCAGGGTATGGGTACATATAACAGTACATATTCATATTATGCTAACAACTTCTACTATAAATCATCAGATAGTGCAGCAGAGATGTGGAGAGTAGTTTACTGGCTACACGGTATGAACCTTGAGAATATGATTAACCAGGCATTGGAGAACGAGTCTTACAGACTTGCCGGTATCGGTTATGCCATCAAGGCTTTTGACTGGGATATGCTTACCAAACTTCATGGTGAGGTTCCTATGAAACAGGCTTACGAGCCAGGCAGACTTTCTCACGACTACGATTACCAGGATGAGGTTTACACTCAGGTAAGAGAGTGGGCTAAGACTGCTATTGAGTACCTTGAGATGGAAGATAACACAGACTATGGCAACAGACTTAAAGATGCTGACCTTATGTATGCAGGTGATGCTTCAAAATGGATCAAATTTGCCCATAGCGTTATTGTAAGAAACCTTTCTTCTCTAACCAACAAGAATGACTTTACTTCTGCATATGCTCAGGATTTGATTACTCACGCTGGTTTGGCTATGTCAAGCAACGAGGATAATGCTACAGTTTACAGACTTGGTGGCGGTAACGAGGCTCAGTTCTCAAACTACAACAACTCTTGGGGTGTATGCAGAGGTACTGGTACTGACGGTTACTATGCTTCAGATTTCCTTGTACAGGTTATGACAGGTACAATGCCTTTGTATGATGAGGTTACCGGTGACAAAGTTCAGGCAGATCCAGATCCTGAGACAGGTGAGATAAGCGAAATTTATCCTTTTGCATTGGCTCCAAAACAGTATGTAGCAGATACTTCAAAAGCAAAAGGTCATTTCGACCCTCGCGTTACTGCAAAGATCGGTACTGTAGATGCGAATACTTATGCAAACATGTCAAATGTTGATTCAATCAAGTCTTGGATCTACTATGGTGGTAGTTTCACTACTCAGGCAGGTCCTATTGGCAATGCTGCAAACCTTTGGGGTTCACGTACTGGCTATAACTCAAACTCTTCAAGAGACGGTTCTGGAAGATGGTTGTATGAGGAGTCTGCACCATATATTCTAATGACTGCTTCTGAGATACAGTTCTGCTTGGCAGAGACTTACTGGAAACTTGGACAGAAAGGCAATGCTCTTGCTGCATTCAAGAAAGGTATTGCTCTTGACCTTGAATTTACTGCTACTTATTTGGACCCGGGTGCTCCTAAGAAAACCGGTGAGGCAGAGGATGGAACTCCAATCTACGCAGCCTACGGTGACCGCCCAGGTGGTGACGTTGTTGCTCCTGCTACTTTCAAACAGTTGGCAGCAGAATATCAGGCTGGTCCATACGTAGATGGTATGACTGAGGATGAGTTGACTCTTTCACACATCATGCTTCAGAAATTCGTAGCATTGTTCCCTTGGGGTTCAACTGAAAACTGGGTTGACTTGCGTAAATACCATTATGACATTAAATACACAGGTGAGTATCCTTCATTGAACAACGGTTGGACTCTTGCTACTGTTGACCAGAAATGGGATTCAGATGAGACCAAAGTTTATAAAGGTTTCTACCTGGCCCCTGCTCAGGTTCAGAACAGAAGAAGCAAATATAATGAGGAGAATCACGGTTCACCTTGCTACCGTATCCGTCCTCGTTACAACTCTGAGTATATGTGGAATAAACCTGCATTGGATGCATTGAAACCTATCGGTGGCCGTGAGGAGAACTACCAGTGCTCTATTCCATGGTTTGCATACCCTGGTGATATGCCTAAAAACTAATGTTGGAATTAAAAAGATATAAAGATGAAATTTTTTAAATATTTGACATATTCATTGGCTTTGATGCTGATGGTAGTATCTTGTGATGAACACGAGATTCTATATGAAACTGAGCCTGCTGCTGAGGCAGAGTTCCAGTTGCACTACTTTGAGCCAGTTGCCAACAATGCTAAGAACTACATAGACTCAGTATATGTAAATGGAAAGAAATTTTCATGCATTAACGGTGGTGGCCAGTTGCAGCCTAACAATTTTGTTCCAAGTGGTTCTGTAGGAAGGTTCTTTGCTGTTCCTGCCGGCAATACAAAATTGCAGTTGTACAGAAAAGGTTCTATTGTCTATGATAAAGACATCAATCTTGTAAAAGGGAAACAGAATGTGGTTGTTCATGATATGGATGCTGATCCTATCATTCTTGACAACGGTTATCCATACCAGCATGTAAGCGGTCTTGCTTCTGCTGCAACTTGGGCAACAGACTCTTTGGCAACCATCAAATTTGTAAATGTACTTTACGAGGCTGACGGCAAACCTTATGAGGGTAAATTGCAGTTCCAGTGGCAGAACCCACGCACTAAAGAGTGGGAGAACCTTGGCAACCCTGTTGCTTTTGGTGAGGCTACAGACAGAGCACCTATCCTTATAGTTAAAACCGTTTTCAACTCAAGCGGTTACTGTAATCTGTATTTCAGAATGTTGACTGAGGATAATGAGGTTCTACAAGTTGCAAACGCAGGTGGCAAGTTCAACAATTATTCATTGTACAGACAATGTAATATTGGACGTTCTTATATGTACTTTATGCGTGGTATAAGAACAGGAAGCCCTACAGCAGCAATTTCTGTTTGTACATCCCTATAATAAATAAAACCCTAAATCAATTGAGAGGCCACTCACCCCTTTGTGGCCTCTCTTTTTAAAAGGTACTTTTTCATTAACACAATATTAAAGTATGAAGAAGATTATAGTAATTATGTTGGCTTTGCTTGTTGCCGTACCTTCAATGGCCCAGAAACTCTCTAAAGAGGAGAAGGCTGCTATGGCAAAAGCCCTCAACCAGTCTGCTGTTGATGCTATCAACGCCAAGGCATGGGTATTGGTTCCATCGCAGTACCAGAAATCTGACGGTACACTTGAGAGCAATATCGACAACGCCATTTTCATCTCTTACGAGGGCGACAAGATGCTTGTTCAGGGCGGTATCGTTGGTGGAAACAACAGCAGAGGATACCTTGTTGAGGCTAAAGAGTACAACCCAACAATTGACAAAAAAGGCGGTCTCAAGATGAGACTTATCGTAAACGGACGTATGATGAGAGGTACATATCAGATTACAATGAGGAACAACACAAATGTTGCAGATGTAATCTATACTCCGTCGGGAAAAAGCCCCATCAAATTTCAGGGGCCTATTGTGCCGCTTAAAGGCGCAAACTATTACAAAAGGTCTAATCCTATGTAATAAAAATTCAGGGGTTCTTAAAAAGAAAGGGAAGGCTCAACAGCCTTCCCTTTTGAATTTATATTGCCCGTATGTACTACACATTGAACAGGAAGTGCATTATGTCTCCATCCTGAACTACATACTCCTTACCTTCCACTCCGAGTTTTCCTGCTGCACGGCATGCCGCCTCAGAGCCATAGTGTACATAATCTTCATATTTGATTACCTCTGCACGTATGAATCCTCTCTCAAAATCTGAGTGGATTACACCTGCTGCCGCCGGGGCCTTGTCTCCCTTGTTGTAGGTCCATGCCCTTACCTCAGGTGCTCCGGCTGTAAAGTATGTCTCAAGGTTAAGCAGTGCATATGCGCTCCTGATGAGTCTTACAACACCGGATTTCTCCAGACCTATCTCCTCAAGGAACATCTGCCTCTCCTCATAACTCTCCAATTCTGCAATTTCAGACTCTATTTTTGCGGCAATGACAAGTATCTGGGCATTCTCATCCTTAACTGCCTCTCTTACCTGCTCCACATACTGGTTTCCGTCTTTTGCGCTGTTTTCATCTACATTGCACACATACATTACAGGCTTGTTTGTAAGAAGAAAGAGTTCACGCGCAAGTTTCTCGTCTTCTGCGTTGTCAAAAACCACAGTCCTTGCAGATTTGCCCTGCTCCAGAACCTCCTTGTATTTTACAAGGATATCATACAATTTCTTCGCATTCTTGTCTCCCCCTGTCTGCGCCTGCTTCTGAACCTTGCTTATTCTGTTGTCAACTGTCTCAAGGTCTTTCAACTGAAGTTCTGTATCAATGATCTCCTTGTCCCTTACAGGGTTTACAGAACCGTCAACATGTACAATGTTAGGGTCATCAAAACATCTGAGCACATGGAGGATAGCATCGGTCTCCCTAATGTTTGCAAGGAACTGGTTGCCCAATCCTTCACCTTTGCTGGCACCCTTTACAAGTCCGGCAATGTCAACTATCTCCACGGTTGCAGGAACCACTCTCTGAGGTTTTACTATTTTTTCAAGTACTTCCAGCCTGTCGTCGGGAACAATGGTAGATCCAATATTGGGTTCAATTGTACAGAAAGGGAAATTTGCAGATTGTGCCTTGCCCGAACTTATACAGTTGAAAAGTGTAGATTTGCCCACATTTGGCAGGCCTACTATGCCGCATCTCAATGCCATATATCTAATTTTTAAATTTTTAGGATGCAAAAATAGGGTAAATTTTACGCTGGTGCAAGGCAGGAAGGAGAAAAAGAGGTAAATTGCAAAAAATTGGACTATGAAAGAGATACTTCTGCTCCTTGTAATGTTCTGGAATGTTGAGAACTTCTTTGACACTTATGACAACCCATCTACAAATGATGAGGAATTCACCCCTATGGGGGAAAACCGCTGGAGTTGGAAAAGGTTTGAAAAGAAACGGGACGACATTGCCAAAACCATTCTCCTTGCAGCGGATTCATATGGAGAATATCCGGCAATAATAGGGCTTTGTGAGGTAGAAAACCGTTTTGTACTGGAAGAACTTGCAGAGAACACACCCCTTGCCCGGGTAGGATACTCCATTCTGCACAAGGATTCTCCCGACAATAGGGGAATAGATGTGGCACTTCTCTACAGGGAAGAGGTATTCACCCCCCTGAAAGAAGAATACATAGCATGCAGTTTCCCCACCAGAGACATCCTGTACACAAAAGGGGTAATCAACGGGCTTGACACCGTACACATTCTGGTAAACCACTGGCCCTCCAAACGTGGAGGTGAAAACTCTTCATCCATGAAAAGGATTCTCGTTTCACACACTGTACGACATGTGACCGACTCCATCCTTGCCACCAACTCCAATGCCAACATAATCCTGATGGGAGATTTCAATGATACATACACCACCCGTCCGCTGGAGAACCTTGAACCTCTGGTAAATTTGTCGGGATGGGCAACAGGGTGTGAAGGAACCTACAAATACAGAGAAGAGTGGAATATAATTGACCAGTTCCTGGTATCATGCAACCTCCTGCAAAGAGAGGCTGCTGAGGGTGAATTCACCCGGCAATGGATATATTGCAAAAAGGAGATGGAGATTTTTGCTCCCGACAACCTTTTATGTCCCGACAACACATACATGGGGGTAAAACTCAAAAGGACGTTCATAGGGCCGAGATATGCAGGCGGGGTGAGTGACCATCTTCCAATACTCCTGAAACTGCATGTGGAGGAATAAGAAAAGGGCAGCCTCTGGCCGCCCTCTTTATAATACCTTATATATTATTCTAGAAGAATTTATATCTCTGGTCTTTTACACCTGCATTCTCAAGAAGGATTACAGGAACTACATTCTGAACACCTGCAAAAATCTGCTGGTTTCTTGCCTTGGCATCATCCTCTGTGTAGAAAGCACCTGTCTCCTTGCCTTTTACAGTAAAGTAGTAAACGCCAATCTCACCTACAACAGGGCCTACAAGAGTATTCTCAGGAGCACCTGCAATTGCACCAATGAATTTAGGGTCCAACTGCTGTGAAGTAAGTGAAGAGAATGCAATGCCGGACTGGTTGCTTACAGTTGTACCAAGTTTCTCAGCAGCAGCCTCAATTGTGGTTACACCCTCCAATTTTGCTTTGGTCTCGGCAGCAACCTTCTCACCTTTCTTCTGCATCATCAGGTAAGACTTGATTGTAGGTGCAATCTCGTTGTATGGAGTATAACCCTCAGCGTGGATTGCTTTAAGGCCAACTACAAAGAAATATTTGTTGTCAACGGTAATGATAGGGGAAACGCTTCCAACCTCATTCTCGTTAGCCCATCTTGAAATCTCCCTTGTGTGCTGGTAGTTTGCCAAAGTTTTGGCACCTGGAAGCACTCTCATTGCAGGATATACTGAAACACCGCTCTCTTTTGCAGCAGCATTGAACTTCTCAAGATTACCCTCAGCCTTTGATGCAATGTCATTGGCTTTAGCATAGTAATCTGAATATGTTGCCTTGCTTGCTACAGCCTCCTTTACAAGAAGAGCAACCTGCATCTTCTTCATAGGCTTGGTGGCATCTGTAACCTTAACTATGTGTGTACCGTAAGTTGTCTTTAGTGTAAATACATCACCTTTCTTAGCAGTAAGCACAGACTCCATACCAGGAATCATATACTGCTGAGTCATCCAACCCAAATCACCAGCCTCTGCAACATTAGGGTTCTGGTCTGCAGAATACTCTGCTGCCAACTCTGCAAAATTGCCTTTCTTTGCAACTGCAAGAAGGCTGTCTGCCTTTGCCTCTGCCTCACCCTGAAGAAGGATGTGTTTCACAAACACTGAATCAGGCAACTGTTTGATATCAACAACTTTTGCTGCAATGAAAGTATTCTCCTGCTGGAATGGAGGAAGGGTCTCACCAACCTTAGCCTTTGCTGCAAAGTCCTCCAACTCTGTTGCAATTGTCTTGAGGTCACCCTCTTTGTAGAAATATGGGTTATATGGCTGGTCTGAATTTCTTGCAAGGAATGTCTTCACATTCTCCTCTGCAACGAAATCGTTGTAAACTTTCTCCATATCCTGCTGTGCCAACTGGATGTCCTCCTCAGAAGGAACAACCTCAAACACTACATACTCAAGATCCCTGCTCTCAACCTGTTTGAAAGAATTCTTGTTCTTTTCATAATACTCTTTAACCTCGCTGTTGTCAACGGTAATTGTTGAATCCAAAGCAAAGCCGTAAGGCTGCATGATGAAATCCACATTGTATGAAGTGTTGTTCTCTGCAATTGCCCTGTTAAGTTCTACCGGACTCAAGAACATGCTCTTCTCCAACAATGAGAGGTATTTTGAAACCTTCTGGGTCTTTTCAATGTTGTCCTCAAGGTAATTCCAGTACATTCCCAACTGGCCTGTCTGGTCCTGAGAAATGGCCTGAACCAACTCAGCAACCCTCTGTCTGCTGAACTGTCCGTCCTCTCCCACAAAAGAAGGGTCAGACATAAGTACAGGAGAAATGTTCACACCCTGAGTAAGGTCATAAAGTTCCTCCTCACCCAAAGTTACACCGGCAGCCTCAACAGCTGGAATAAGCACTCTCTCGGTAATCTCATTCTGCCAAGCGGTATTGTTGATGAGTTCCTGGGTCTGGTCATCAGAAGCCGAGCCGTTTGTCATCTGGAAAATCTGTGAAAAGTAATCAACTTTCTGCTGATACTCCTGATAAGGGATACCCTCACCATTAATCTCTCCTACATCATATTTGGAAGAGAACATTGACATAGCACTCTGGAGTGTTGAAGGGTCAATGATAAACGATAATAGCGCAACTGCAATGAGGACAGTAATCAACGCCCCAAGTTTTACGCGTATTTTTTCTAGTAATGCCATTTTGTATTATAATTTTAAGATTTTTTCTAGCAAAGTGCGAAGATAGTAATTTTCTGCCGAATACAACAAAAAAACTACTTATGCTGCACTGCAACACTAACAGTCTCTATCTTGTTTCTGGTAGTTGTAAGTATGGTAAAGGTAAATTTGTCTACCTCAACAACCTCCTTCTCGGCAGGAATATCTTCGTTGAAATACATGATCAGTCCTGCCAATGTTTCATACGCATCACTTTCGGGAAGATTGAGATTGTACTTCCTGTTTATCTCCTCCACCTCAAGCCTTGCAGAGAATACAAATTCATTCTCGGAAATCTGCTTCTCTATGAACTCCTCCTTGTCAAGTTCATCATTTATATCTCCAAATATCTCCTCAATGATATCCTCAAGGGTAACTATACCCCCTGTACCACCGTACTCATCCCTTACAACAGCAATTGAACTCCTGTTTTTTGTAAAATATGCCAGCAGTGTCTGGGCTCCCATCTCCTCCGAAACATAAGTTACAGTACGGAGAACCTCCGCTATGCTGTGAGGCTTCTCATCTTCATCAACCACCAGCAGGTCCTTTGAATGTACATATCCAATAATGTCATCAATATTCTCCCTATATACCATAATCCTGGAATATCCCTGGTCAACAAAAAGCCTTGCCAACTCCTCCACACTGTCCTGAATGTCAAGAGCGGCAATCTCCGTCCTTGGAATCATACACTCCCTCACCTTCACAGATGAAAAATTGAGGGCATTCTGGAAAATCACCATCTCGCTCGGATGCTCGTTCTCCTCCTCGTCATCGCTGGAAGAGACCTCTCCTGAAAGATACATAAGGTCGCTCTTGTCAAAAAGGGTCCTGTTTGTGCGGTGCATATCTTTAACACCAAACAATTTCAACACTCTTCCCGACAATCTGTTGGTAAAATATGTAATGGGGTAGAACAGGTAATAGAAAAATATGAAAAGCCAGTACAGGGAAGAGAATACTCCGTTTGGATTGAGCCTGCACATGGCCTTTGGCAGATACTCGGCAGTAATTAGGACAATAAGGGTAGCAACTATTGTATCAATGGCCAGAATACCTCCCACCGACGCTGTAATATACCTTTCAATGAGGGGGTCCAGTATTTTTGCTGCAGCCATACCATAAATTACAATGGCAACATTGTTCCCCACCAGCAGGCACGAAATCATCTCATCGGGATTCTTTATGAACCTGTCCATAACACGGGCATAGGTCTTTCCCTGCTTGCGGTCGAGTTCCACCTTTAGTTTGTTTCCCGACAAAAATGCTATCTCATAACCGGAGAAAAATGCGGAAAACAGAAGTGACAAGAAAACTATTATGATATTTCCCTCCATAAAACTACCTCCTTACCGGCCCAATGAAATTTACCGTATCTACATAAACTTTGGTGGAATCGCTCCTTATGATTCCGTAACTGTCAAAAGGATTGAGGATATTGGCATTGCGGGCCCTTTCATCACTGTCAAGCCCGTATCCCTGCATAAAGCCCTGTGGAGTAAACATCTTTACAAAACAATGGGTAAAGATGCGCCCCTTCTCCCTGTCCCAATAAAGGGTGTCGGTCTCAAGCCTCTCCCCCTTTATGAAGTTAGTTATCACCACATTTCCAAATGCCTCCCATTTCTCCTTCTTCTCCTTGCCTTCCTTTGTAACTGTGTGTTTTGCAATCTCCGACTTTATCTGGGTCTCCAGCAGCCCCTCACTATTGTATGCATAAACATCAAAGCCACTGGGAAACAATTCGTATGAGACTGTATCACTCTCAAACCTCTGCAGCAGTTGCGCCTCCATCCTCATCTGCAATACACCGTCCTTTGTCTGAACGGCATTCATCCCCTCTACAACCTGCACAGGAACTTTGGAGATATCTACCGGCTCCACCTGCTTTTCCCCCTTACAGGAAATAACAAAGGTAGTAACCGCAAATGCGATTACTACCGTCTGTATTGGTTTTATATTGGGAAATCCCCTATACATTCTTGTGTATCACTATTTTATAGTTCTTACAGTTGTGGTTGCATTCAAACCGCCGCAAGAAATTGAGTATGATTTGCCATCTGTAAGGTCATACATGAAGGCATCCTCAGTTTTAGGGAAGTACTGGCGATAGGTTGAGATAAGTTTGTTTGCCTCCTCAGCCAAAGTCTCGTCAGCCGCTTTTGCCTTGTTAAGATAATCTACAGCAACCCAATATTTGGCTCTGTTGTCCATATCATTTGCAGTACATTTCTGGCCTGCCCAAACGTTAGCAACAAGAAGGTTAGCCTTACCTGCCAATGAAGGGTTCTTCTCTGCAGCTGTTCTTGCACATGCAACTGCTTTTGCTGTTGAACCGTTCTTGAAGTTGTATGCTGCAAGTTCAAACATAAGTTCACCGTCTCTCATCTCGTCTGACTCCTCACTTGCAATAGCCTCCTCCATGAATTTAACAGCCTCTTCTACATTGTCCTTGCTTGCATGCAATTTGTAAAGGAAGTAAGAAGAAGTGTGTGAAGGCTCAATCTGGTGCAATGCTGTAACAGCTTTAAGGAACAAGTCTGAATTAACACAAACTGAATCTGCACCCAAAAGGCTTACGATAGGTCTTACAACATCTACATTTGTAGGCTCAGCCTCAAATCTTGGAGTGAATACTGCAATAAGATTGTCGCAAGTTGCAACACCGCTGGTGATGAATGCATTCTCAAATGCAGCCCTTGCCTCTTTAATCTTCTCGTCTGCAGGGTTTGCCTTCAACTGCTCGTCCAGGTATGCAGAATACAGGGTATAAGCCTGAAGAACCTTCTCACCATCCAAAGCCTGTTTCTTGAACATCTCGGTAGCGTTGTCCATATAAGAAACCAAAAGAGGAGCCTTGGTCTTTGAACCGGTAAGTGCAATTACATCCTCAATTGATTTAAGGACTTTCTCTGGAGCAGTAGCGCTGTAATATTGAATCATATCATATGCAATATTCTCAGTTGCAGCAACTTTACGTTTAGGGAAATTTGCAAGTCTTGTCTGGTTTACCATCATAAGGGTGTCAAGGTAACCCTGTCTCAACTCTGCATTGCTGCCAGCTTTTGCTATCAACTGTCTGTAGATTCTTCTTCCGTCGATGTAGAAATTCTGGTTTGCAGTAGGAGGACAATACTTCAATGCTCCCCTCCACTGGATGGTAGCCTCCTTCAAGTTGCCCTGTTTCAGATAATCCTTGTAAAAATTAAGGAAACTTACGCACTCTGCGCTGTCTTTACCGTATTTTCCCTGCGCATTCGCAGATACCGACACTCCAAGGAACAATACAACGGCCAAAGTAAAGTAAACGTGCAATTTTTTCATGATTTTGTGTTTATGTTATTATATGATTACTATTAATTATATTTCCTCTTTATGAACCACATGTCGTGCAGATTGAGGTTTATGTTGAACTGGATGTATCTCTCCCTTACAAGATTGTTATCAAGGGAACCTCTCTGTCCCAAATCTACGGACCATGTGAGTGAATTGTACCATCTGAAAACCGGCAGCGACATTCCGAATGTAATACCTGCCGCATTAATCTGGTTGCCGCCTATATTGATGTATGTCTTGTCATAGTAGGCCCCAAACCTGTATGTTGCCCTCTTCAGATAATACCTTATATCATATCTGTTTGGTATGAACTCAAAACCTGCCCTTATTGAAGATGAGGTCTCAGGCTTGAAATCAACACCCGGTGTCTCACCAAAGAACGAATCACTCCAGTTTTGCCTTACATAGTCTATTCCAAACATCCATTTGTCCTTTTTTCTTACAGAAACACCAAATGCCAGTTCAGAAGGGATCTCAACCTTGTAGTTCTCCACTGCATCCATTGATATGGTATCTATAGGGGTACCGTTCATCTCCACAGTTGCAAATCTGGTATAGTTACCGTCGAGATTTGTTGCAAACCTGTATGTTGCACCTACTGTAAGTCTTGTATTGGCAGCAATGTCATTGAAATACTGCACCCCAACCTTTGCACCCATTGAGTTCATGTCGTAATCCCATCCGGTGTTAATGTCCCTCATGGAGAAATCTGTGTCAAACAGTACATTGCTGTTTCTTGAAAGGGCTCCAAAATAATAGATCATCTGGGCTCCAACCGCAAGATTTGGAGTCACATTCATTGCCGCTCCTAAAAACAGTTGGCTTATGCTTCCTGTACCGTACTTTTCATAGGAGATGTTTCCGTATTTGGAAATGATATCTGTCCTTGTTTCACTCTCCCTGAACTTGTAGCCAATGTTGCTGAACGGTGTAACACCCACAATAAATGCGGATTTCCTGTAAATTGGAACCGTAAAGATGAGGTCCTGCATGTTTGCAGTGTTGTACCCCGACTCCACGTTGCCGTCTGTATTGTAGAAGTTTTTCTGGTTGATTCCAAAATCAAGCATGAACGAGAGCGTGTCCCTCTCTGTTATTGATGCGGGGTTGAGATAGTTTATGTGCCTGTTGTCCCTTACACCTATTCCTATTCCACCCATTCCACGGTTGAAAGATGTACCCTGTTTGTCTATATCTCCCAAACCGAATAGGGAATACGGAGTATAAGTACCCAACGCATCTGTAGTCTGGGCGTTTGCCTGCACCCCAAGTATAACCAGGAACAGGGCTATCAGCGAACTTTTAAATATATTGTCAATTCTGTTCATAATATTCTGCTATTAAGGCCAGGCCAACCAGTACCAGATTTGGAATTACAAAGATGGAACTTTTGAGTTTTTCTGCAAAATAAAAAGAATCCCCCCCTGTAAAAACCACTGTGTGGTGCGGGTATTTGTTCATATAGCCTTCTACTTCAAATTTCATTCCTAAAACTACTCCAGCCTCTAGAGCCTGGGCAGTATTTTTCCCGAAATCGCAAATTTCTTCTCCTGGAGTTATCATTGGCAAACGCTTTGTAAAGGTATTGAGCGCCCTGAACCGGCTTCTCATACCCAATGATATGTTACCCCCCGAAAAAATTCCGTCTCCACTTATAAAATCTACTGTAAGTGCCGTACCAAAATCAAATTTTATGCAATCCTTCCCCGGAAAGAGCATTGCAACTGCAAGCGCTCCCGCAAGCCTGTCGGAACCGAGCCTCTCTGCAGGAAATCCGAACTTGAGTTCTACCGGCAGTTTTATTGAGGAATCAACCACAACCAGTCTCCTGCATCTGGAAGCCAACTCTCTCTGCATCTGCGGATCATCTTCCCTTACGGTTGAAAGGACAATCACATTAATGCCCCTCTCCCCTATTGTCTGAAGGATAAAATCCAGAAGATTTTCATTGGAACTTCTGTATATTTCCCCAATCTCCCCTTTACATCCAAATGCCGCCTTGCAGTTTGAATTGCCTATATCAATTAGTAAATTTGTCACTGGCATAACACTTTACAAGGGAGCAAAGATAGACATTTTCATTTTAAACACAATATTATATCCTTTTTCTATTGTATTTACCCCCCTGATTTTGAGCAATAATTTTTTGTTCTGCTCACTTACCTGCATATTGCCGTGCGCCGCATTTATATAATTGAGTATTGAGGCAAAAAGAGGTGAACTGTAGTATGGAGATTGCTGGTTGGCTACAAAATATGCCAGCATCACATTGTTTTTAAGCACAATCCTCTCAAAACCAAGACTTATGGCCTCTCTCCTCAATCTCACTACATAAGTCAACTGAACAAGTTGTTCTGGGAGTTCCCCAAACCTGTCCCTCAGGTCCTCAACAAATTTGTCAAGTGCCTCCTGGGTTGAAATTGCATCCAGTTCCTTGTACAGCCTTATTTTTTCAGATGTTATGGAGATGTAACTGTCGGGAATAAGGAGTTCCATATCTGTATCTATGGTGCAGTCAGTTACATAATCCTGCACTGTACTCTGCTGGAGTGCATCCCTGTACATCTGCTCATTCTTTATCCCCTTCTTTGCCTCCTTAAGGTCTTTCCCTGCCGCACCCTCTTCCTGTTTTATCTCCATAAAGGCCTCTGCCAGAATCCTCTGGTAAGTTTCAAATCCCATATCTGCTATAAAGCCGCTCTGCTCCCCTCCAAGAAGATTTCCGGCACCCCTTATGTCCAAATCCTGCATTGCAATATTGAAACCGCTTCCCAAATCTGAGAACGCCTCTATTGCCCTGAGCCTGCGGCGGGCATCATCCGTTATGGAGGCCATTGATGGGACTATGAGATAACAGAAGGCCTTCTGGTTGGAACGACCCACCCTACCCCTCAACTGATGCAGGTCGCTGAGTCCGAAATTCTGGGCCTGGTTAATTATTATTGTGTTGGCATTAGGTATATCTATGCCGTTTTCTACAATTGTGGTTGCTATGAGTATATCATAGTCACCGGCCATGAAATCCAGAATTTTTCCTTCAAGTTCTTTAGGATCCATCTGACCATGACCTACACAGGTCTTTATCCCCGGACATATCCTCTTAATTATATCCTCTACAGCAAGTATATCCTCCACCCTGTTGTGTACAAAATATACCTGTCCTCCCCTCTCAAGTTCATAGTTTATGGTATCCCTTATTATATCTTCATTGAAATCTATAATTTCTGTCTGCACAGGAAGCCTGTTTGGAGGAGGAGTGTTTATGATTGAAAGATCCCTTGCCCCAAGGAGGGAGAACTGCAGTGTACGCGGAATAGGTGTTGCTGTAAGGGTAAGGGTATCAACAGAGAGTTTGAGTTGTCTCAGACGCTCCTTTGCCGCCACACCAAATTTCTGCTCCTCATCTATAATGAGCAGTCCAAGATCCTTGAACTGTATCTCCTTGTTGAGAAGCCTGTGGGTACCAATTACAATATCTGTCTTTCCACTCTTGAGATTTTCAGAAATCTGCCTTATCTCCTTTGCTGTCTTAAGACGGCTTATATACTCTATATTGCATGGAAAATCCTTGAGCCTTTTGCTGAAAGTCTTGTAATGTTGCAGTGCAAGGATAGTTGTAGGGACCAGCAGTGCAACCTGCTTGCCGTCAACAGCCGCCTTAAAGGCAGCCCTTACTGCAATCTCAGTTTTTCCAAATCCAACATCTCCGCATACAAGACGGTCCATAGGGTAATCCCTCTCCATATCCTCCTTCACAGCATGGGTTGTCTTTAACTGGTCGGGAGTATCCTCATACATGAAGGATGCCTCAAGTTCATGTTGGAGATAACTGTCGGGAGAAAATGCAAAACCCTTTGCCTGCCTCCTCTCTGCGTAGAGTTTTATGAGGTCTTTTGCAATATCCTTTACCTTGTTCTTTGTCTGTGTCTTGAGTTTATCCCATGCTCCGGTACCCAGTTTGTATATTTTTGGAGGGGCACTCTCCTTGCTTTTGTATCTGGAAATCCTGTGTATTCCATGAATTGATACAAAAATTACATCATTATCCTTGTATATGAGTTTTATGGCCTCCTGTACCTTTCCGTTTAGATTGGTTTTTACCAAACCTCCAAATATTCCAACACCGTGGTCTATATGCACTATATAGTCACCTATCTGGAAAGCGCTCAGTTCATTTAATGTAAGCCTCTCGCTCCTTGGTACCTCCCTTTTTATCTTTACCCTGTGGTAGCGGTCAAATATCTGATGGTCTGTATAAAGGCAAGTTTTTGTAATGGTATCTACAAAACCTGTATGTATGGAACAGAGCAGTTCTGTGAATTTTGGAACATTGTATCCCCTCTCCTCCCCGTTATGGGAAAAGATATTCCTCAACCTTTCAAACTGCCTTTCATTTTCACTGCTTATATATATGGTATATCCCTCCTTTATCTTATTGTCTATATCTGAAAGGAGCAGACCGAAATTCTTGTTGAAAGATGGCTGCGGAGATATCCTGAACTCCACACTCTCTACATTTGTTCCTGGAATATTATTGAAAGAGACCACTTTGTTGGCAAAGATGCTCTCCCTTATGGAATCATACTGCTCCCCCTGCAATACAGTAATGTCATTTATCCATACCCTGCATTTCCCCTTCCCGACAAATTCAAATACATCTACAAGTTCACCGCTTTCCAGTTCCTCCTCATAAATATTAGGGAATATCTCCACCTGCTCCTTCTCCTGGAGAGACCTCTGTGTATTTGTATCAAACTCCCTTATACTTTCCACTTCATTGCCGAAAAAATCTATCCTGTAAGGTTTGTCTGAAGAAAAAGAGAATACATCTATAATGCTGCCTCTCAATGCAAATTGCCCCGGTTCCCCCACAAAATCCACTTTTTCAAACTTATATTCCTGAAGTGTCTCCTTTATGAACTCATGTGTCACCATCTCACCTTTCTTTATGGTGAGCATGTTTTTTTTCAACACCCTGTTGTTGGGAATTTTCTCAAAAACAGATGCCGGATAAGCAACCAGTATTATCTGCTTTTCTTTATTTTTGCCTGTAATGAAACCATTTAGGGCACTTATTGCTGCACTTCTCTGAACTTTTTGGGAAGAATCCTTAATGGTATTTATCTTGTTTGATACAAGATTTGAAGAAGTGGGAAAAAAGAAGACATTCTCCTCCTGCAGAAGATTGTAAAGGTCATTGGTAAAGAATTGGGCCTCCTCCTTGTTATCCATTATAACTACAGTAACCCCTTTTTCTGCCACACCTGCCAAAGCAAAAGATTTTGAAGATCCGTAAAGACCCTTAACCTGTACAATGTCAGCATCAGGTTTTTCCATAAGTACTTCAAGTTCCTTCTGGGCACTTTGGGAAGTAAATTCTGATAAGAGGAGATTATTTTCCATAACACTGCAAAATTAAGGCAACTTTTTAACAATACATATAAAAAGGTGTTGAAAACCCCTTTTTAATTATTGATAACCCTGTTGATAAGTGTTAAAAAGTATATTGTTGGTGTTTGTGGAATTTGTATAGATATAATTATTTCCATTATAACAATGAACATTGCAGAAAAAAATACCATTTGTTTTACAAGTTCTTTTCAACACTTCACAGTTGTTGATTTCTTTATACAAAGTTTTCAACAATTGTTGATAAGATAAAATAAAATACTATAATTCAATAAGTTCTGCTTTAATGTGAATATTGATAACTCTTCATGTTATAAACATGCATGTTTAAAAGTATTTTTATCAACATATCCACACAATATATATAAACAACATATTAAATAAATTTATAAAAAGATTATATTTGTGTTATGAATAGTTTTGAAAGTAATTTTGATCCCAGAAAAGCAGTTGTCCAATCAGAAGGGGATATAGAGGGAGTAATAAGGCCAAAGGAGTTTGAAGATTTTTCTGGTCAGGAGAAAATTCTCAAAAACCTTAAAGTATTTGTAAAGGCGGCAAAGCAGAGGGGAGAATCTTTGGACCATGTTCTATTCCACGGCCCTCCTGGATTGGGTAAGACAACTCTTGCAAATATTATTGCAAATGAGTTGGGGGTTTCCATGAAGATAACCTCAGGTCCCATATTGGACAAACCTGGAGACCTTGCAGGATTGCTTACTTCTCTGGATGAGGGGGATGTACTCTTTATAGATGAAATACACAGGCTTTCTCCGGTTGTGGAGGAGTACCTTTATTTTGCAATGGAAGATTACAGGATAGATATAATGCTGGATAAAGGTCCTGGAGCAAGATCCGTCCAGATATCCCTTAATCCTTTTACATTGGTGGGAGCAACAACCAGAAGCGGTCTGCTCACCTCCCCTTTGAGGGCCAGGTTCGGTATCCAGTGCCATCTGGAGTATTATGATTCCAATGTATTGCAGAAGATAGTTGAAAGGAGTGCAAGGATACTCAATATAGGTATAGACAGCCAGGCAGCACTTGAAATAGCATGCAGGAGCCGTGGTACACCACGTATAGCCAATTCTCTGCTGAGGAGGGTAAGGGATTTTGCCCAGGTAGAGGGAACAGGAAGGATAGACATAGCAATTACCAGATATGCCCTTGATGCCCTTAATATAGACAAGAGAGGACTTGACCTTATGGACAATAAGATTCTCACTACAATAATAAGCAAATTCAAGGGAGGCCCTGTAGGGGTAAATACAATTGCAACTGCAGTAGGAGAAGATCCCGGAACATTGGAGGAGGTATATGAGCCTTTCCTCATAAAGGAGGGGTTCATACACAGGACACCAAGGGGAAGGGAAGTTACGGAACTCGCATACAAACACCTTGGAATAGACAAATATATTCCCGACGGTACACTATTTTAGAAAACTAATTAAAAACAATAATTACACTTATGAAAAGAATTTTTACAGTTACATTACTGGTTGCCCTTATGCTTGCAGTTGATGTTTTTGCATGTACATCAGCAATATTTACAGGTAAGGCTACCCCTGACGGAAGGCCGCTTTTATGGAAACACAGGGATACAGGTGAGCCAAACAACAGGATACAGTATTTTAAAGGGGAGAAATACACTTTCTATGCACTTATAAACTCTCCTGATTTCTTCAGGAATGAGGCTTGGAGCGGAACCAATGAGGTAGGTTTCTCAATAATGAATACAGCATCATATAACCTTAAAGATGATGATGTTCCTTCAAAGATGATGGATAAGGAGGGAGAAGTTATGTTCAAGGCCCTTGCAACATGTAAAACATTGAAGGATTTTGAAAAAATGCTGGACA
This sequence comes from Bacteroidales bacterium, assembly GCA_015060445.1. Classification (GTDB taxonomy): domain Bacteria; phylum Bacteroidota; class Bacteroidia; order Bacteroidales; family UBA932; genus Egerieousia. Next base: position 18,546 of record SUYL01000002.1, read on the forward strand.
AATACAAAAGGCCTATGGGTGTAGAGGCCAACTTTGGTGTAATTGATGCAGAGGGTGGTGCAGCATATTATGAGGTGAACAACGATTCTTGGACCAAGATAGATGTAAATGATCCAAAAATTGCCCCTCAGGGTTATCTTGTATATACAAACCACTCAAATACAGGAAGATTGAATGATGGTATGGGTTATGTAAGATATACTAATGCAGACAAGATAGTAAAGGAGCAGATAAACAGGAATGGTGCAATTACCCCTAAGTGGATAATGCAGAACCTTTCCCGTACATTCTACCACTCGGTTCTTGGCATTGACCTCAATAAAGACAAGGAGTTGGTTGACAAATGTAACGGATGGTTCTTTGACCAGGATTTCATTCCAAGAAAATCTTCTACATGTTCAATAGTTGTTGCAGGTGTAAAACCTGGGGAAGATGCAAAAAATACTGTAATGTGGACAATTTTGGGTTATCCTCCAGTAGGAGTTGCAGTACCTTTGATGGTTTGTTCAGGTGACAATATTCCTGCTTTCATGACAGCAAAGGATACAGGGAATGCACAGATGTGTGACTGGGTACTTGAGAAGAAAAAGGAGATTTTCCCTATAACAAGGGGTAATGGCAACAAATACCTCAATTATTATGCAATTGAGAAGTATATGAAACCGGCACTTGAAATTGAAAACAGGGTATTTGAAATGGCAGATCCTATAATAGAGAAAATATGGAAAGGAGAGGCAACTTCAGATGATCTTGCAAAAGTTTATGAATATGTAGAGACAATTTTCTAAAAAGTAAAAGGGGCTGAATTAAAGCCCCTTTTTTTACATCTTGCCCAATTTTTGGTTTATTCCGTCCTTATATGCTTTCCAAAGTTTGGGAATATCTGAAAAATTATAAGCCTTTGAAAAAGGAAAAGTGAAAAATGCAGTAACTATATAACCTGCAACATTTATAAAACTTCTTATATATTTTACTCCCCAATTTTTTCCATATTTGCTGTTAAGGAATGCCGAGTTCCTTACCTGATAGAACCTCTTCCATTTTTTCTTCTGGTTTTTCTGGCTCCAAGTATCATTGGAGAAGAATTTCTGTTTGTCCATAAGGGCAGCAGGCACATATAAGATCTTATAGCCTGCCTGTATGGTCCTTATGCAGTAATCGGTGTCGTCACAAAATATGAAAAGGTCTTTTTGCGGCAAACCTATCTTCTCTACCACTTCCCTGCGTATAAATGGCCCTTCAAAGGCAGTTCCTGCAATAAACACAGGGGAGTTTACCTTGTCATTCTCAAGTCTCTCCCTGTACATGGATTTGAAAGGATTTGTAAGGTTATATCCCTTAAAATAGTGGCAGAATATCCCACCATCCATAAGTCTGCGTGGAGCAAGTATTCCAATTTTGTCATCATCGGCTTCTTCAAGAAGTTTTTCAAGACAATCTTCCCTTGGAAAAACATCGTCATCCATACACCATATCCAGTCTGCACCGGCTTCATAGGCATATTTGATACCGGTGTAAAAACCGCCGGAACCTCCTACATTTTCCTGGGTAATTACAATAAGGTCTTCCTGAGAAGCAAGCCACTCCCCTGTTCCATCTGTACTGCCATTGTTTACCACCACAATTTTTGATATGGGGCTGTTTTTCCTAAGGCACTCTATGGTCCTTTTTAGCAGATCCTTTCTGTTGAAGGTAACTGTAACTGCGTATATATTCATAATCAGTATAAGTTGTCAATTTTTCCCGGTTGGGTACTTCTGAATTTTTTAATGAGTTCAAGACATTCGTCGGGATTGAAATTTCTTCCTTTGGCATACTCTTCAGAAAGCATTTCATGCATTCTTGGTGTTGCAGGGAGCCTTTCAAGGTTTTTACACCCTTTAACAATGTCAAGAGGACCAAAATACATTCTGTTTAGATCTACCAGTTCAATCATTATTTTTCCCCCTACATTCTCAAAAAGGATATTTCCCCTTCCATAATCCAAATGGGCCATACCATTGTTGTGCAGAACGGCTGTAACTCTTCCTATCTCACGCAGAATTTCATCTTCCTCTTCAAATTTATGTTCGAACAGTTGGCTGTAAACATGTGAGCATCTGCTTTTGAGACTTACAAAATAACTTTTGTCAAACAGAAGAGATGACCTTATATTGATATAAGCCACAGGAAAAGGGGTACCTACCCCTGCATCAATCAGACGCAAGGCGTTTTCATAAGAACGTTTTGCTTTTGAAGGGCGGAAAATGCCATATACAAAACGGTTGACAAAATTTGGCCTTCTATAAGACTTTACAATATATTCAATGCCATTATGAACAAAGGACCTGAGTTCATTTCTACCCTTATACACTACACTCCCTTCCCCTTTTTCAAACAGTTGGGGTATTGAGCATATAAATTCCTTTTCACTGGAATATCTCGGGTGAATAACCTCTGTCCGCAAATTCATCAATCCCATATTATACCAGTTCCTTTTTACTTAATTCCAGAGCGGCAGCAACGGTATCATCCATATCTGCATATGTATATAGCCCAAGTCTTCCCCCAAAGATTACATTGGGATACTGTTTTGCCAACTCACGGTACCTGTTTACAATTTCAGTATTTTTGGCATCATTCACAGGATAATACGGTTCTTTCCCCTTCTCATAATTGTCGGGATACTCGTAGGTTACAACAGTTGAAGGTTGGGTACCAAACTCAAAGTGTTTATGTTCAATAACTCTGGTATAAGGTATCTCCCTTTCTGTGTAGTTTACAACGGCATTACCCTGGAAATCTTCCATATGCAGATGTTTATGTTCAAATTTGAGGCTCCTGTAATCCAGTTCACCGCAACTGTAATTGAAGAATTCATCAATACATCCTGTGAAGAGTATTTTTTCTGCAATGGAATCCATTTCTTCCCGACAACTGAAATAATCTGTACCCAATCTCACCTCAATGCCATCCAGCAGCCCCTCTATGAGTTTGTTGTAACCACCTTTTGGAATACCTTGGTATGTATCATTAAAGTAGTTGTTGTCATAAATGAAACGGAAAGGGATCCTTTTTATAATGAAGGCAGGAAGTTCCTTTGCGCCCCTCCCCCACTGCTTTTCTGTATACCCTTTTATGAGTTTTTCATATATATCCTTTCCGCAGAGTTTGAGGGCCTGTTCCTCCATGTTGGCAGGGTTCTCAATATGGGCATATTCTCCCCTCTGCTCCTCTATTTTTGCCTTTGCCTCCAGCGGAGTCTTCACCCCCCACAACCTGTAGAAGGTGTTCATGTTGAACGGAAGATTGTACAGTTCTCCCCTGTAGTTTGCTACAGGGGAATTTGTAAAACGGTTGAACTCTACAAAACTGTTCACATAATCCCATACCTCCCTGTTGTCTGTATGGAAAATATGGGCACCGTATTTGTGTACATTTATACCGTCTATGTTTTCACAATAGATGTTTCCTCCAATATGTTCCCTTTTGTCTATGACAAGTGAGGTTTTTCCCCTCTTTTTTGCTTCATGGGCAAAGACTGCTCCAAACAGCCCTGCTCCCACTACAAGATAATCGTATTGTTTCATCTATTTTTCAATTCTCAAGTTCTGGAATGAGGTTATAAGGGCGTCCGACATTCCGTCAAAAACAATTTTTACTGCCTTTACCTTCTCCTGTGGTTTTATTACGGCAGTACCATAAACAAACTCATCTCCCTTAATGAAATCTGTGCCGTTATATGAGTACTCAACATGACCCTCTGTACAACTGTAGAATGTTATGTTTGGAACTCCGGTTTCAACAGTAATTTTTCCGCACTCTACAGGCTCTTTAAAATTATACTGTACAAAGTCTCCAGGATATGACCTCCTGTTTATTCTCCAGTATTTCTTCATGTTGTATGAGGTAATGTTGCTCATAGGGAAACTCCTGTTGGACTCACTCTCCTTGTATGAACTCTCAATGGTTACCTCAGGTGTAAGATAATGGTACAGTTCAATGTTTGAAGCCCCTACAGTTATACTCTGGTTGCAATCCTTATAGAAAGTTGCAAATCTGTATTTTTCAGGTTCAGCAGTTTCAATCTCCCCTTTGAGTACAGGCGATGATACTGTAGGATCTGATGCATCAGTTGTATATCTTACTGTGGCCCCTTCATAAGGTGGGGTAACTTTGAGCATGCCATCTTCGTATATAACCTCAGGGAAAGGGAGTCGGAATTTTATTCCCATATTGTGAAGCCTGTCATAATGGGTTGAGGTTATCCTTCCGTAAAAATTGTTGTAGTCTTTCAGTTCAGGATTTGTCCATGCTGCCTCGGCAATTGCACAAAGCCTTGGGAAGAACTGGTACTCCATAAACCTCTCAGGACGGTCCAGAAGTTCGCACCACAGGTTGCCCTGTATACCAAGCACGAGTTTCTCCTCTTCCGGAGTGAACTCATTCATGTTTATAGGGTCTATCTTGTAACAACTGTCCAAAGTTACAATTGCAGCCCAGTTGTGTCCCCTTTCATATGGGCTCTGTTTCATATCAAGATAACAGTATTCTCCAGGAAGGAATACGGTAGGCTGTCCGGAGCGGACTGCATTTGCTCCCCTCTTCATGGATCCCCAGCCGTAAACTGTGGTTGAAGGCTCAAGATCGCCCCCTTTTATTATCTCATCCCATCCTACAAGCACTCTTCCGTGTTTGTTTACAATTTTCTCCATCCTGCGTACAAAGTAGTTGAGCAGTTCTATCTCCTGTTTCATACCCATTTTCCTCATGAAGGCCTGGCAGTGGGGGCAGTTTTTCCAGTTGTCCATATTTACCTCGTCTCCACCAAGGTGAATGAGTTTTGAAGGGAAGAGTTCCACAAGTTCGGCAACTATATCCTCAATCATGGCATAGTTGGACTCCTTGCCAATGCACCATACATTGTTCACCTCACCGTTTACACTCATGGTCTTGTCCTTGTTGGTACATCCAACCTGAGGATAAGTCTCAATTACAGCCTTGCTGTGTCCGGGCATGTCAATCTCAGGAATGATTGTAATGTTCCTCTCAGCAGCGTATTTTACAACCTCCTTAATCTCATCCTGGGTGTAGAAACCGCCATATCTCTTGTTCCCTGAACCGTATGCCGGAGGAAGCACCTCGTTGGGTCCTCTCCATGCACCTTTCTCTGTAAGGAGTGGATATTTCTTTATCTCTATCCTCCAGCCGTTGTCGTCTGTTATGTGCCAGTGGAAAGTATTTATCTTGTGGTATGCAATCCAGTCTATGAAGTCATAGATTGTCTCCAGAGGGAAGAAAGTCCTTGAAACATCAAGACCGGCACCGCGGTAGCCGAATCTTGGATAGTCCTCAATTTCTACACAAGGGACCTTTATTTTTCCAAGGTTACCCCCTTCAGAGTAGATCTGAGCAGGCATAAGTTGGAGCAGAGTCTGCACACCGTAAAATGCTCCCCCTTCATCTGCTGCTTCAATGGTAATGTTGTCGGGAAGGACAGAAAGCCTGTATCCCTCCCTCTTTATGTCTGATTGTGGATTGATGCTTATCTCTATGTTCCTTTTCCCCTCCTGCTGGAGTGTGATTGATGCACCCTGGGCAAGTCTCCCTTTGAGGTACTCCTTTGCAAATTCCGCATTTCCACTTATGGAAACACTGTTGTCTACCGCAAATGTGCCCTTCCCGGCTGTCATCTTCTGTGGAAGCGGTACAAGATTTGGTTCCTGGACTGTTGAGCATCCCGACAATAAGGCGCAAATTGCCGCCAAAGCAAAAATTCTGATAGAGATTTTCATGTTTTCAAAGTTATGATTTTCCGTATATATCCCGTAAAGATAGGAAAAATGTCAATTAATGGGGCTCCTGGCAATAAATATTTGAGAATAATTGCTTATTTGGTAAAAAGTGACTAAAATTGTAGAAAATTATCATTGGGTAACTATACACTTAAAAAACATAAAATGGCCGAAAAATTAATATCACAGATTCCTGAAGGGCCTTTGGCTGAAAAATGGACAAAGCATAAGGCTCAAATTCGCGTTGTCAGCCCGGCTAACAAACGCAAACTGGAAATTATTGTAATTGGTACAGGCTTGGGTGGTGCAGCGGCTGCTGCTTCATTGGGAGAGCTTGGATACAATGTAAAAGTATTCTGTATCAGTGATTCACCAAGACGTGCACACTCTATTGCTGCACAGGGTGGTATCAATGCTGCAAAGAACTACACCAATGACAATGACTCTGTTTACCGTCTTTTCTATGACACAATCAAAGGTGGTGACTATAGAGCTCGTGAGGCAAACGTTTACCGTCTTGCAGAGGTAAGTAACAATATCATTGACCAGTGTGTGGCTCAGGGTGTTCCTTTTGCCCGCGATTACGGCGGATTGTTGGACAACCGTTCATTTGGAGGTGCGCAGGTAAGCCGTACATTCTATGCAAGGGGCCAAACCGGACAGCAGTTGCTTTTGGGTGCGTACGCTGCACTTAACAGGGCTGTATCCAAAGGTTCAGTAAAATCATATCCAAGATATGAGATGCTTGATCTTGTAGTTATTGACGGTCAGGCAAAAGGTATCATTGCAAGAAACTTGCAGAATGGCCAGATTGAGAGGTTTGGTGCACATGCAGTTGTAATTGCATCAGGCGGTTACGGAAACGTATTCTTCCTTTCAACAAATGCAATGAACAGCAACGGTTCTGCTGCATGGCAGTGCTACAAGAAAGGTGCTTTCTTCGGCAACCCATGTTTTGCACAGATCCACCCTACATGTATTCCGGTTCACGGAACCCAGCAGAGCAAACTTACCCTTATGAGTGAGTCATTGAGAAATGACGGTAGAATTTGGGTACCTAAGAAGATGGAAGATGTGGAGAAACTCAGGAAAAAACAGATTAAACCTTCACAGATTCCTGAAGAGGACAGAGATTACTATTTGGAGAGAAGATATCCTGCATTCGGTAACCTTGTACCTCGTGACGTTGCTTCACGTGCTGCAAAAGAGCGTTGTGATGCCGGTTATGGTGTAAACGAGACAGGTCTTGCAGTATTCCTTGATTTCAAGACTGCAATTGAGAGACTTGGCAAAGATGTGATTACACAGCGTTACGGTAACCTGTTCCAGATGTATGAGAAGATTACCGATACAGATCCATATAAAGAGCCTATGATGATTTATCCTGCTATCCACTACACTATGGGTGGTATCTGGGTAGATTACAACCTGCAGACAACCATCCCTGGCTTGTATGCAATTGGTGAGGCCAACTTCAGCGACCACGGCGGTAACCGTTTGGGTGCTTCCGCTTTGATGCAGGGTCTTGCTGACGGTTACTTCATCCTTCCTTACACTATTGGCGACTACTTGTCACACAAGATCCAGGAGCCTAAAACAGACATCAACCACCCTGCATTTGAGGAGGCTGAGAAAGCAGTTAAGGAGAAAATCAACAAACTTCTGTCAATAAAAGGTAAGAAGACCGTTGACGAGATCCACAAACAACTTGGTCTTGTAATGTGGGATTACGTTGGTATGGCAAGGAACGAGGCTGGTCTTAAAAAAGCCCTTGAACTTATCAAAGATCTTAAGAACGAGTTCTGGAGCAACGTATATGTTGCAGGTGACAACGGCGAGTTCAACCAGGAACTTGAGAAAGCATTGCGTTTGGCAGACTTCCTTGAGATGGGTGAGCTGATGGCTTTGGATGCCCTTAATAGAAAAGAGTCTTGCGGTGGACACTTCCGTGAGGAGATGCAGACCGAGGACGGTGAAACAAAACGTGACGACGAGAACTTCATGTATGTATCCGCTTGGGAGTACAAAGGTGAGGGTGTTGAGCCTGAACTTCACAAGGAGCCTCTGAACTACGAGTTTGTAAAACCATCAACAAGAAACTATAAAGACTAAGAAAAAGTACAAGATATGGATTTAACATTAAAAGTTTGGCGTCAGAAAAACGCAAAGGAAAAGGGACATTTTGAGACCTATAAGGTTAAGAATATCTCTCCTGACAGTTCATTCCTTGAGATGATGGATATCCTTAACGAGCAGTTGATTAAGGAGAACATTGATCCTGTAGCAGTGAACAAGGGCTGTAAAGCCAGCGGCCCTGTAAGTTTTGACCACGATTGTAGAGAGGGTATTTGCGGTGCCTGCTCACTATATATCAACGGTAGGGCACATGGTCCGGACAATGAGATTACCACTTGCCAGTTGCATATGCGTAAATTCAAAGATGGAGATACCATTACAATTGAGCCTTGGAGAAGTGCCGGTTTCCCAATTATTAAAGACTTGGTGGTTGACAGAACAGCATTTGACAAGATTCTTCAGGCAGGCGGTTTCGTTTCAGTAAATACAGGTGGTGTACCGGACGGTAACGCTATTCCTATCCCTAAGAAAGATGCAGATGAGAGTATGGATGCTGCTTCTTGCGTAGGTTGCGGTGCTTGTGTTGCCACATGTAAGAACGGTTCTGCAATGTTGTTCGTTTCAGCAAGAGTAAGTTCGTTGGCATTGCTTCCTCAGGGTAGAATTGAGGGCGCAAGACGTGCTAAGGCAATGGTTGCCAAAATGGATGAGTTGGGATTCGGTGCTTGTACCAACACCCGCGCTTGTGAAATGGAGTGTCCTAAACACGTTTCAGTTGCACACATTGCAAGACTTAACAGGGAGTTCTTGTGTGCAAAACTTAAAGACTAAGAAAAGGGTCTTCCTTAAGAAAAAATGGGGCTCTCCTAAGAAAAAGGGGTCTCCCCTATCCAATAAAAAACCGGACTTGATGGTCCGGTTTTTTGTTGCCCACAATCACCCTTCGTCCAATCACCCTTCGTCGTTTGTCACGGAGAGTGGGTTTCCCGTGACAACTGGGGTGCGCTGGGATGCGCAGAGGGGCATTTGTCACAGATTGTGGGGTTCCGGTGACAACTGAGGTGCGCAGAGGGGCATTTGTCACATGGTGTGGGATTTCTGTGACATAAATTGCTTTTTTTAAGATGCTAAAAAAACATTTTCTTTTTTGGGCAAAGGATTTTCTTTTTTTGGCCTCTTGAATGCGACAATGTTAGTAGTATTGCGCATTAAAATTTTGTTTATGAGAGAGTTGATTTCAAAGGAGGAGTGTTTTTGGCATTTGTGTACACCTGGTGAGTTGTCGGGAGTATTATTCAGAACAAAGGCAGATTATGTATTTGGGATGAATATGATTGGATTGCTTGCAGCAATTTTCTGGGACAGGTTGAAGATTTATACGTTTCAGATTATGAGCAATCATTTTCACTTCATTATTTGTGGGGAGAAGGATGAGGTTCTCCTTTTTTATTCAGAGTTGTACAGACGTCTGAAAAAGTTTCTTGTCATGGAGGGCCGGTTTTCCGATATTAAGGGATTTACTTATAAGTTGATTAAAATAACTGATTTGGTATATCTGAGGAATGTTATTGCATATGTAAACCGGAATGGGTATCTGGTAGATATGAATTATACTCCATTTTCATATCCATGGGGCGCAAACCGGTTTTTCTTTTCTATGCTGCATGAGTATGAATGCAAGTTGCAGTTAAGTCTGCATAAAATACCGGTAAATGAAAAAAGGAGGATGTTCCATTCTCATTTCAATAAATTTCCTCAATGCTTTTATTTGATAGACCAATTTGTGTCCCCCCTCTCATATATTCCCATATCAGATGTTGAGGGTTTGTTCAAAAGTGCGCACCATTATTATTCTCTGGTTTCACGAAGAGTGGAGAGTTTTTCTGATATTGCAAAAGAGCAGGCTGATAAAATAGTATACACAGATGAAGAGTTGTCGGCGGTAATGTATTCCTTTTCAATGGACAAGTTCAATCAGAAACCCCTACAACTTGACAAGGAGGGAAAACTGGTGGTGGCAAAAGTTCTGCATTTTAACTATAATGCCAATAATCAGCAGATCAGGCGACTTTTAAGATTGGATGCAGATATCCTAAATTCACTGTTCCCCCCTTCCCGACGGTAAATCCCAAGGAGGGATGGGGCATTTGTCACAGATTGCGGGGTTCCCGTGACAACTAAGGTGCGTAGAGGGGCATTTGTCGCAGATTGCGTGGTTCCGGTGACAACTAAGGTGCGCAGAGGGGCATTTGTCACAGATTGCGGGGTTCCCGTGACAACTAAGGTGCGTAGAGGGGCATTTGTCACAGATTGCGTGGTTCCGGTGACAACTAAGGTGCGCAGAGGGGCATTTGTCACAGATTGTGGGGTTCCCGTGACAACTGGGGGTACGCAGAGGGGCATTTGTCACAGATTGTGGGGTTCCTGTGACAACTGAGGTGTGCTGGGGTGCGCTGGGGTGTGCTGGGATGCGCAGAGGGGTGTCAGGAAAGAAATATCCCCGCAAGAGGAGATCTGGCGGGGATTTTGTGTTATATGCCTGCGTTGTGTGCAGGATGAGGTGTTTTATTTGTTCCGGTCTTTAAGCATTTCAAGGACTTTCTCAACAGGAAGAGCCTCTACAACTTTACCTTTGTAGCCTTTAGTGGTTGTAGCCATGAACATTGAGTTCCAGAGTGCCTCTGCAGTTGCCTCTATGGTTGCTGCAAAAATTGATGACATCTCTCCGTTGTCGAGCACGGTCTGGGTGTGCAATTTTTTGCCGTCTTTGATTAAGTTTTCTGGGGCAACAGAGAGGGCAATTACGTAGTCTCCGCTACCGTTTGAGGCAATGCCGCCTGTTTTGGCCAAGCCCATCATTGCCCTTTTTGCAACTCTCTCAAGATTGCGGGCATCTATAGGGGCGTTTGTGATAACAACCATCATGCAAGATCCGTCTGCGGTTTTTGCCTGAGGGATTACGTGGTTCTTGAATGAGTATTCGTTAAGTTTCTGGCCAACCTGTACTCCGTCTATCTCAAGGATTCCGCCGTAGTTTGACTGTACAATTACACCTACAGTATATCCGCCAAGAGACTCGGGAAGAACTCTTGAAGAGGTTCCAATGCCCCCTTTGAAGTTGAATGCTACTGTACCTGTACCGGCACCTACACACCCTTGTTCTACAGGACCTGGTTTTGCATTTGCAAGGGCTTGAAGCACTATTTCAGGTGTTACATAGCGTTGCTGTATTTTGTTTAGACCGCCGTCGTTGGTCTCTCCTACTACTGCGTTTACAGACCTTACATTTTCATTGCCAGGCTGTTGTAGTGTGTATGAGATAAGTCCATCTATACCGGCAGCAACGTTGAGGGTGTTTGTGAGTACTATTGGGGTTTCAATGTTGCCAAGTTCCTGAACCTGAGTTACACCGGCAAGTTTTCCAAAACCATTTCCAGCATATATTGCAGCCGGAATCTTATTTCTGAATATATTTCCCTGGTGAGGGATGATTGCAGTTACACCTGTACGGATGCTGTCTCCCTCAATGCAGGTTACCTGCCCAACGGTTACGCCTGGTACATCTGTGATTGCATTGTTTTTACCAGTTTCAAATATTCCAATAGGGAATCCGTGTTCCCTTAGGGTTTTTTGCTGTGCTGATGCTTCTGTACCATTAAGTGCAAAAGCCAGAGCAATGGCGATAATGGGTAATTTTTTTATAGTCATCGGGATAAAGATTTATATTTATACAAATATAGTTTTTACTTTTGTAGTTTGTAAGTATAGAGTGAAATTTTTTATGGAGAGAGCAATTTTTGTAAGTGTCATTACCCCCAATAACACAGAGGAACAGGTAAACGAGTATTTGGATGAGTTGCAGTTTCTTGCCGAGACTGCAGGTGCCATAGGTGAGAAAAGGTTTGTGCAAAGGGTAGACAGACCAAATTCAAAGACATACGTTGGAAGCGGTAAACTGGAGGAGATTAAAGCATATATTGTTGAGAATGAAATACCGCTTGTGATTTTTGATGATGAACTCTCCCCATCGCAGTTGAGGAACCTGGAGAGGGAACTTGAGTGCCGCATTTTGGACAGGACCAATCTGATCCTTGACATTTTTGCACAGAGGGCAAAGACAGCCTATGCAAAGACACAGGTTGAACTGGCCCAGTACCAGTATTTGCTCCCAAGACTTACCAGAATGTGGACGCACCTTGAGAGACAGAGAGGTGGTATTGGTATGAGGGGACCTGGAGAGAGCCAGATTGAGACCGACCGCCGAATTATTCTTGACAAGATAAGCCGCCTTAAGGAGCAGTTGAAGAAGATTGACAAGCAGATGGCCTCTCAAAGGGGAAACAGGGGCAATATGGTCAGGATTTCCCTTGTTGGATATACCAATGTTGGAAAAAGCACTTTAATGAATCTTCTGGCAAAAAGTGAAGTTTTTGCTGAGAACAAACTTTTTGCAACATTGGATACCACAGTAAGGAAAGTTGTTATTGAGAATGTCCCTTTTCTTTTGAGTGATACTGTAGGTTTCATCAGAAAATTGCCTCACCAGTTGGTTGAGTCTTTCAAGAGTACGCTGGATGAAGTGAGGGAGGCAGATATCCTTATGCATGTTGTGGATATATCCCATCCAAATTTTGAGGAGCAGATAAAAGTTGTAAAGAATACCCTGCAGGAGATAGGTGCAGGAAAGAAACCTACTTTTATGGTATTCAATAAAATTGATGCTTATAAATATGTGGAGCAGGATGAGTTTGACCTTGGTCCCAAGAAAAGGGAGAACTATTCTCTTGAGGAACTGAAAAATTCATGGATGTACAAGGAGAATACACCTGCCATCTTCATTTCTGCAAAGGAGAAACTGCATATAGACAAACTCCGCAATGATCTGTACAAGATGGTTGCAGAGATACATGCAGGCCGTTATCCTTTTGACAATTTCCTTTGGTAGAATTTTTATTGCCCAATGAAATCCGCTATTGCCTCAACAACTTTTTCTGGTTCCTCTATGAAAGAGTTGTGACCTGTACCAGGTATGACAACGGCTTTAACGTTAGGGAACTCCCCTATCAGGTTTTCGCGGACCTCTGTAGAGATGAACTTGTCTTCTGTACCGAAGATGAACATTGCCCTCTGCTGACTGGCAAGTACCTCTTTTGTATCACTTCTCTCCATCATTCCCTTTATGCAGGCTATGATGCCGTTAGGGTCATGTGTTTCAGATATCTCTACGGTTTCTTCTATTTTTTCGTCAAATTTTCTCAAATTTGCGGGTGCATACATATTCGGGATGCTCAAGGCTGCGAGACTGCCCAGTTTTGATTTGCGGATAAGTTCAATTTCCCTCTCTCTGCCCTCTTTTTTGTCGGGGCTGTCGGCAAATGGAGTTGAGTTGAGGAGAATTACCCCCTTGAAGAGTTCCGGGTAATGTTTGATGCAATTTTGGGCAACATAGCCACCCATTGAATGTCCTGCTACCCATGCATCTGCAATTTCATTTTTCTTAAGTATATCAGCAACAACACCGGCACAGAACTGCATAGAGTTTATCTCTTTGTCTGATCCCGACAATCCGTGACCAGGAAGGTCTATTGCAATCACTCTGTATCTTTTTTCAAGTTTCTCTATAAGTTCATTGAAAATATACAATGTTTCAAGATATCCATGTAGAAGTACTATGGTGCTCTCCCCTTTCTTTGTGTCAAGTATGTGAACAGGTATTCCGTTTGAAATTGCAAAATATTCCATATAATCCCTTTTAATGCAAATATAACAAAAAAGGCTACTGAAAAGTAGCCTTTTTTTGTTTATTTTTATTTGTTGTTATCTCAAGTTAAATACAACTGGGAAAGTATATTTTACTTTTACAGGTTTGTTTCTCTGCATACCTGGTTTCCATTTTGGTGAACTTGATACTACGCGAACAGCCTCTTTATCCAAAGATGAGTCAACACCTCTAAGAACTTTAACGTTTGTTACGCTACCGTCTGTATCAATGGTAAACTGAAGAGTTACACGGCCCTGAACACCATTCTCTTTAGCAATCTCAGGATATACAATCTTGCTGAATACCCATTTTGTAAATGCGTTTGCATCTTTACCCTGGAATGTTGGTTTCTGCTCTACAATTGCAAAAGGAATTTCCTCTTCAACCTCTTCCTCTTCTACCTGCTCTACAACGTAGTCTTTAATCTCAACTCCAAGAGAAGCGTCATCCTCAGTTGAAATAAGAAAATCGTCATCTACTTTAATGTCATCATCTACAATGTCAATAACGTCTGACATAACTGGCTCCTTTGGTACTTCTGGTGGAGGCAACTGCTCTTCCTGTGTAATTGGAACTTGCTCTTCCTCAATTACAACTGCTGTTTCTTCCTCAAGGATACTTACTGAAGTCTCTGTAGTACTCCATTCAAATGCGCCTAGGACGATAAGCAATGCTACAATCAGTCCTATTTCCGTGAACAACAATTTTTTGTTCTGCAAATTGGCTTTAGGTGATTTCTTTATTTCCATTTTATTAAGTATTTCGTGTGTAAAGCGGTTGTAAAATTAGTAAATTATTTACAATTACGCATAAAAATTGTTAATAAATTATCATCTATTTACGTAAATAACAGATAGTCAAACCTTTAAAAAATCCATTTTTTATACTACAGATGTTAATAAAATAGGGTTTTTACAGTCAGTACTGCAAAAACCCTACCAAATTTCTGTAGAATTGGAATATCCTTGTATTACTTCTGAAGAATATTCATTTCATATAGAATATTGTTTGTCTTTCTGGTTGCATCAGCACTCTTCTGGAACAACTCCATCTCCTCTGCATTAAGTTTGTATTTTACAACTTTCTCGCAGCCTTTCTTGCCTATAAGAGCAGGTACACCAATACATATATCCTCCTGGCCGTACTCACCGTCCAATGCTACGCAGCAAGGATATACTTTTTTCTCATCCATTACAATTGCTTTTACAAGAACTGCAGCAGATGCACCTGGTGCGTACCATGCAGAAGTTCCCAAAAGTTTTGTAAGGGTAGCACCACCTACCATTGTGTCGGCAACAACCTGCTCAGCAACTTTCTTTGAAAGAAGTTCTTTAACAGGAATTCCTCTGTAGTTTGCGAATCTTATTAGAGGAATCATTGTTGTGTCGCCGTGGCCTCCAATAACCATACCTTCAATGTCGCTTGCTGGAGCCTTAAGCGCTTTGCTCAAGAAATATTGGAAACGGCTGCTGTCAAGGATTCCGCCCATACCAATAACTCTATTCTTAGGAAGTCCTGTTTTCTTTAGAGTAAGGTATGTCATAGGGTCCATAGGATTTGAAACAATTACCAGGATTGCTTTAGGTGAGTATTTAAGTACATTCTCAACAACGCTGCTTACTATACCTGCATTAACACCAATAAGTTCCTCTCTTGTCATACCTGGTTTTCTAGGAAGACCTGAAGTTACTACTACTACATCAGAATTGGCTGTTGCTTTGTAGTCATTGGTTACACCTGTTACTTTTGTATCAAATTTGTAAAGGTTGGCAGTCTGCATCATATCCATTGCCTTGCCCTCAGATACGCCCTCTTTAATGTCTAAAAGAACAATCTCTGAACAGAATTTCATGTGCAGCATTGCATTTGCACAAGTGGCACCAACGTTACCGGCGCCAATTACACTAACTTTAGCCATAATAATTATTTTAAAGGTTTTGTATTTGATTTCTAAGTTCTAACTTTGTCGCTAAAACATAGCAAAGTTATTAAACTTTGTTAACATTAGCACATAATTATGATCAGATTTTATAATAAGGACATCAAATTTGTTTTAACGGACAAACTTATCCTTAAAAAGTGGATAAAGGAGGTTGTTGTCTCATATAACTGCAGGGTAGGGGACATAAATGTCATCTTGTGTGATGACCCATCAATTCTTGAGATAAACAGGCAGTTCCTTGGACATGATTACTATACTGATATTATTACTTTTGACTACACAGAGGAGGAAACTATAAACGGAGAACTTTATATCAGCATTGATACTGTAAAGGAGAATGCCGTTGAATATGGGCAAGATTTTCCCGACGAACTCCACCGTGTGATCATTCATGGTGTATTGCATTTGTGCGGGTTGGATGACCATTGCCCGGAGGATGTAGAGCAGATGAGGCAGGCTGAGGACTCGGCGCTGGCCAGACTTCATGTACTTTTGAATAATTAAATTTTGTGCAATGAAGAGAGATTTTGATGTAATTGTAGTAGGGGCGGGCCATGCGGGATGTGAAGCGGCTGCAGCAGCGGCCAAGATGGGGAAGAAGACTCTGCTTGTAACAATGGATATGAACAAGATTGCCCAGATGTCCTGCAACCCTGCCATAGGTGGAATTGCAAAAGGGCAGATTGTTAGGGAGATTGATGCATTGGGAGGCTGTTCTGCCCTTGTAACTGATGCGAGCACCATACAGTTCAGGATGCTTAACAGATCAAAAGGGCCGGCAATGTGGAGTCCCCGTGCGCAATGTGACAGGGTATATTACTCTTTCAATTGGCGCTATATTCTTGAAAATACTCCAAATCTCTCTATTTGGCAAGATGTGGTAAATTCGTTAATACTTGAGGATGAGGAGGTTAGAGGTGTTTTAACGGTTTTGGGTGCAAAATTTACAGCCGCCAAGGTGGTAATTACTGCAGGAACGTTTCTAAACGGCAAATTATTTATAGGAAAAGAGACTACAGAAGGTGGCAGGGTAGGGGAGTTGTCTTCTTACGGTGTTACTGAGCAGTTGGTTTCGTTGGGGATAGAAAGCGGCAGGATGAAGACCGGTACCCCGCCAAGAATAGATGCCCGTTCCATTGATTTTTCAAAACTTGAGAGGCAGCCGGGAGATCAGTCGCCCGCCAGGTTTACTTTTCTGAATATCCCTTCACCTATACAGAATGGTGTGGCTCAAATGAGTTGTTACATGGTTCATACCAATCCAACTGTTCATGATATTCTTAAGGGAGGTTTCAAAGACTCTCCACTTTTTTCCGGGAAAATTCACGGTATAGGACCCAGATATTGCCCGAGTATAGAGGACAAGTTAAAGACATTTGAAGGGAAAGATTCACATCAATTATTTTTGGAGCCTGAAGGTTGGAATACTCACGAGTATTATCTGCAAGGATTTTCATCATCTCTACCATACTCGGTTCAGATGGAGGCTTTGAGAAATATCAAAGGGATGGAACAGGTGGAAATATTCAGACCAGCTTATGCTGTAGAATATGATTATTTTCCACCAACACAACTCAAGCATACACTGGAGTGCAAGAATCTAAAGGGGTTGTATATGGCTGGCCAGGTTAATGGAACTACTGGTTACGAGGAGGCGGCCGCGCAGGGTCTCATGGCCGGCATAAATGCCGCACTCTCTTGTGATGGAAAAGAACCGTTTATTCTTAAGAGGGATCAGGCTTATATAGGGGTGCTTATAGATGACCTGGTAACTAAAGGTGTTGACGAACCTTATAGAATGTTTACCTCAAGGGCCGAGTACCGTATTCTTTTGAGACAGGACAACGCTGATATGAGACTAACATCCTTGGGCTATAAGATAGGGCTGGTTTCAGAGGACAGAATGCGTCTTGTTGAGAGCAAGTACTCTGCAATAGGAGAGATGACAGAACTTTTTGACAATACCTCTGCAGAGCCTGGTAAAGTGAATGGTTTCCTTGAGGCAAGCAATTCTGCTCCACTTTCACAAAAGAGGAGATTGTCTGAATTGCTTTCACGTCCGCAGATTTCAATTAAACCACTTCTGGATGTTATTCCACAGAAGGGTGAGATTTGTGGTGTTATAGAAAATGTCTGCAATTGTTCACCTATGAACAAGAGTTTCAATAATGCCTCTTTAAGCACAAAGCATTATTTGGAATTACCCTATCAGACTCCTACAAATGGATTCACAGAGCAGGCGTACAGTATTCTTCCCGACGAACTTCTGGAGAGTGTAGAGATTGCTGTAAAATACAGAGGTTACATTCAAAGGGAGCAGAGGATTGCCGACAAGATTCTTAAACTTGAAAATGTAGTTATTCCAGATAATTTTGATTTTCTTAAGGTGACATCCCTATCCATTGAGAGCAGACAAAAACTTATGAAGCACCGCCCTACCACAATAGCGCAGGCTTCGAGGATACCGGGAGTTTCGCCGGCAGATGTTTCTGTATTGCTTGTGTATTTTGGAAGATAATCAGATGTTCCACGTGGAACAATTGGCGGATAAATAATTTTGTTAAAGGTGTTCTAAATCCTAATAATGAGAATTTTAGAACACCTTACTTTATTTGTTTATTCCATGGGGAAACAGAAAAAGACATTATTGAAAAGGGTAGGATCTGTGTTGTTTAGCGGGTGTATTGCTATATATGTTTCCTCTTTTGTGGAGTTGTTCAAGTTTTCATTGTTGTACTGAATCTCTCCAAGGGCTGTGAGGCCCAAAAGCAATTGGGGGTGAGCCCATTCAAATCTCTTTGAAAAATTGGAGCGGATATCCTGTAAAACCTTTTCAGAAAGGGTTCTAAGGTGCTTTTCGGTTGCAATGTTCCCTGTGGAACAATGGTTATCCAGCCATGAAAACCTATATGGGATCTTTTTTTCAGGTTTTGAGAACCCCAACTTTAAGTAGTAACTGTTTAGACTCTGATATGCAGGTCTTTCGAATATGAAATGGTAGTTTTTACTTCCAAATTCTTTTATTGCTTCAAGGATAATGCCTGCAGCCAATTTCCTCCCTTGTGCTTCCTTGAGTGTTGCCACTCCAAACATATACCATCCCAATAATTCAGTGCCAGATGAGGAGTCTTTGAACTGCATGGGCATAAACGATGCTACGGAAAGGATTTTATCCCCTTCTTTATGTATATAACTGGTGCATAATGGCATTATCCGGGTGAACATTGTTTGGAGATACTCCGTTTCTGTGGTGAACTGTTCCTCCCAGATCCTCCTAATACCTTCAAATTCCTCTCTACTGGCAACCTTTATTGGCATAATTTGTATCAGTGTCTGGAAATGATCTCCTTTACATCCTTTACAAATTCATCTATATCCTCTTTGGTGGTGTTGAATGAACACATCCACCTTACTTCATTTGTTTGCTCATCCCATACGTAGAAGTAGTGCTTCTTGTGCAGTTCTTCACTGAGCCATTGCGGTATTATGGCAAATACTGCATTGCTCTCTACCGGTTTTGATATTTCTACCTCTTTGAGGTTCTTCAAACTCTCTGCAAGGTATTTGGCCATACTGTTGGATTGTCCTGCAAGTTTGAGGTATAGGTCATTTGTAAGATATTCGTTGAACTGGGCCGCTATAAAACGGCTTTTTGAATATAATTGTGTTGTCTGTTTCCTCAGGTACTGGAGATTTTTTGCCGCTTCCATGTTCAGCATGTTCATTGGAATTCCATTGCTGTCGGGAAGAGTATTCTCTGGGCGGTGGAAAATTACCACTGCTTCACCCATCAGCAGGCCATTTTTTGTTCCTCCAAATGAAAGTGCATCTACCCCGCAATCTGAGATGAATTCCTTTATTGGAAGTCCAAGGCTTTCTGAGGCGTTTGATATTCTTGAGCCATCTACATGGAGGTAGCATCCGTGGCTGTGCATAAGATCTGCCAGTTCCTTTATCTCCTCAGGGGTGTAGAGTGTACCCAATTCTGTAGGTTGTGATATAGAGAGGATTTTTGGTTGTGCGTGGTGCTGGAATCCAAATCCTGTAAGGCCAGCCTTTACCTGCTGTGGGGTAACTTTCCCGTCTGTGGTCTCCAAAGGGATGATTCTGGCAGATGAAATTTTCTCTACTGCACCGCATTCGTCAACATTAATATGGGCAGAGGCCGGTGCAAGAACAGAGTTGTAACTTCTGAGGAATCCCTGGAGGGCCACTATATTTGCACCAGTGCCGTTGAATACGAAGAATGCTGTACAGTTGCCTCCCAACAGATCCTCCAGTTTGTGCAGGACCTCTTTGGTGTATTGGTCTTCTCCGTATGCAGTTGCAAATTCATTATTGGCCTCAATTATAGCCTGCATAATTTGAGGATGTACCCCCGAATGGTTGTCGCTGCCAAAACTGTGTTTCATGGTGTCTAAGATTTGAATTATGGAAAATTTTCTCTTTATGCTACAAATTTATACACTTTGGCCAATTTTCAATAAATTTTATATAATTTTGGAGTTACACACTTATAAACAGAAACCGCCATTCTTCGGGAATACCCCAGATGGCGGTTGCTTTGTATTATTGTATTATTGTCTCTTTTAGTACAGTTTCTTGCTTGCAAGGTTGAGCCTTTTCTTTATTGAACTTTTTCCCTTGAAGTAATATAGTGCAAGGATATTTCCCTTTTCTCCGTAGAATGTGTTGAGTTCCAGTTCATTATCATTCTCGGGTGTTGGTTGGCACATAGCCAGGGAGTATTGGCCGCTCTCATTGTTGCGTACTACAACAATGGTATTGCTGCATACATTTTGGAGCATTGTAACTGTGTAGTTTCCAACCCTTTCCTTGTCTTTTCCCTTCTCTGCCAACTCAATGAGGGGAGAATTGTCGGGAATAATGCCAAATGAGATGCTTTTTGCACCCTGCGGGTTGTTCTTGTACCACCATTGGATGAGTTCCTGAGCGTGGAACCTTTCCTGTTCAAATGGTTTCAGGTCCTCTCTGCCGGCAAGCGCCCTAACGAGGTAGGTCTGCTGTGGAGTTGCCATAATTCCTCCCTGTGCAGAATCCATGGAACTGCCGTAGAGGATATTGCCATCTTTTTTTCCACTGAAGAGGACATTGTAGATGGAGTTGTCGGCCATTGAGTAGAGGTTCAATGCAAGTTCACAGTCGTTGTTTGCAATTCTGCTCCTGCTGTCCCTGCTGTTGCTGCTGTTGGTGTATCCAAAGTAAAGGTGTTGTGAGCCGTTGATTGTTACGGCTTTAATGTCATTTTCAATGGTGAAGAGATCAAGTGCTGTGTCGTTGGTGTATATCTGCTCTTCAATGGATGCAATTTGCGTCCATGCTCCGTTGCTGTGCTGCAGCACTACAAGGGTGTAGTTTGTGCTGTTAGGGGCGGGTAGGAGTATAATGGCGACATGTTCCCTGTTGAGGCTCTTTATCCCTTTGGCTGCCGCTATGGACTCTTTCCTGAATCCTGCAGCCAATGCAGCCTCCATTGCTTGAGTGTCTGTTATTGAACTGGTATTCAACTGCTCAATCTTATTGTTGGCGGCTTGTGTGAAATATGATTCCGGATTCTCCGCCACAAATGAGATATACCCTTCCACATCATTTGGCTCTATGTTTGAGAATACAATGGAGTCTCTCAATCTGGTAATTTTGGGAGCATATGTTGAGTTGGGGAACTTTGCAAGGAATTTGTTGGCACTTTTCAAGTCCTGTTTTGCAAGTGCGGTATTGTACAATTTGGTTTCCGCCTTACTCTGGGCCTGCACTGCTGCAGGGAACATGACAGCAGCGGCAGCAAGGGCCATTATTGAATTTCTTCTTATTTTCATGATGTCTTTATTGTTAGGTGTGCAAAGATACAACACAAATGGTGCCAAACAAAAGAAGCCGGCACATGAGTACCAGCTTCCCGACAATTATCTTGTGATGTTTATTTGCACTCAGCCTCGTATGCAGCAGCATCCAAAAGGTCATCGTACTCAGCAGGATTGCTCATCTCAACTTTGATCATCCAGCCTGCGCCGTATGGATCTGTGTTTACTGACTCAGGAGCACCCTCAAGGTCTGCGTTAACCTCAATAACTTTACCTGAAACTGGCATAAGACCGTCAGCCACAGTTTTTACAGCCTCAATTGCGCCGAAAACCTCACCTGCTGCAAGATCCTCACCCTCTGTCTGGATGTCAACAAAAACGATGTCACCCAACTGGCTCTGAGCAAAGTCAGTAATACCGATTGTAGCAATATTGCCATCTACTTTAACCCACTCGTGGTCTTTAGAGTACTTTAGATTTGTAGGAGTATTCATAGTGTATTGATTTTTTATTAATGATTTTGTACAAATGTATTAAAAAAAATGATATTACAGCCTTTTTAGGGAGAATTTTATAAGTTCTTCCAGAGTGCATTCGGGTTTTTCCCTGTACACCGCTTTTACAGCCTTTTCTGCAGCGGCTTTGGCAAAGCCCAGCATTACAAGGGCAGAGAGGGCCTCATCCATATTGGTAGTGACTGTCTCCTGGGCAAAAATTGCAGCGGTATTTTCTTCTCCGCCCTTGGCAATTTTGTCTTTAAGGTCTATTATTACCCTTTGGGCAGTCTTGAGCCCTATCCCCTTTATGCTCTTTATCCTGTTTACGTCTCCGGTTATTATGGCATTGCGGATCTCTGTGCAGTTCATTGAGGAGAGCATCATGCGTGCGGTATTGGGGCCTATGCCGTTCACCTCTATGAGCATTCGGAATATGTTCCTTTCCTCTCTGGTTGCAAATCCGTACCACAGTTCCACATCTTCCCTCAGATGGTGGTGTATGTAGAGCATTACATCATGCAGGGATTGTATCTCTGTGAATGTTTGCAGTGAAATCTGCAACTCGTATCCTATTCCGTTGTTCTCTATTACAGCCTGGGTGGGGGTGATTTCCACCAGTTCACCCTTAATATAAGTGTGCATACCTAAATTTTTATACAAAAATAGTGATAAGTTTTGTAATTTTGCGTGTTTAATATGTATAGTATGAATCCAATAGAAGAAATAAGGGGCCAGTTTCCCGCATTGGGGCAGAGTGTATGGGGCAAACCGTTGGTGTATCTGGATAACGGTGCCACTTCACAGAAACCGCAGTGTGTGATTGATCTGGTAAACAGGATGCATTGTGGGGCCAATGCCAACGTGCACCGTGCTATGCATAAACTGAGTGATGATGCTACCGCTTTGTATGAGGGGGCAAGGGAGAAGGTGAGGGAGTTCATAAATGCCCCTGCCAGGGAGAACATCATCTTTACCAGCGGTACCACCGCATCTGTAAATCTTGTTGCAAGCAGTTTTTGCAGGAAGTTCCTGGGAGAGGGGGATGAGATTATAATATCGGGAGACTCACACCATTCAAATATTGTCCCTTGGCAGATGGCTTGCCAGGCGGCAGGGGCCTCAATTAAGGTGATTCCGGTGCTGGAGAACGGCATGTGGGATATGGAGGCTTTCAGAGGACTGCTGGGCAGCAGGGTTAAGATAATTGCTGTAGAGCATATCTCCAATGTGCTGGGAATAGTGAATCCTATAAAGGAGGTCATTGATCTTGCCCATGCGCAGGGGATTCCGGTGCTGGTTGACGGTGCCCAGGGTATTGTACATTGCAAGGTGGATGTGCAGGAGTTGGATTGTGATTTCTATGCCTTCTCGGGGCACAAGATATATGCCGCTACAGGTTCCGGTGTGCTTTATGGAAAGCAGCAGTTGCTGGAGCAGATGCCTCCGTATATGGGGGGAGGCGATATGGTGGATACAGTTACCTTTGAGAAGACAACATACGCACCGCTGCCGCTCAAGTTTGAGGCGGGTACTCCAAATTTCATTGCCCAGGCTTCCCTGGCTCCGGCGTTGGAGTTTGCGCAGGGCTTGAGGGAAGGGGAGATTGCCCGGGTAATTGAAGAGCAGGAGTGTGCAATAGTGGAGTATTTGAGAAGTGCTCTGCAGGAGATTGAAGGATGTACGATTTACGGATTGCCGCCGGAAGATGGATATGCCGCAGGTTTGGACGCAGGTTTGGCCCGGACGGCTGAATTGGGTGCATCAGGGGAATTAGGCGAACCAGCAAGATTTGGCGAGCCGGGGAGCAAGATTCCGCTGTTCTCGTTCAATATCCAGGGGTGTTTCCCTTCTGATCTGGCGCAATTGCTCGACAAGATGGGTGTTGCAGTGCGTACCGGACTTATGTGCTGTGAGCCGCTGATGACCCGTTTCGGGGTAACCAGCATGGTGAGGGTATCATTCCTGCCGTACAATACCTTGGATGAGGCAAAATACTTCATTGCAAGTTTGAAGAGGGCAGTGAGGATGCTGAGGTAGGTCTTCCCGACAGGTGGCATCCCGAAAGGTCAGATGTCATGGGATGGCCCGAATTTGTGACAAATGGCGGCGCTGAGGGGGCAGATGTCATGGGATGGCCCGGAAATGTGACATATGGTGGTGCTGAGGGGGCATTTGTCATGGGATAGCCCGAATTTGTGACAAATGATTGTCGGGAAGGGGGGGATGTCACGGAAACAAGGGAATTTGTGACATTTGGAACGGAATAAAATTTTGAAGAATTATGACAATAAAGGAAATTGAGAGGGAAATTGTAGATGAGTTTGCAATTTTTACCGACTGGATGGACAAGTATGAGTATATCATTGAGTTGGGGAAAGGGGTTCCGGCCATTGATGAGAGGGACAAGACAGAGGAGAACCTCATTAAGGGGTGCCAGAGCAGGGTGTGGCTCAGTTGCAGGATTGAGGACGGCAAACTTTATTTTGCGGCAGATTCGGATGCAATCATTACCAAAGGAATCATTTCGTTGCTCATTAGGGTTTACAACGGGCAGACTCCGGCAGATATTCTTGCCGGTGACCTTGAGTTCATTGGGCAGATAGGGCTTCAGGAGAATTTGTCTCCAACCAGGGCAAACGGGTTGGTTTCCATGATTAAACAGATTAAAATCTACGCTATGGCGTACAACAAATAGAGAGAGTATGAAGAGCAAGGAGAGTGTTTTGAGGGATGTTGTAAGGGCTCTGAGGATGGTTTATGATCCGGAGATTCCTGTTAACATCTATGATTTGGGGCTTATTTATGACCTTAAGATTGATGATGACCACAAGGTGTTCATTGAGATGACCCTTACCGCTCCTAACTGCCCTATGGCAGACCAGTTGGTGGAGGATGTGCATGATGCGGTGAAGGATACACCGGGGGTGACTGATGTGGCTGTAAAACTGGTATTTGAGCCGGAGTGGGACAAGAGCCGCATGAGCGAGGAGGCTATGCTTGAACTTGGACTTTTATAAACTATACAGATGAACAGAGTATATCTTCTTTTGGGTAGCAATATGGGCGACAGGCAGGCTATGCTGGATTCTGCCAACCTGGAACTTATAGATGCCCTTCTTCCCGATTATCTTGAGGTGGCTTCGCTGGGGGATGCCGTAAATACCTCACAGGTGCTGGAGACAGAGCCTTGGGGGTTTGATGCACCGCAGAAGTTCCTCAACCAGAGTTTCTGCTGTCTTACTGAACTGGAGCCGCGCCAGGTGCTGGAGGCTTGCCAGAGGATTGAGACAGAGTTGGGAAGGGTGCGTACTGCGCCGCGTTTCAATGAAGCGGGTGAGAGGATATATGAGAGTAGGGTGATTGATATAGATATTCTGGCTTTTGAGAGGGGTAATGGAGGTGTTTGGGAGGCTGTTGAGGTTAGTGAGCCGGATCTGGTGATACCTCATCCCCAGTTGCAGAGCAGGGATTTTGCCCGCAGGCTTTATGTTGAGGTGAGGGAGGCCATGGCACCAAAAAATGTCGGGAAGAAAAAAATTAACAAAAAATAATTAATAGAGTTATGACACAGGAAGACCTATTTAAAAATTTGATTGCCCATACCAAAGAGTACGGGTATATTTTCCCTTCTAGTGAGATTTATGACGGTTTGGGAGCGGTTTATGATTATGGACAGTTGGGAAGCGAGTTGAAGAACAACATCAAGAAGTATTGGTGGGAGTCTATGGTAAGACTCAACGAGAATATTGTGGGTATTGATTCTGCTATCTTTATGCATCCTAGAATCTGGGAGGCATCGGGCCACGTTGGTGCTTTCAATGATCCGCTGATTGACAATAAGGATTCAAAGAAGAGATACCGTGCAGATGTGCTTCTTGAGGATTACATTGCGAAACTTGAGGAGAAGATCAACAAGGATGTTGAGAAGGGGCGCAAGAAATTTGGTGAGGCTTTTGATGAGGCCCAGTTCAGGGCTACCAACCCTAATGTTTTGAGGAATGCCAGGAAGATTGAGGAGTGCAAGGAGAGGATGGTTGCAGCGCTTAATGCAAACGATCTTGATGCATTGAAACAGTTGATTTTGGATTGCGAGATTGTATGTCCTATTTCAGGTACCAAGAACTGGACAGATGTAAGGCAGTTCAACCTTATGTTCAGCACCCAGTTGGGAAGCGTATCGGGTGAGAGCGGTACAATTTACCTCAGACCTGAGACAGCACAGGGTATTTTTGTTAACTACCTTAATGTTCAGAAGACAGGCCGCATGAAACTTCCGTTCGGTATTGCACAGATTGGTAAGGCCTTCAGAAACGAAATTGTTGCAAGACAGTTCATTTTCCGTATGAGGGAGTTCGAGCAGATGGAGATGCAGTTCTTTGTTCAGCCGGGCCAGGAGTTGGAATGGTTTGCAAAATGGAAGGAGACCCGCCTGAAATGGCATCTTGCCCTTGGTATGGGTGAGGAGAACTACCGTTACCACGACCACGACAAACTTGCACACTATGCAAATGCCGCTACCGACATTGAGTTCAACTTCCCATTCGGATTCAAGGAACTTGAGGGTATCCACTCCCGTACAGACTTTGACCTTGGCCGTCATCAGGAGTACTCAGGTAAGAAATTGCAGTACTTCGATCCTGAGAAGGGTGAGAGTTATGTTCCTTATGTGATTGAGACCTCAATTGGTGTAGACAGAACTGTACTTGCAGTGTTGTCGGGAGCATACAGGGAGGAGAAACTTGAGAACGGTGAGGAGAGGGTAGTGCTTAAATTGCACCCTGCTCTTGCCCCTGTGAAACTTGCAGTTCTTCCTTTGGTGAAGAAAGACGGCCTTCCTGAGTTGGCAAGGGAGATTATGGCTGAGTTGAAGTTGGACTTCAACTGCCAGTACGACGAGAAAGACTCAATAGGAAAACGTTACCGCCGTCAGGATGCAATTGGTACACCTTTGTGCATTACAGTTGACCATCAGTCTTTGGAGGATAAATGTGTTACCTTGCGCGACCGTGACACCATGCAGCAGGAGAGGATTCCAATTGCTGAGTTGTACAAGAGGGTTGACGAGAAGGTTAACATGAGGACACTGCTCAAGCAGTTGATGTAATGTTTTCCCGACAGATATGGAAAATAGGCCGGATCAAACTTTTGACCCGGCCTTGTTTTTTATCCTTTGCTGTACTGCTCTGCTGTTTTGAGGAACTGTACCCTCTCAAATGCTGCAGGGTTTGCAATATTTGAGTAATTGAGCATTCCCCGGAAGTCTGCAATGGTGTTGAACCCTTTGGAATCCATGAACTCTTTGAGTTCCCTGTTGAAATCCTGCAGGATGAATGGCCCCTGCTGATAAAGTGCGCTGCACAATTGTACTGTCTTTGCCCCTGCAAGTATCAGTTTTATTGCAGATGAAGGGTCATATACACCTGTTGAGGCGCTGAAATCAAATTTTCTCAGATGTGATGAGAGGATTGCAATCCATCTGAGAGACTGCAAGTATTCATTCTTGTTTGAGAAAGGGTTTGCAGGTACTATCTCCATCTTCTTGAGGGAGATGTCGGGAGTAAAGAAGCGGTTGAACAGTACTGCTCCAGATGCTCCGTGCCCCTGCAGTGATGAGATGAAATTCCCAAGGTTAGAGAAGTGGTTGCCCAGTTTCACCGCTACAGGAATCTTAATGGTTTCAGTTATCTTCTTTACAGTTTTGAGATAATCTTCCTCGGTCTGGAGGCTGTTCTTACCGGCGTTTATAGGAAGTGCATATATGTTCAGTTCCAGGGCATCTGCTCCTGCCTTTTCAATCTCTTTTGCAAAGTCTGTCCACGTATTGTTGGTATAACAGTTTATGCTTGCTATTACCGGAATGCCGCTCTCCTTTTTTGCATCCTTAATGAGTTGCACATATTTCTCTACAGAATATTCCGTAACATACCGTTTAAGGAAATCTGCATTCTCGGTGTAGTCTGCGCTACTTTCCTCCAGGAAACTTATCTCATTGTTAATCTGCTCCTCAAATAGAGATTTGAGTACTATTGCACCTGCTCCACTGCGTGCCAGGGCAACTATTTTCTCAAGGTCTGCGGTGTAGCCGCTGCTTGCAGCAATAATAGGGGATTTAAGATCCAATCCCAGGTAGTTTACAGAAATGTCAGCCATATATAAAAATTTTAATAATTAAACCTATCTAATAATAATTATTACAAAGAAAAGTCTTTCATGTATATTTTTCAATACCTTATTTATGGTATTTTTTAAAAGTCGGTGACCGAGTTAAGTCGGTGACCGACTTCCATGCTATAACGCCGTGGTACAGGTATTTGTTTATTTTCCTAATATAATTTCCCCATGGCTGAACATTTGGGATTTTAGGATTGTTTAACATGCAATTACAATTTTTAAAAGATTCTGTTATGAAAAAAATTACCTTTATTTTTACTGTTGCCTTAGCAATGTTGGCTTTGGGTAATACAACAGCAAAGGCCCAGGTACAGGGCGAGATGGGTGCCGGAGTAAATTTTGTAATTGGAACCGGTGATGATTATACAAATTATGGTCTGGGGGTAAAATATCAGTGGACATTCATAGACAATATGCGTCTTGAACCTTCTTTTACTTATTTCTTTAAGAAGGACATGATCTCATCCTGGGATCTTACGGCAAATGTTCACTATATGTTTGACGTTGTGCCAATGCTCCAGGCATATCCTATTGTAGGTGTAGGAATGACCAACTATCACAGGGATTATGACATTCTCGGACTGCAGGAAAAACAGGACAACACCAAATTTGCATTCAATTTTGGTGCAGGAATGGAACTGATGTTCTCACCAAACATAGGGATGAGCCTGGAATACAAATTCAGAGTAATGGAAGATTGGAACAGGTCCCACATTGCTTTGGGAATGGTTTACAAGTTCTAGTGGAATACCAGAAATTATCCAAAATCACTCAAAATCACGACGTGATTTTGTCAACATATATAAACAAAAAAAGCACTTACATTCTCTGCAAGTGCTTTTTCTGTCGGGATACTGCGACTCGAACGCAGGACCCCCTGCTCCCAAAGCATATTTTTTATGTTTTTGGGTGTTTTTTCATTGTGGTAAATGATACATAAAAGGTTTGTAATAATCTGTAAAATAAATGTTTGGTTTTATATTGTATTTTTTGTAGTTTTGCGGTGTTATGAATTTTGTTTGCAAATCGTTTGCAAATTTTGATAAACACTCAGTATTTATGGCATCATCAATATTTTTCAGCAAGGATGTTCAAGGGGTAAAAATCATTACTATTTTAGATACCCGAAGAGCATACAATTTAACAGAGGATGAGAAACAACTCTTAGAACTTATGGGGGAGCAGGGAGATGAGAAAGAAGCTATCCAGGCAAAGAGAGAAGAGTTGTTGCGTTATCCTTTAGCTATTAGAGTAACTTATGATAGAAAACTTTGGTATTATAAGACTGGAGACAGTTATACACTTGCTGAGTTTGACAATCTCCGTAACGCAAACAAAAAAGGAAAATGGTTTGATAAGCAGAAGTCTATTGGAAAGATATATGATAATATCTCAAATAAAGTTGAGGAGTTAAAGAATGCAAATAATTTTTCTTTGAAAAACCTTGCTGCTGAACTTGGAGATAAAAAGGTAACCACTAAAGAGAGTTTGATGATTCATTGGAAAAAGTTTGCTGAGAGTAAAGATAAACTCAAGACAAAAGAACAATATCTTGGAGCCTATAAGAGTTTTTTTATAGCCAATGGAGCCAATCAGCGAACTGATGATAAAGGTAAAAAGGTTCTATATGGGAGAGCCTTGGAAATGATGCCCGATGATATTAAAAGGACTCATATTGAGAAATGGTATGCCTATATGGACTCTTGCGGAAACAGCTCCTCAACAAAGAGTATCTATTTAAGAGCATTCAGAGCCTTGCTTAATCATCTAAAATCCCAGGAGATAATTGACAATGTTCCTAAACTCACAATTCCAAAGAGTACCAGGAGAGAAGATAACTTCCTTACAGTTGACAATATCCTTAAGTTGAGAGATTATGTAGGGGATTATAAACAATATGCTGATTGGTGGCTTATTATATACCTATGTAATGGGGCAAATTTAAGAGATTTAGCAACTCTTACCTGGGGAGATAACTTCTCTACCGAATTTACTTTTGTGCGCTCCAAAACAGCCGGAAAGAGTCCCTCTTTAGTACATATTCCAATAACCGACCTTTTGGCTCCATATTTAGAAAAGTATGCATCGACAAGAGAGAAAGGGCAAAGGGTGTTTCCTCAGATACTTTTAGACGCAACAAGTGAGAGGGCAATCTCAAACCGAGTACACGATTTTAACGCAAATATCCGCAACGGTTTAATAAACGTATGTGAGGCCCTCCAAATGCCAGTTGTCTCTGCTGCTTGGGCCAGGAATAGTTATATTACAACTTTGACATGGCACGGTATCAGTGACGCATTTATTGATGATATGGTAGGCCATACTGATGGCAAAGTATTATCAGGTTATCAAGGTAAGATAAGCCCTAAAAAGAGGATGCAGATAAATTCTTTATTGTTCACTAATCCAGAGGAGGATATGTAATGAAAAGATATGTAGCAAATTGGGAGGATGCAGATAGAGGTATATATGAGTACAAAGACAAAATGTGTGTAAAAGTACCTCATAAAGATATTTACATACCATACTCAAAAAAGAAATACGACAGATTACGAAAATGGCTCCCGGATAATGAGCTGGGCAATGGTGTAATGTATTTAGTGCTGTATAAAGGATTGAGTGAGTTTTTATCAAAATATACTTACTTCTCAGACCCTAAAAATCTGGATGACATCAAGAGAGAAAGGAATATCCTTAATAGAGTAAACAATCTCTTAAAAAGAGGTGTGGCAACATCAATAATCTTTGAATATAAAACAAATGAACTCTTTAGCATCAGTGTAAAAGGATGGGCACAAAAGAAAAGACAACATACATACACAATTACAGCAAATACAATCAAGAGATACAATCTTGCGCATAAATACTATTATGGTGCAGATGATTTTGACAATTCTAAAATAGTTGTAACCGATGGCCGTACCTTTAATGACTTCAAGAATACCCTGCTGAAAGATTTTCTAAGAATATCTAAATTCCTCAACGGTCGCACTGGTAATTTGCGAGGAACTGCAAGGATAGAGTTTCGGGATACACTGCTCAATACCATATATCGGATAATAAAAGAGAATCCAGATAGCTTTACAACATTTGATGGTCCCTTGGAGACAGCACTCAATCTCTTTTACAATAAGAAAGGAGAAACGAAAACAGAATACTTTTTTGAAGAAGTATCGGGAGTAACTCTTTTAAAGAAGAGGGATAAGAAGATTGAAGATTGCGGATATAGTGATGATGAGTATAAATGTTGGCAAAATATAATCGGCAGAG
This sequence comes from Bacteroidales bacterium, assembly GCA_015060445.1. Lineage (GTDB taxonomy): Bacteria > Bacteroidota > Bacteroidia > Bacteroidales > UBA932 > Egerieousia. Next base: position 49,859 of record SUYL01000002.1, read on the forward strand.
GGAATAATGGAAAGATAACAATATAACAGAGGGGCTTAGGCCCCTTTTTTTTGTGGCTGAGATAGTTGTAATTATAAGGTGCCGTTTGACACTTCGTAACTCCGTAATGAATTTTGTACCTGCTTGTTAGTATATTTATATTTGCAGAAACGAAACGGCCGTACAAAATTTTTAGAGTATGAAAAATAATTTAATTGACAAGTATTTTCCGCAAGGTATTGAAACGAAATTTTGCGAGGAGAACGGTGCGATAGTAATCTTTATCCCTTTCCCCGGAAAACAAGAAGAGAAACCTATTAAGGAGGAAGAAACTCCGTTGAGGGGAGAAAAAATCAAAGGCATAAGGGGGCTTGCAAAATATCTTGGTTGCTCAGTGAGTAAGGCTCAAGATATGAAAAATAAAGGGCTCCTCCCGTATTATAATGTTGGAAAACTCGTTCATTTCTTTAGTGGAGAGGTGGACAATGCACTCAAGGGGAGGTAGGTAACTATGGTAGAAAAAGAAAAGGCTCCACTACAGGAGCCAATCAGACACTGCAAAGATAAGGAAAAACCTCTGAATGTGCAATGTTTCAGTGAGTTGGCGGAGTCTATTTGCGTAGATATTGAGCCTATTTCCTTTCCGAGCGAAAAAACGAAGGTGAGAGTGCCGATGGTGATTAGGGAGCTTGCAAACTACACCAACAAATTGCAGTTCAACGGTGACAAGATAATGTACTACAATGGTATCTGCTGGCAGGAAGTAACTGAATGGGAACTGGGCATTTTTCTCCGGAATTTTGCTCAAGCACTGGGATGGAATGCAGAATATCACTCCAACATAGAAAGCCTCCTAAAGCAATTCAAGTGCGACCTATACGGCACTATGCAGAAGAATAGAGATGTAGTAGCATTTAGCAATGGCACATTGGAAATTAACTCTCTGGAGTTCAGAGAACATCACCAGAGGGATTATTTGACAGCCTATATACCCTATGAATACAATCCAAATGCAATTTGTCGCAAATGGTTGGAGTGTCTTGAAGAATGGCTGCCAGAGGAAGATGATAGAGTATTGGCGCAGGAAATCTCCTCCATTGGCATAGCAAGAGTACACACCGAAAAACTGCCGTATCTGTATGGAGGTGGCTGTAACGGAAAAAGTGTTTTTTTGGAGGTGGTAACAAAGGCCTATGGCAATTCTAATGTCTGCAACTATCCACTCAAGGAGGTTCTGGACCGAAACGGCAACTGCTTAGCTATGATGCGAGGATATTTGCTAAATCTATCTGCAGAAAACGGGCAGAAGTTTGAAGAAAGCCCTTTGTTCAAGGCCTATGTTTCGGGGGAATCCATGAAGTGCCGGGAACTTTACCGGAATCCCATAACGACGGATGATTACCCTCCCTCAGTCATAGCTGCTAATAACCTACCTGCAACAGATGATTTCTCCGAGGGATACTTCCGGCGGTTGCTGTTCATTCCCTTTGTCAAGACAATACCCAAAGAGAAAGTGAATCCAAACCTTGCAAAAGAGATAGCGGAAAAGGAGTTACCGGGTGTGATGAATTGGATTTTAGAGGGTGCAAGACGACTCCGACAGCAAGGGAGATTCACTTCCACACGCAAGAGTGTTCAGATGGCTGAGGATTACCGGAAGGATTCGGATAGTATTTTCCAATTCGTGGAGGAAAACAACAACAAGACCGGCAAGGAGAGACTGAGCATAGTGTATGGAGAGTTTCGGCAATGGGCAACGGAAAATGGCTTCAAGACGCCTAACGTAAAAAACTTTGCAGACCGGCTCAGAAAGATAGGACTGATGGTAAAAAAAAGCACCGGCAATATAACTTATGTGTGGTGGCCGGATAATGACTTACCGGAATAGTTACCCCAAGAAGGTAACTCAAGTTATCTTGGAGTTATCTTAGAGAAACCATATATGTATTTGATTTTCTATAAGATATATCATAAAGTTACTTAAGTTACCCTCTTGCTGAAAAAAAAGAAAAATAATTATTAAAAAAAATTAAAAACTTTTGAGAATATGGGTAACTCAGCAACTTCTTGTGTAAAACATTGTCTTGCAGATACTTAAAAAGTTACCAAGAGTTACTCAGTTACCTTTATAGGAGGATAGAATATGATACGAGAAGAAATAGATTATTGCGAGGAACTCTCTTGCAGGCTACTGGGGATAGATATACCGACATTGAGAAAGAGAGTCGCTGGAACCCCGAGGAATGGCGACCGATATTACAGAGGTGCAGACTTATTGAGGATAGGCAGTTTGATTGCCATTGAAAAGTTTAATAAAAAAATGGAGGAGCAGAACAATGAGAGATAATAATAGAGTATGGAAAGCCATAGAGTGGTGGGAAAATGCAAGCCGTAGATTGACATTGGAGGAGACTTTTTTTGCCGAAGTCAAGGGGTGGGATAAGGATGATCTGGACGCATACTTTGAAGATTGCAAAGGTCTATTGGATGGAATGTATTTACGAGAAATTAAACTCACACCGCAAGACTCTCAGAAGTTCATAACCCTAAGAGAGAATATCACCGGAATGCACAGAAACAGAGAGAGTTTTCCAGCTAATTTTTATGAAGACTCCAATGTTTATAAATATGCTCATCGGAGCTGCTCCAATTGCTTTTACCGCCCGACTTGTGCTCTTCATAGGGGTAAAGATTGGAACCAAAAATGGGTTGATAATGGCAGGGCCGGCTGTATGAAGTACAGAGGGCCATTTAACAGTGAAAAACGGCTAAGAGGGAGGGAAAAAGATGACTAAGAAGAAAAAATCTCCAAAAAAACTCCTTTCCGGCAGGGGGCTGTCTGAACAAGAAAAACTCTTCCTCATCTTGTATATAGTGGGAGGATACACACAGGTAGAAGCCTACAGCATAGCATTTAACCCGAAGGCATCCGGCCAGAGTATCCCTCCTCTTGCATCGCATTTACTGGCTGATTATCGCATACATGATGTAGCCGTATTGCTTGCTCGATATACACACTATAACGGGATAATCATTCCCAAGAAATATGAGGATAAAATTTAATAAGTAATCTTTTAAATATTAAGAAATTATGAATAATAAAATAACCTTTTTGCCAATTCCGGCACATGACGAGATAAAAAAAAGACTATATATTGACCTGCAACCTATAAATAGACTTGTTGAGGTTTTGAAGAAGTATGACAAGCCTTGTGATGTTGAGGGTATCTTCCAAGCCGTTGCAGATGGCCCTAATAAAGAATTAAATGCGGTAATGACTGAAATAGAGGAGTATATAAGAGCAACAAGAATGCCAGTGTACCTCCAAGAGGATGCAAGACAGAAAGCAAGGAACTCGGTAGATACTTCATACAGTGAAGAGGTGGGCCCGATATTAGCAGGGTGGAACCCTACCTTAGAGAAAGAAGACCTCACGATAAATGAGTACGGGGAAGTAGAGTTCACTGAAAAATATAGAGAAAAACTTGTAACTGCCTACACTCAGGAACTTCCTGCTCATCTTGCGGAGATTCTTCCGGATGTTAAGGAGTTAATAAGGCTCTACAAGAAATTAAACTCAAGTGTAAATGTAAAAAACTTCTTAGAGAGGTACTTCATGTTTCAGACAGAAAAGACAGAGGAGGAGTTTTACAGCCACCTCTATAGCAACAGAAGATTTTAGTTTACCTCCGATATTTTGTTTTTCGTTTGGGTCCTACTGGATAAGGTGGGGCCCTTTTTTTATTACATATCCTTAAAAAAATCCTCAAGTGTAACCTGATGGATATCTAATATTTTGAGCAATGTTTTGAGAGTGATATTTGCACCGCTTTCTACACGCCAGTATTGAACACGGCTAAGTCCATTATCCCAAGCAAAATTTTCGTGGCTGGTATATCCGGCATTGATGCGGAGTTGCTTTATTTTATCAGCAATCTGTTTTATTCGTTTATCATCTTCCATAATAGGAATTTTTAACAAACGAAATTATCTTATGTTAAACTAAATTATTACCGCAAATATTATAACATCATATATGATAATTTTATAATTTTGTACATTATTTATAAATCTTTAATTGGAGGACTTTGTATGACACTGTTATTTATCATTTGGGGACTGTTATATTTCTGTGAGGAACTTGTAAATGGAGGAAAGTAAAATGAGAAAGGTATTATTTCTATTATTATTCTGCATTGCATTGCTCAGTTGTAGCAAGAGTTCAAGCACACCAGAAGAAGAAAAAAGTATCTACACTCCTCAACAACAAAAGGTACAATCCATTTTCACAGGACAATTCAAAGAAGATTATATGGGGGAAAGGTATAAGACAATTATATGGGGAGCAAAATTTTCCACGCCTGTAGAATACACTTCTTCACTTAATAGTAGTATTAAAGCAAGTTTTATGGGAAAACTAAAATATTATTACTATGATGATACAGCGAATACTTACGATGCTGTATATTGGATAACTGGAGATGGAACTCAATTGTTGATATTTGGAGCAAATGATGCTAATAAAACAATCTTTAGTGAAGAATCTTATGCAATAACGGTTATAAACAACGATGAGTTTATACTAAGAAATCTTAAATCTACATTTAAAGATGAATCCAAATTCAAGAGGGAGAAATAACCATATATGCAACATACAGAAATATGCATCAAATATAATTACGAAGATTGCATCCATACACATAAAGCGGAAATACCATTTAAAGAGGACGAGGAACCTTCTGCAGAAGATGTGTTTCGTCAGTTTATCCTGCTCATGGAAAATGTGTACGGAGAGACGGCAACAAGAGATGCGGTAGAAAAACTTTAGATTTACAGGCTGGACATCGTTACAAGTGTTCAGCCTTTTTTTTGAAAAAAATTTTTTTAGGTCGGACTCCGGAGGGTGGTTGTATCCGGTCTATCCCCCTCCCCCCCCCTTGATATAATGGTTAGGTCTGAATTTTTGTTTGCAAATCGTTTGCAAATATAAATTTTATACAAAGAAAAAAGCACTCACAATTTCTTGTAAGTGCTTGATTTTCAGTTTGTCGGGATACTGCGACTCGAACGCAGGACCCCCTGCTCCCAAAGCAGGTGCGCTAACCAACTGCGCCACATCCCGATTCATTATTTCAAACCGCTTGGTTTAGTGCCAAAGCGGATGCAAAGGTACGGATATTTTTTAATTATCCAAATTTTTTCGATATTTTTTTTTAAAAGTCGGTCACCGACTTAACTCGGGGACCGACTTTTTATCTAAGGCTACAATCCCAAATCCTTCAAGGTTCTTGGGGCAGGGGTTTTAGGGAGAGGTTTTCTCTCCTTCAACTGCTCCATAATTACCTCAATGGCTTTGTTCAACTGTTCGTCAATGCCCTGCTGCTCTTTAATAGGGTTGTTGTCAATGAGGATATCAGGGTCAACGCCATGGTTCTCTACAATCCACTGGCCGGTTTTGGCGTCGTAGTTTGTGAAGAAAGGTACACGTACATCTGTGCCGTCCATGTATGGAAGTGAGCCGCTGATACCTACAATGCCTCCCCAGGTGCGGGTGCCGATTACTGTTCCAAGGTTGTTGGCCTTGAAGCTCCAAGGGAACAGGTCACCGTCTGAAGCGGAGTATTTGTTTATCAAAAGCACTTTAGGACCGTAGTGGGTAGCGTCAGGAATGGTTCCGTTGCGGTCTGAGTTGCGGTACATTGTCATGCGGTAAGGTTTCCTTAGCAGACGCTCAATGAGCATAGGGGAAACGTTTCCGCCACCGTTTGCGCGGTCGTCAATGATGAGGGCCTCTTTGTCCAATTGTGGATAGAAGTAACGGGCAAACTCGTTCAGTCCCTCAGGACCCATGTCGGGAACATAAATGTATCCTACACGGCCGTTGGTGGCTTTCTCTACAGTCTTTATGTTGTTCTGTACCCATTTGTAGTGCTCAAGAGGATATTCGTCCTCAATAGGTTTCACAACAATTGTGCGGGCTCCCTCAGGGGTTGCCTTGCTGTTTACAGTAAGTTCTGTAAGGACGTTTGCCTTCCCGATAAGTAGTTTGTAGATGTTGTCAACGGTGTTTGTAGGGATACCGTCAATTGCAACAATGAAGTCACCCTCTTTTACTCCAATGCCAGGCTCGGTAAGAGGTGACCTGAGTTTTGCACTGTAAGGGGCTCCTGGGAGAATTTCTCCAATCTGATAGTAGCCGCTCTTATGTGCATTGATGCGTGCTCCAAGCAATCCCATAGGGATTCTCTCTGGCTTAGGCATCTCGCCAGGGTTAACGTATGCGTGGCCGCAGGCTACCTCACCAATCATCTCACCAATGATGTAGTTCAAATCCAGGCGGGTCTTTGCATAAGGCAACAGCACCTCATATTTTTTCTTTATTGCTTTCCAGTCTATTCCATGCATGGTCTCAAGATAGAAACCGTCTCTGAATGCCCTCCATACCTCATCATATACCTGAGCCCACTCTGCTGTGTAATCTATAGGGGCAACAAGGTTCTTGAAGGTAACTTTCTCCTTCATGGCAACTCTTGGAGCAGGGAAATCGCAGATGTAAAGGTCACGTCCTTTGGCAAACAGCGCCTTCTTGGCACCTGGTGTATAACTTACCAGTGAAGCACCATCGGCAGCCTTGTCATCTTTGCCTGTTGCAAAATCAAATACCTTTGTCTCTCTTCCCGACGAGTACCAGAGTTTCTTCCCGTCGCAAACGAAATTGCCGAAATATCCTGTACCTACAGGAATCCTTATGATTCTGCCGTAAATGCCCTCCTCATCAATTACGGTTTCTGCAGCAGGGGCACCTTTTGCATCACCTTTCTTGGCAGCAGGTCTTTCAGGGGCCTTTTTGCCATCCTCAGGAAGAAGAGGTGAAGGGGTATCTTTGGCAAGCATTGCCATATATACGCCGTTCATGTTGTTGTAGGTGTGGTTCCACTCCAACTGGCCGTAGGTAGGGTTGAAATCGCGGGCAGAGGTGAATATGATATATTTTCCGTCTGTGCTGAATACAGGTGAAGAAGAGTTGTACCATTTCTCGGTAATTGCCACTTCCTTGCCTGTTTTAAGATTATGTGCATATACTACGCTCATATCATTTTTGGCAGCCTTGGTATAGGTGATCCAGTTGCCGCAAGGTGAGAAACTTACGCTTCTGAACTCCCCTGCAGGATTTTCCATAATGGTACGTTTTGCCTTGGTTGCCACATCTACCTCAACAAGGCGGTTCTTGCGGTCGGTATAGAAAATCTTCTTGCTGTCGGGAGTCCACTGTACTCTGCGGATATAGGTGTCGTTGCCACTGGTAAGTTGTACGGGGTTGCCGCCTGCAGCAGGCTGGAGATAAACTTCAGTTTCACCTGTGCCGTCACCTATGTATGCTATATATTTTCCGTCCGGGCTGTAAACTGCACCACGGTCATTTGAGCCGGGGGTTCTGGTGATGTTCTTCACCACTCCCTCGCCTACAGGAACGCTGAACACCTCACCTCTAACGGTAACAACAACTCTTGAACCGTCTGAAGGGATGCTTGCGCTGCGGCCGCTGGCCCTCCTTGAAACATCCTTCATCTCTGTGCGTGAATAGATGTTGTCTGCAGAGAGGGTAATTTCAATCTTCTGGCTCTGGCGTGTTTTTGGATCAAACTTGTAAAGGTATCCACCGTTCTCATAAACAATGATTTCACCGTTTGAAGAAGGGAATTTTATGTCGTACTCTGTGTAGTTGGTAACCTTTTCGGTCTTTTTGGTTTTGGTATTGTAAACGAAAAGGTTCATGGTCATATCCCTGTCGGAGATAAAGAAAATCTCATCCCCAATCCACATAGGGATAATGTCCTGTGCCACGTTGTTGGTAACATTCTCAACCTTCTTGGCTGCCGGGTCATATACCCAGATGTCGTCTGCCATACCTCCGCGGTAATATTTCCAGGTACGGAACTCGCGCATCACGCGGTTGTAGGCAAGTTTTTTGCCGTCGGGAGAATAACTGCAGAAACCACCTTCTGGAAGAGGAATCTGGGTAGCCATGCCCCCATCAGGGGATACGGTCCACAGTTTGCCTGGGAATCCGTCACCGGTACGGTTACGGAAAACGATGTTCTTGCCGTCGCGGCTCCAGGTCATTACAATGTTGTTGGGACCCATGCGGTCACCCAAATCGTCACGGCCGTTGGTTGAGGTGTAGGTAAGCCTTACAGGCTCGCCCCCCTTTGCAGGGATAAGGTAAACCTCGCGGTTGCCGTCATACTCTCCGGTAAAGGCAATGGACTTGCCGTCGGGAGAAAAGCGGGCAAACATTTCATAACCAATATGTGATGTGAGGCGGGTTGCCTCTCCTCCAGTTATCGGTGCCGAGTAAAGATCTCCCGCATAAGAGAACACAACCTCATTACCGTTGGTTGAAGGGAATCTTAAAAGTCTTGCCTCATCTGCATACGCGCCAGATGCTGCAACTGCCAAAAGCAGGGTAAATAACAAACGTTTCATATAATATTGTGTTAAGTTTTCTGGAGGAGCAAGTTACAAAAAAATGCTAACTTTACACTATTATGGTGGTGAATAAGGTAATAAAAACACCGTTGGGGTATGTGGAACTGGGGATGCTGTGCGGAAAAATTGTGTGGTGCGGGTTTGCTTCTGTAGGATCGGGCGCCTCGGTGGCTCCAGGGGCTCCGGTGGCTCCGGGGATTTCGGGGATTTCGGATGCCGCTGGTGATGCGGGTACTTCTGGTGCCGCTGGTGCTTCGGAGGCGGACCGGGCACAAAAAGGTATCCAAATGTGCCCGGAGGAGGGGGAAAGTGCCGCTCGGGAACAAAAATGCCGCCTAGTGTGCCCGTCGGGAGCAGAGTGGGCACAAAAAGGTATCCAAATGTGCCCGGAGGAGGGGGAAAGTGCCGCTCGGGAACAAAATTGCCGCCTAGTGTGCCCGTCGGGAGCAGAGTGGGCACAAAAAGGTATCCAAATGTTCCCGGAGGAGGGAAAAAGTGCCGCTCGGGAACAAAATTGCCGTCTGGTGTGCCCGGAGCCGGAGGAGAGGATGCCGGAGTATTCTTTGGATGACCTTCTGCGGGGTAGGGGAAGCATTTTTAGGTGGGAGGATCTGCAACTGCAGGGTACCCCTTTGCAGATGAGGGTGTGGAGGGAACTTTTTAACCTTCTTCCCGACGAACTTGTCACTTATTCGGAGTTGGCCAGCCGTTGTGGGTATCCTCGAGCGGTGAGGGCAGTGGCAACAGCGGTAGGGAAGAATCCTGTTTCGCTAATAATACCATGCCACAGGGTGGTGAGGAAGTCAGGCAACCAAGCAGGGGGGCATAAGCCAGGCAACCAAGCAGAGAAGAGGAAGTCCGGTAGTCGCAAGAGTGCAATAAGTGCTGAAGCATGGGAATTGGGAAACTACAGATGGGGGAGTGAACTTAAAAAAAGGATATTGGAATGGGAAGGGATAATTTGATTGCCCGCCTCAAGGGAGAGGCTGAGGAGCAGTACAGGATTTTTAACCAGAAGTTTGTCCTGACAAACAAGAATGTGATGTTGGGGGTGAAGGTCCCCAGGATGCGGAGCATTGCCAGGGAGATTGCCGGCGGAGATTGGGAGGATTTTCTGATGGGATATGGTTTTTGCGTGGGAGGTCCAGGAACTGATGCTGAAAATGGAGTCGCATCCGGAGCCGCATCCGGAGCCACATCCGAAGTCGCATTCGAAGCCGCATCCGAAACAGCATCTGCATCCGCATCCGGAGCCACATCCGCATCCGTAGTGAAGACCGCAAAATTTGAGAAACAGCGGGAGAGGCAGCAGCAGAGGGAGGAACTCTGCCGCACCATCTTTTTTGAGGAGGTTATGATTATTGGTATGGTGATTGACCTTATAAATGTGGAGCCGGCAAGGAGGTTGGTACTTGTGGAGCAGTTTGTTCCCCTTATAGATAACTGGGCGGTGTGTGATGTCTTCTGTGGAGGGGCAAAATGGGTGGGTGAGCCCGGCAGGGGACCAAAGTCGTGCAATAAGGTTCCGCTGGAGCAGATGTGGGAGTTCCTGCAGAGGTATCTGTTCCCAGATATGCGGGAGTGTCACATCCAGAGTGAAAGTGCTGGCAAAAATCTTCAGCGGAAATGTAGCGGCGCGAATCCCCAGGGCAGCATGGAGTTTGAAATCAGGTTCGGAGTGGTTATGTTAATGTCGTATTTCCTTACGGAGGAGTACATAGGGAAGGTGCTGCTCCAGATGGAGAAGGTTCGCAAAGGGGATTATTATGTGGATATGGCAGTGGCGTGGTGCCTGGCAACTGCGAGGGCGAAGTTTGATGAAAAGACACAGGAGTTTGTGCGCAATGCCTGTCTCACTCCAAGTGTGATTAAGAAATATGAACAGAAGGTGAGGGATTCCCTTAGGGTAAGAGGGTCCAAGAAGCAATTCTGAGAGTTAGACAGTGTGATTGTTTAATGGGGATAGTGTAATAATAAACCAATCAAGTATGAAAGATGCAATAAATACAGAAGGCAAATGGGAGGTGCTCAGCAGCGAGCATCTGTTCCGCAGGCCATGGCTTACAGTAAGGAAGGATTGTGTAAAGTTGCCTACAGGGCAGATTAATGATGAGTTTTATGTTCTGGAGTATCCCGATTGGGTGAATGTGATAGCCATTACCAAGGATGGTGAGTATGTTATGGAGAGGCAGTACAGGCATGGCTTGGGAGTTACCTGTTATGAGATTTGTGCTGGTGTAGTGGAGGAGGGGGAACCTCCTCTGGAAGCAGCCAAAAGGGAACTTCTTGAGGAGACCGGTTATGCCGGAGGGCAGTGGGAGGAGATTATGACCGTTTGCGGCAACTCCTCTACCACCAACAATTATACCCATTGTTTTGTGGCACGGGGAGTGGAGAAAGTTGCCGGGCAACATCTCGACCGCACTGAGGATATAAAGGTGGAACTCCTTTCCAGGGAGCAGGTGAAGGGGCTGCTGGTGGATAATCAGTTTACCCAGGCACTTATGGTTGCCCCTTTGTGGAGGCATTTTGCAGGTGAGATCCGGCGTTCCGGGGAGGTTCAGTATTCAGGAGAGATTTAGTTTCCCGACAAGGAAGAAGGGTAATTCGTTTCCCATAATTATAAAATACATGTATGAAACAGTTATGTCTTTTTTTCAACAAATTGTTGAAGGGTGCGTCATTTGTATTGGCGTTATTTTCAGTTATTGCGGGTATTGTTTCCTGTAATGAAGCAAAAGTTCGGGATATTAAGGTACCCTCTTTGGATAAAGTTACTACAAAATTGATAGAGCCTGCGTGTGCAGTACCCCAAACATTTTTGGAGAAGTATCCCAGCATTACGGATGGGAATCTTGAGGCGTTTATGGAGGATTGGAAGGAATGGTCGTTGCTGATGCAGGAGCATAGCCGCAGTGAAACAGTTGACAGTATTATGACAAGGGTCTTTAAATTGTATCCCGATACAATTGATACAGATACTTCCATTTATACAATACTGCCATATTGCGTAAGAGTGAGTTGTTATAGTTTGGAGTTTACCCAAAAGCGGTATGCATCAGATATCTACGGTTTGCAAGAGGAGAAATTCGTCTTCCCAAATTTTGGATGGACAGGAAGTTGTGCTGTTGTTCCTATGGCCAATACCGGGAAGTCAGTATTGTATATTACGGGCCAGATAAGGGACAAACTTGTCAGATATACGGGTGGTATTTATTTGAATGGGGACAAGAGGGTATATACAGAGAGTGAAGGGACATTTATGGAAATTGATAAGGATAATCTTGCCCGATTGGGCTATTATACAAATACTGCCCGGGGGCATTGGGGCAATTATTGGCATTTCCAGTCAATGCCGACAGTATATCAGATACATTTGTTTCCCAATGGAACTATTGTAATGATGCGTAATAACTATGCTTATGGCGAAGATATTTTTATGCATGAATGGAGTGACAAGATAGATGTTCTGAGTTTTTGGCAAGAATAATTTTGATTTTTCATGTTACAAATTCCCACCGTTCCCGTGTTGCTTGTGAAGTGAGACAGAAAGAGGTGCTTTAAAAGTGTATGCGCTTTTCACTTTTTATATCCAATTTTTTTCCTTTCAGAATTGTTTGCACGATCTTTCAGCTTATTTGCCATTTGCGCAAGTGCCATATAAATATCGTCCAGTTCTTTTCTGGTATCTTCGCTCAAATCGTTTATAGCTTCAAGAGTGCTGGACTCCAGTTCCTCCATTTTACGTTTGATGCCATAGATTTCTTCGGAAATAACGGGTGTAATAAATACCATGCGTCGGACAGCTACAAATGCACGCATAATGCGTATGTTAATCTCAATGGCAACCTTGGATCTGAGAACGGAAGAAAGCATTGCCACTCCCTCTTCAGTAAAGGCGAGTGTTCTATATCTATTACCCCCTCTTTTTGAGGTCGCAATTTGCGACCTTGAACTGTTTTCCAATAAGTTACACTCCTCATTTGTCAGTTCAAACATAAAATCTTCCGGGAATCTGTCAATATTTCTCCGTACAGATTCATTAAGTCTTTTTGTCTCTACTCCGTACATTTTAGCCAGATCTCTATCAAGCATTACCTGTACACCTCTAATCTCATAAATGCAATTTCTTATCTCCTGCAATTCCATACTAAAATGATTTAGCAATTATGTGCGCAAAGTGCAAAAAATATTCTTATTCCTATTTTTAAAAAAGAAAAACTTATGCCTGAAAAAGAAAATGTATGCGGTTTTTCACTTTTTTTGTATGAGAATTATAAATTTGATGTTACAAATCCACACCTTTTCCGTATTACTTGTGAAGGGAGGCGGAAAGAGGTGTTTTTCTCCCGACAGTTATTATAGATGACAGCGCAGGAACTGAATACAGAGTTTGTTGAGGTGAAGGATGCCGCATACAGGTATGCGGCGAGCATGCTCCATAACCGGGAGGAGGCGGAGGATCTGGTGCAGGATCTGTACGAGAAACTCTGGGGGAGGAGACTCCTGGTGAGGAAGAAGGGGTTTGTGCCGCTGGTTATGGTGAGTGTGAGGAATATGTGTATGGATATTCTCAGGGCAAGGAGGAGTGAAGAATTGTCGGGAAGAGAAGCGGAGGAGGAGTTCTTGTGGGAGGAGGAGAAGGAGAGGGAGGATATGGCGGCAATTGTGGAGAAACTGGTGGAGAGGTTGCCGCAGAGGGAGAGGGAGGCGTTCCATTTGAGGGTGGTTGAGGGGCTGGATTATGATGTGGTGGCCCAGATTGTTGGAGTTAATGAAAGTGCGGCAAGGATGGCCTGTTCAAGGGCCCGCAGTAAAATAAAGGAAGAACTGGTTAAAATTATGGATTATGGAGTGGAAAGAGAAAAGGACAGATGAGGTTTTGCAGCAGTATGTTGCCGCGCAGAGGCGGCAGACTGTGGAGGTGAAACTGAAGGACCGCAGAGCCGGAGAAGGGCTGTTGTGGGGATTCAGACCGGCGGTTGTGGCAAGGTATTCGGTTGCGGTGGCGGCATCGCTGGTGTTGGGGTTGTTTCTTCTGCTCAATGAGCCCCAAAAGGTGTATGGTTATATTAATGAGGTTCCCGTTACAGACAAGGCCCGGGCGGTGGAACTCTCGCAGCAGATGTTTGAGGATCTGGCCCTGGGGATGGCTCCGGCAGAGGATGCATTGGATAATTTGTTGAAATTGTAATTTTTTGATGATATGAAAAAGTTTGTAGGTTTATTGTTGTTGGTTGCAGGAATTTTTGGTACTGCATTTAAGGCAGATGCGCAAGGGCTGAAATTGGGTATCCAGGGGATTACTTTTGAACCCGATACTGTGGTTAAGGAGAGTGTAAATTTCCATTCGGCAATTTCTGTAAAAAAGAAGGAGAAGAGTACAGCCCTTTATATTGGTGGTTCAAAGAGGTCTTCTATAAGGTTGTTTGAGTATGGCTGGAACATGTTGGACAAGGAGATTCCGGGGGACTGGTTTGAGATAAACAACTGGAAATCGCAGCAGGTTACAATAAATCCCTTTAATGTGAGCATTACAAATGCCAAGGGGAATGTAGGGCTTTCAATGGCCCTGGGTCTGAGGGCTAACAACTACAGGTTTGAGAGTGCTTATACAATGGAAGAGGTTGGTGGAGTGGTAAATCCTGTGCCTATTGAGGGGAGAATTAAGAAGACAAAGTTTACAACTGCAGCAATTCATATTCCGGCAGAGTTTACAATTGGAAAGCCATCCAGATTTGCCGTGTCAATGGGAGGTTTTGCAGATGTGGTTTTCAACTCCCATACCAAAATAAAATACAGGGGAGGGAGCAAGGATAAGGCGAGGGATTTCCCGGTTAACTTCCTGCAGTACGGATTCAGCGCAAGAGTATCGTGCAAATATGTCTCCATCTACTGCAACTGGTATCCCGGTGGAATCTTCAAGAATGGCCGTGGCCCTAAAATGGATGTCTGGAGCATTGGTATAGGATTATAATTTCTTGGAATATGAAAAGGTATATATTGCTTGTTATGGCTTTTCTGTGGTGCGGTTATGCCATTGGACAAAGCCAGGGTTTCATGGAGGTGTACCGGCAGGCAGGTCAGGTGCTCAAGGAGGGTGATGCCGGAATTACCACAACAGAGGTTTCGGGAAAAATGCTGCAGGAGTTGCTCCCTTCAAAGGCCAAGGAGAGTTTCCATGTGGTGAACAGGATAGACAATATCCGCCAGATAAAATTTGCCACTTCGTCGGGAAAAGAGTTGTACAACAGAATTGACTCCTTGGCGGTAAATGGGGGAATTTATGAACAGATGTCAATCATAAATGTTGACGGGCAGAGGGTTTCCGTTTACAAGGCACCGTATGGGACTCTCAAGAGTGAGTATCTGATACTCATTTCAAAGGATGATGCGGCGTTGGTGTGTGATATTGTGGGGAATATAAGCATGAAGGATATAATGGGGCTACTGTACGGGAAGCAGTAGCGGGTTAATGTAGGTGAAATGATGTCCATATGGGGCCGGGAGGCTTGATATGGGCATCTTTTTTTTGTATATTCGCACAAACTTTAAAAACGATTTCAGATATGGAAAACAATAACACTTGCTGGACAATGCCGCGCATTGGCGACCAGGCCCCTGAGTTCAGGGCAATGACTACACACGGAAAACTCAATTTCCCACAGGATTATGCAGGAAAATGGAAAATACTTTTCAGCCATCCTGCAGATTTTACACCGGTATGTACAACAGAGTTCATCTCTTTTGCAAAGATGCAGAAGGAGTTTGAGGAACTCAATACACAGTTGGTGGGTCTCTCAGTGGATAGCCTCAGCAGCCATATTGCATGGGTTAGGAACATTGAGGAGAAAATTGAGTGGGACGGCAATAAAAATGTGAAGATAGGCTTCCCGATAATTGTAGATTTGAGCAAGGCGGTTTCAAAACTTTACGGTATGATTATGCCGGGAGAGGCCAACAATGCCTGTGTGAGGGCGGTATTCTTCATTGACCCTGCAGACAAGATACGTGCAATTATCTATTACCCGTTGGTACTTGGCCGCAATTTTGAGGAGATAAAGAGGGTGATTGTAGGGTTGCAGACTGCAGATAAGCATGATGTTGCCCTCCCTGCAAACTGGACTCCCGGTAAGGAGGTGGTTCTCCATTATCCTACCACCACAGAGGATGTTGAGAAGAGGTGTGCCGAGGAAGGGATTACCTGCAGCGACTGGTATTTGTGTACCAGGAATTTGTAATGCAGTGGATATTTTTGGGGATTTTACGGTGGAGAGTCGTCTATAACGGGTGATAAAAGGAAAGCGTATGAAAAATTTTGTAAAGACACTTCTTGTATGTGCTGCAGTGTTTGCAGTATCGTGCAGTTCCTCTGAACAGGAAACTCCGGAAATTCCGTTACAGCCTGAGCCTGATGTTGCACAGGAACTTGATGCCATAATGAAACGTTACAGTGCCGTAGGATTGGCGGTAGCAGTAGTGGATGAGGGGAAGATTGTTTATGAAAACACCTTGGGCTTTAAGGATCTTGAAGCAAAAACTCCATGGGAGAAAACAGATGTGCTGAGGATTGCTTCCATTTCAAAGTCTTTTGTTGCAACATCCATCCTTCAACTTGTGGAGCAGGGAAAATTGGGCCTTGATTCAGATGTCTCAGAGATTATGGGATTCGTTGTAAGGAATCCAAAGTATCCGGAGACTCCAATTACCGTAAGGATGCTGTTGTCGCATACTTCAAGCATGAGTGATGCAAACGGTTATTTCACTTTGGACAATCTTAACAGGGAAACTTCCCGAACATGGGAAAAGGCATGGAACGGTTATGAGCCCGGGAGCAAATACCAGTATTGTAATTTGGGCTATAATACTCTTGGTGCCATTGTTGAGAAAGTGAGTGGAGAGAGGTTTGACAAATATGTCTCAGACCATATTTTAAAACCGCTTGGCGTTTATGCGCACCATAATGTGCATGAACTGGATGCCTCAAGATTTGTAGGTATCTATACTTTCAATGCTTCCAACAGCTCCTATAAGAAATCTGATGCCTATCCTTCAATAGAAGATGCATTTGCAGATTACAGGATGGGATACTCTACCCCTGTTTTTTCACCAACAGGAGGGCTGAAGATTTCTGTGGGTGGTTTGGCCAAAGTTATGATGATGCATATGAATATGGGTACACTTGGTGGAGTAAAAATTTTGACTCCCCAGAGTTGTGAAATGATGCAAAGTGAGATTACCCCTACAAACTATGAGGGGGAACGTTATGGCATGGCCCTTCTCCGTACCAATGACCTGCTGGGCGGTCATAGGCTTGTAGGGCACGATGGGCTGGCTTTGGGGGCCCATACCGCAATGTTCTGGCATCCGGAACAGAAGTTCGGTTTTGTAATAATGACCAACGGCTGTAATGCCAAAACAGACAAAGTGTTTGCAAATATCCTTTGTGAATCTGCGGAGTGTCTTTATAAGAATATCATCAACAGGTAAAACGCAACGTTTATATGGTTATATGCAAGCCCCTGCTTCCTGAGAGTAGCAGGGGCTGTTTTTATAAAGAAAATTAATAATTGGGAATCAAATATGCAAAAAATGTATAAAATTGATATATTTGAAGTTTGAAAACAGAAATTAGTAAACCAATTCAAGTTTAAAGGGATGGACAATATAGGCAAATTGAGAGATGAATGGGGCGACAGGCTGCATCTGTTTGCATATTCATATGTCCATTCTCATGTGGTGGCGGAAGATCTGGTGCAGGATGTGTTTCTGAAGTTGCTGGAACATAACATTGATATATCTGAATACAACAATATTGGTTCCCTTTTATATACCATCCTGAAGAACAGGTGCCTGGATTACATTAAGCACAAGATGGTTGAGGAGAATCATATGCAGGATGTGGTTGATGCCAATTATCTTATGGCAAACAGGTATGCATTGGAGGATGAGTCCATTAAGATCATCACCGACAATGAAATTCATAAAATTTTAAGGGATGCCATTGCCGCCCTTCCGGATACTACCAGGGATATATTCATTCTCAGCAAATTCAAGGATAAAAAATATCAGGAGATAGCAGACCTGTACGGGATATCTGCCAGACAGGTGGAGTATCATATTTTCAAGGCTATGTCACTGCTGAAAGAGAGGATGGGCAAATACTATCTTCTTGTCATTTTCTTTCCGGGGCTTTTCTAGTCTCATATTCATTTTTTTTGGGATTTTATATTGTATTGTCGTCTTATTATTATGATGATGAGGGAAACTGTTTTAAAATTTATAGAAAGGAAGGCTTCTGCCCAGGAGCAGAGGGAGGTCCTTGCATGGATAGAGTCCAGTGAGGAGAATCGCAGAGAGTTTGCCAGGCTCAAGAATTTGAGTGTGGCAATGGATATAATAGCAATGGAGCATAAAGAGAAGAGGAGTTCATTAAAACGCCTCCTTTTCTGGACAGCAAGGGTTGCAGCCATCCTGGTTGCCTCTGTTTCTGTATTCCTGTTGGGAGAATATGTGCAGGAACACAAATTCAGGAAGAGGGCATCGGAGCAGTTTACAGAGATTACTGCCCCATATGGGGAGGTTCTCCACTTCAATCTTCCCGACGGTTCCAAAGTTATCCTTAACAGCGGGTCCACCCTCAAATTCTCAAAGTTGTTCAATGACGGGAGCAGGGATGTACAGTTGTCGGGAGAAGGATATTTTGAAGTGAAGAAAGATGATCAGCGTTTTAATGTGGTATATCCTATAGAGAACCCTATTTTTAAATTGAGTGTATTGGGTACAACTTTCAATATCTCTTCTTATCCCGACAATAAGAATGTAGTTACTACCCTGTATGAAGGGGCAATTGAGATTGAGGACCTGAATACTCAGGAGAATTTCCGTTTGAAACCCCGATATCAGCACATTTATGAAATGAGTACAGGTGTCTCTACAGTGGAGCCTTTTACAGAGACTTACAGGTGGACAGACAAATATGTTGTAGCAAACGGTGAAGACATCTCAACATTTACCAGGAGACTGGAGGATATTTTTAATGTGAAAATCATAATTGACAATGATCTTGTAGGCAATTGCAGCTACAGCGGTGCCCTTTATGGAGGTTCCCTCCAGCAGATTCTTGACAACATGACTTATGTATCCCCTATAACATACTCAATCAAGGACAGCGGCAAGACCATCATTATTGAGGCCAAATAAGACATAACACACTAAAATAATAATATCTATGAAGTTTAACCTATTAAAAACAATTGGAGTTATAGTTCTAACTCTTTGTTTGTCTGTCTTGTGTACAGAGTCCTATGCGCAAGATACAGGCAAAATTAAAATAACACTTGATGCAAACAACATGAGTGTTAAACAAATTCTGGATAAAGTGGAGAAAGATTACGGTGTGAGATTTTTCTACGACGAAAAGAATTTGAATGTAAATGATTCAAAAACTTTAAAACTCAGCAATGCAACCCTTGAGGAGTTTGTGAAAGCCCTTTTCAATGGCAAGGCCGAGTATACAACTTCTGCAGGTGGTGTTGTTACTTTGAGGAGAACTGCAGTGCAGGCAGACAATGCTGTAAGACAAGTTACCGGTACAGTTTCAGATAATAGCGGAGAGCCTGTAATTGGTGCATATGTATTGATTCAGGGTACAACTGACGGTACATCTACTGATGCTGACGGTAAATACCAGATAAATGCCCCTGCAAATGCAACCCTTGAGTTTTCACTTATGGGTATGAAAAACGTTGCAGTTGCTGTAAACGGCAAGGCAGTCATTGATGTTGTTATGGAGGAGGACTCTCAGATACTTGAAGATGTTGTAGTAACAGCAATGGGTATCAGGAAAGAGAGAAAGGCATTGGGATATTCTGTAACTGAGTTGAAGTCTGAGGAGATTTTGAAGAACAAGCAGACTAACGTTGTAAACTCATTGGCAGGTAAGATTGCCGGTGTGAATGTAACACAAGGTTCAGGTGCTGCAGGTGCAGGTTCTGCAATTATCATCCGTGGTGGTAACTCTGCAGATGAGAGCCGTGACAACCAGCCTTTGTTTGTAGTTGACGGTATCATTTATGACAACTCGTCCCCTAATGGAGGAAACTCCGGTTCTGACGGTGTGACATCAAGTGCTACAACATTCTCTAACCGTGTTATGGATATCAACCCTGAGGATATTGAGAGCATGTCTGTTCTGAAAGGTGCTGCCGCTGCTGCCCTTTATGGCTCACGTGCTGCTGACGGTGTTGTCCTTATTACAACCAAAAGAGGTACTGAAGACGGAACAGTTAAAGTTAACTTCTCATCAAAATATTCGTATTCACATGTTGCTTCAACTCCTGAGATTCAGTCGGAGTATGGAAGAGGTGTATATAATATGAACGGATTGTTGTTGTTGGAAGGTGAGATGTCTTCATGGGGTGAGAGAATTAAGGGTAATGTATACGACAACGTTGCAGATTTCTTCCAGGGAAGTTCAGTTTTTGACAACAGTTTCAGCGTAGCCGGAGGCCATAAGAACGGCAATTACTATTTGTCTGCTTCACGATACGACCAGGAGGGTCTTATCCCTGGTACAGGATATGACAAGACCACTTTCCGTTTCAATGGCGAGCAGAAATACGGCAAACTTACTGTAGGTGCCAATGTATCATATACCGTTGCAAATACCGACAAGACCCTTACTTCTGCCGGTTTGTACGATGGTGGCGGTAACGGTACCATGAATGCAATGTACGGTTGGCCACGCAGTGAGAATATGTCGCACTATTTGAATGAGGACGGTACAAAATATTACATGTTCCCTTCTCTTCTTCCTGAGAACCAGATGGAGAACCCATACTGGATTATCAACAAGAACAGGATGACCGACAAGAATGAGCGTACAACAGGTGCTGTAACAGCAAGTTACAAATTTGCCGAGTGGCTGGACTTGTCGTATAGGATGGGTGTTGACTCATATACCAATGATGCATACACTTATATTGCTCCAGAAGGTAACGTGAGCAAGGTTTATCAGAACGGACGTTTGAGCAAATCAACAATCAAATACAATTATTTGAATACCAACCTGATGTTGAACTTCCACAAGACTTGGGGAGACTTTGATGTGGCAGCCCTTGTAGGTACTGCAACAGAGAATACAGAGTATGAGACCAAAGTTATGTGGGGTCATGATTTCAATGTGCCTGGAACAATATCATTTGAGAATATTCTTAAAGAGAACAGGGAGTTCAGTGAGAGAGTATCCCAGAAACGCCTTGTAGGTACTTATGGTGAGATAAGGGCTTCATGGAAAAATATGGTATATTTGACTGTAACCGGCCGTAATGACTGGACCTCAACATTGCCTGTAAACAACCGCTCTTATTTCTACCCTTCTGTTTCAGGTTCATTTGTATTTACAGAAGTATTGCCTAAGAATGATATCCTTACATTCGGTAAAGTACGTGCTTCATGGGCAGAGGTAGGTAAAGATACAGACCCTTATGCAACCAATACATCAATGTGGGCAACCCAGATAGTTAACGGTAACTTTATTGGTATCGGTAACTATTGGGAGGCAGGTCACAGATTCCTTAAACCTGAGAAACAGAGAGCATGGGAGGTTGGTGCAGAGTTGAAGTTCTTCAACGGAAGACTGGGAATTGACTATACCTACTACCAGTCAGAGACACATAACCAGATTGCAGCACCTCGTCTTGCACAATCTACCGGTTACATCATGTTTGCAATGAACTCAGGTTCTGTAAAGAACAAGGGTATGGAGTTGATGATTACCGGAACTCCTGTTGAGACCAAGAACTTCGGATGGGACATCACATTGAACATGGCCGGAAACCGTGGTACACTGGGTGATTTCATTGATGGTATCAACTTTATGAAAGTTACCGATGCACAGGTTGGTGGTGTAATGTCTGCTTCAATTGCCAATGGCGGTGCATTCTTGGGTCTGATAGGTGAGAAATGGGTAAGGGAGAAAGATGAGAACGGCAAGGAGATTGCAGATGGCCGTTACCTTGTTGATCCTGCAACAGGATTGTACAAATTGTCGGGACAGGACAATGTTGTGGCAAACCGTGAACCTAAATTTACAGGTGGTCTTACAAATACATTCCGTTGGAAAGATTTGTCATTCTCATTCCTTTTGGATTTCCGCGTAGGTGGTGACATTTACAACGGTACCCAGTATTATTTGACATCAAGAGGCCAGTCAATGAGAACTCTACAGAGAGATGCAGTTACAGTAGAGGGTATCAATGCTGTAACAGGGGAACCTTTCACACAGACATATAGAAGAGGTGAGACTTACATGATAGGTGGTCTTAACCGTTCAGGTGAGTATATGATTCAGGAGTATTGGAACAATTACTCACAGAACTCATACAACTTTATACAGGATGTAAACTGGTTGAAGTTGCGCTCAATCAACCTTACTTACAACTTTGGCAACCTTATCAAAGGTCAGAAGTTTGTTAAAGGGCTTACAGCTACATTTACTGCAAACAACCTGTTTACATGGACAAATTACGAGGGAGGAATGGATCCTGAGGTTGCTGCTGTAGGTAATGCCGGCGGTTCAGGTTCTGTAGGTATTGATTATTGCGGTGTTCCTGTACAGAGGTCATACTCTTTTGGTGTAAATCTTACTTTCTAAAATTTAAAGGATAACAGAGATGAAAAAAATATTATCAATAGCGTTGTCGCTAATACTAATTTTGGGTCTCTCTTCTTGTGAGAACTGGTTGGATGTAAATACCAATCCAAACAGCCCTAACAGTGAGAGTGCAACTGTTGAACTCAGATTGCCATGGCTGCAGTACTATTATGCTTATGCATGGGGTGTGGCAAGTGTGAGGACAAACGGCATTACACAGATTATTACTGAAACAACCAATAACTTGGGCCAGTTTGACTACAATAACCATATTTCCAAACTTGCAAAATGGGATCCTCACCAGGATGTAAACCTTACTCCATACCAGCATTGGTTTGTGGGTGCTGCATGTAATATTCCAGACCTTATAAACAAGGCACAGGAGATAGGCTCGCCTCATTATGAAGCAGCAGCATTGGTGATCAAATCTATGGGTTTCATTATGATGTCAGACCTTTTCAGTGAAATTCCTTACACTTATGCACTGTCATCTGACGTATCTCCATCTCCAGATAAGGGAGAGGTTGTGTATGAAGGATGTCTTAAAGATCTCGACAGGGCAATTGAGTTGTTCTCACAGCCTCAGCCGGCAGGTGTCACACCTCTTTCACAAGGTGATACATGGTGTGGTGGAGATGCTTCAAAATGGTTGAAACTTTGCTATGGCCTTAAAGCCCGCTGGTTGGGTAACCTTTCAAAAACAGACCTATATG
The DNA here is from genome assembly GCA_015060445.1 of Bacteroidales bacterium. Classification (GTDB taxonomy): domain Bacteria; phylum Bacteroidota; class Bacteroidia; order Bacteroidales; family UBA932; genus Egerieousia. Next base: position 72,698 of record SUYL01000002.1, read on the forward strand.
ACCCTGAGGCTATTCTGGCAGCAATTGACAAATCGCTCCAGTCTGTTTCCGATAATGTAAAGATGACACATGCAAATGTAGACAAAGGCTCAGACAAGAATGTTTTGGCAGGTCATACATATGGTACAAGCATTATCTGGAGAAACGCAGCATATAATGCAACTGAGAGACTTAACAGATATTATGTGAACCTTTTGACCAACTTCAAGGGTTCAGGTGTAGAGGATCCACGTGCAGACAAACTTTTGCCTCATATGATGACAAGAGTTACCCTTACCCCAGATGAGTACTGGATTGCTGAGTGCGAGTGGAGAAGAGATGAGGGTGTGAATATCCAGGGTGTTGATGAGGGATGGAAAGAGAACAGGTTGGCAGGAGGTGCTCCTAATATCAGGGACCTTTTCACATATGCAAGCAAGGATGTTACCCTCTCTTATGCCAAGGCGGATATAGAGACATATTATGTATCGGTAGATGCTTTTATTGCAGCAGTAAAGAAATATTATGGCGGTTTTGCGGATGCTGAAAGAGATGCAAAAATTACAGTTACTGACAATACAGTTGATGTGACTTACCGTACAGGTATGATGTATTGCGAGGAGGCAAACCCTATTTATGTAGAGGATATCAAGTATGTAAACCACGCTGCAGATAATGTAGCGGATGCATTTGGTCTTTCGGCTACAGATATGAGCTGCTACTATTCAAAATCTGATGCATGGACCCGTGATATGGGTTATGTTCAGGGAACAGGTACTTTCTATGCAAGACCAGATTCAGACACTTATCTCCTTACATACCCTGAGATGTGTTTCCTTAAGGCTGAGGTATTGTTCAGGAAAGGAGACAAAGGCGGTGCATATGATGCCTACATTAAAGGTATCAGAGCTCACTTTGAGATGATGAATGTAAAATTGAACCAGTGGATGGGTCTTGGTTGCGGTACCACAGAATTGGGCTTTGATGTTTCTATGGCATATGCTCCTATGGCGCAGGATGATATTGAGGCATATATGAAGAGCAAGGCTGTGAAACAGTCTGCAGGCGAGTTGACAATGTCTGATATCATGATGCAGAAACTCATTGCCATGGGTTATGATTACCAGAACTGGAACGATATGCGCAGATTTAACTACTACGCTGGCAATATCAACGATTATGGAGTAATCTACACTGAGATGAATGCGCCTGTTTACAGGACCGGTACAAACTCAACATTCTCTACAGATGACAAGAGTGACAGGTTCTATGTAAGACGTTTCATGCAGTGTTACTATGAGACTGACTTCAATACAGTTGAGACAGAGAAACTTTGTCTTGAAATGTACGGACAGTATGGAATAACAGGATTGTATGATCCTAATATCTTCTCAATCCCTGTGTGGTGGGACTGGACTAAATAATTTAGGTTAACAAGTGTTGATGGAGTGGGACCGGGCTGGAAAATTTTCCAGCCCGGTTTTTGTTATAGATAAGTATAGCCATTATCCCTGTAATTTATGGGCAGTTCATTTATATAGTCTCACAGGTAATGGTGATTGTACAAAAACCAAGAATATAATTCAGTTTATTTTGAACTTTTCTCCATAACGCTAGTTACATAAGTGAAATAGTTTTTTACCTGACGACAAACCGAGTGCAGAACTGTGCTTGCACGAGTTGTGCCGAGGTGCGAAGGAAGGATAAATGAAATTTAAACTTAGGTTAAGTCGGGCAGGCCCTGCAGCCAAAGGATGAGGTTGCGGAGCTTGTTTTTTGTGGTTTGCGGTGAGAGGAGGTGTCTGATACGTTGAAGGTTGTGTTTGCAGATAGCGTGAGTTTGCAGAAGGAGTTGAGGGCTGTGTGGCCGTGAAATAATTTTTTGGAGGGGTTTCCGCCAAGACGATGGCACGCTAAATCTTGTCTGGGGGTATATGTAGGCGGGGATGAGCGTGCCACTCGTGTGATTTCTTAGCGGGTGGCACGGGAAAGGTGGCTTGAGGGGGCGTACAGACGGGGTTGGGCGTGCCGTTGTCATGGCAAGAGGATGGGAGAGCAGGTGGCAAGCGTTAAGAAAATGTTTGTATATCAACAAATTATTTGCAATCTTTGTAGAGACTTCATGTGTCCGCCTATATGGCCTGGGTGGAATTGGAGGGAAGGATTTGTATAGGCCAGACATTTCTTTTTTGCGGTGGAAAAGATTTTTTTCAATGGGGGAGATGAGGCGTTTTATCACGTATGTACTGATGGTGCCTTGTTAGACTGGATGTTCCAGGATGATCGTGATTTTATAGCGGGTGTAAACCGTTCTGGCATTTGCACTTTTTTGTCGGGAGCCATACAGGTGTCGTTTATGCTTATGGATAATCATGTCCATTTTGTCCTCAGAGGAACCATGCCTTCCTGTAAGGAATACATTACCAAGTTTAAAAATCTCACAGGCAAGTATATTTCTTCCCGATATGGTGTTACCGGGCATATACATGCCTTGCCTACCCAAATCATCAGAATTGATACTCCCGACAGGTTGTTGGCAACATTGGCTTATCTCGACAGAAATCCGATTGTGGCAGGATGGCACAGGATGCCTGATGAGTACCCATGGGGTGTGTCCAGATTCCTCTTTAGAACGCAGGAGGATGCAGGGCAATACCGTAGGTTAGATACTTTTCCCAAACGTGAACAGTGGATGTTGTTGGGCACACACCATCAGTTGCCGCAGGATTGGCTGGTTGACGGCAACGGAATGCTCAACCCACGATGTTTTGTGGATATTCAATTTTTGGAGAGGCTTTACAGGACGCCTGCAAGGTATCTTTATTTTCTTTCAAAGAAACTTGAGGGGGAGATGGACAATTATTTTTCATTTGGCTCTCGTACTTTTCTGCCTGATAAGGAGTTGAGGGTAATTGTCTGCAAACTTGCCCTTCAGCTTTTTGGAGAATCTGATTTGAGGATGCTCACCGCGAATTCAAGGCTGAAGCTTGCCCGCAAGTTGAGGTATGAGTATGCTTCTTCGGTTAAACAAATTTCCAGAATGCTCCACATGGATCCGGAGATTCTAAAGGGGTTTGTCTAGGTTGCCGTTCTGCTGTTCCGCCGTACCGCTACCGCTAAGACGATGGCACGCTTAAAGTATCTTAAGGATGCTTGTGGCGTGGATTTTATGTGCCATTCGTAAGGTTTCTCTACGGGTGGCACGGTGAGTATTGGCTGGAGTGGGGTGTGGAGGGGATTGGGTGTGCCGTCATCTTGGGGGCGGGGGGATTGGGGCTTCGCCATTCCCCATACCGCTGTTGCGGGGGGATTTGGCCTCCGGCATTCCCCACCCTCCTCGCCGGAGGGGCCCTTGCAACAATTGGAAAAAACTCACAGAGCGCCTGGCGGCACTCTGTTTTTTTGTACACCGTCCATCCCTTATGCAAGCTTGCTTGCAACGGTCTGTCCGGGTACAAAAAAAAGCCCTCAAGCGTTGATTGAGAGCTTTTTTCCGTTGTTGCGGTGAGAGGGGGATTCGAACCCCCGGTACGGTTACCCGTACGTCAGTTTAGCAAACTGGTGGTTTCAGCCACTCACCCATCTCACCTTTCCGCCCAATGGGTATTTGTTTGCACAAACGTTTTGGGACTGCAAATATAGGTTAAATCTTTGTATTTGCAAATTTTATTTATGGTGCTATAATAAATATGCCCGGGTTATGCGGTTATGTCCGGATGGAATATTTTGCAAACTCGGGCAATATTTTCAGGTAGACAGTTATTTTGCTATCTCTTCACGCATCAGGGTGTCGGCCTGGATGTTTTTCATTTTGTAGTAGTCCATTACCCCCAGGTTGCCGGTGCGGAATGCCTCTGCCATTGCAAGAGGAATCTCGGTTTCTGCCTCAATAACTTTGGCGCGGGCCTCCTGAGCCTTGGCCTTCATCTCCTGCTCAAGGGCAACTGCCATTGCGCGGCGCTCTTCTGCGCGTGCCTGAGCAATATTCTTGTCTGCGTTTGCCTGGTCTATCTGAAGCACTGCACCAATATTCTTTCCTATGTCAATGTCTGCAATGTCAATTGAGAGGATCTCAAATGCAGTTCCTGCATCAAGTCCTTTGGAAAGTACCAGCTTTGAGATTGAATCGGGGTTTTCAAGAACTGATTTGTGGCTCTCTGCAGAACCTATTGACGAAACTATACCCTCGCCTACGCGGGCAAGTACTGTCTCTTCTCCTGCACCTCCAACCAATTGTTTGATGTTTGCCCTTACGGTTACCCTTGCTTTAGCAATTAACTGTATACCGTCTTTAGCAACTGCAGTTACAGGGGGTGTGTTAATAACTTTAGGGTTTACACTCATCTGTACAGCCTGGAAAACATCCCTTCCCGCAAGGTCAATGGCAGCGGCCATATTGAAGTTGAGGGTGATGTTTGCCTTGTCGGCAGAAATGAGTGCATTCACAACATTTGGTACGTTTCCTTTTGCAAGGTAGTGTGCCTCAAGTTCGTTGGCTTCCAGTTTGAGTCCTGCTTTGGTCCCTGTAATCATTGCCATTACAATGGTTCCTGGAGGTACTTTTCTCCAGCGCATAAGAACCAATTGTACAAGGGAGATCTTTACTCCCGATATCAATGCCTGAAACCATAGCGTTACAGGGAAGAACCATAGGAAAATCATCAGTGCAACCAATGAGATTCCTATCCAGATAAGCATAGCAATTGTATTTTCCATATTATTTGTTTTATATAGTTTTTACATAAATTTTGTTCTCTTCAATTTCAGATACTTCCACGGCTGTTCCCGCTTCAATTATTGTGTCTCTGGTAAATGCCTCAAGAATCTCTTTGCCTATCTGCACTTTCCCTCCGGGAGCCAGACGGGATACGGTAACCCCCTTTTCGCCTGCAACCACCCCTTTCAGCTGGGGGGCAACATCTACTTTGGAGTCAATATTTGTACTGAGACTCAGTTTTTTCCATGTTTTTGACCTTAGCATAAGGAGTGTGGTTACCACTACCAGCACAATATTTACGGCTATTGCAATTACTCCGGCTGTTGTACTTATGTATGAGAATGCTACCCAGCACGATCCAACCAGCGAGGCAATTCCGAGGATACCTGCAATGCCGAATCCCGGGATTATAATCAGTTCTGCCCCCAAAAGCAGCAGACCTGCAATTATGAGTGTAATTACGAGCAGTGTCATATTATTTGTTTTCCAATTTTTCTATTTCAACTCCACTTACCTGCCTGGCCAGCAGTGCATTTGCCAGGGCGTCAGCTTGTGATTTGTTTGCAAAAGGGCCAATGACATATTTCATTACGCCGTTGATGTTGGCCTTTGCAATGTCTCTGCTGGTGTTTTCCCTTATTGCCGCCAACGCCTCAGCCGGAAGTACATCGTATCCTCCAATGGTTACCCTGTAAATGGAATTGTCCTGTTTTTCAATGATTCTTGCATTCTTTGTCCCGACAGATTTTCCATCATTGTATGCAGTGATCATTGCTGTAGGGAACCCCTTTCTCCTGACAGTGTTGAGGTTCTTCAGGGCCTCTGCGTATGTGTGGAAGACTCCCACCGAGTATGTGTATTTTCCGCTGGAAACCTTCCTCTCAAACACCGGACTGAACCCTTTGAGTGACTTGAGGCTTGCCTTCTTGTTGGTAGTCATGAGTTGGATATGGTAAACCAGCCCTTTTGGAAGTTCGGAAAGGTCTGCAATTACAGCCACATCAGAAATTTTGAATGAAAGGTCCATTGCCGGTTCAATTACCTCAAATGTGAGTTGTGGAGCCTCTCCCAGAGTGCTCTGGATAAAGGAGAACTCTGCTGGTTGTGTTTCCTGCACAATTGTTGCCGTTTCCTGAGGTTCAAAATAATCATGTTCAACTGTAATCCCTTGGGCAAGGAGTTCCAGTTCCATCTCCTGGAGTTTTTCCATCCCTTGGCTTATCTTTCCGTTGAGCGACAAAATCTCCTTTTCCAGCAGCAGCATGTCCGGCTCCATGGCCACCCTCTTAAGTGAATCTGTGGTTGCAGCGTATCTGGCCCTGCGGCTGTCAAGTGCCGCAATTGTCTGTCCAAGCCTCTCCTGCAGCCCCTTTATTTCCTGTGCTGCCTGTGTGTATTGCGGATGTTCATCTTTTGTCCTGCTGCCATTCTGAGGGGTGGAAGGGGTGCTTTTACCTGCACCTTCAGGCAGAGTTGATACCCTTGCGGCCTCATTTTGGGAAATCCCCTTCTTGAGCGGGAATACCTCGTGCAGGGTTACATATGCTGTAACTTCTCCCTCCTTATTCTCACGGTCCGATATGAAAACTGTGAAACTGTTGTCGGGAGTATCATAATAAAAGTAGTCATTTGCGGTTGAAGAGAATGGGAATCCGAGGTTTTGTGCGGTATCCCAGTCACCTGTCTCCTCATTCCATTGGCTTACGTAGAGGTCATATCCCCCCATGCCGGTATGGCCGTTTGAGGCAAAGTAGAGTTTTTTGCCGCAAGGGGAGAGGTGGGGGAGGATTTCATCACCGGCCGTTGTTATGTTCTCATTTGCTATCTGCGGGGCCGACCACAAAGTGTCATTGAGTTTTGTGGAGTGCATTATATTCCATGCACCGCTCTCATCCTGTGCGCTGAAAACCATGACCTTTGCATCTGCAGGGAAGTTCATTGCATTGAATATCCCCTGTGCCCCCTCTTTTGTGTAGCCTGCAGGGGGAGTTTTCCAGGAGTTATCGCCGAACCCGGGCAAACTGAGGAAGAATGACGGCAACGGGAATACCTTTTTGGCAACAAGTGTCGGCTCCGATGCAAACTGGAGCATGCTTCTGCCGTTCTCACTCTTTACCAACTGGGTATATACCTCCATGTTGAAGATGGAATCTGCTTCAGTTTTCAGTGTGGAATCAGGTCTGGCGGCAAGGATGCCGTTGCAGATCTGTATTGCCTTGTCAAATTCATATCTGCTGTGATGTCCGGCAGCCGTTTCAAGCTGATGCCGGTAATCCTGGGAATATCCGGTAGAAAATCCCAAAAGGGTTGGCAGCAATATATATAGGTATGTGCGTATTTTCATTGAAAATCCTTTAAAAAGCAATAACAAAGGTAGGAAATACTTTATATATTAGGAAAAAATACTACATTTGCACGTTAATTTTGGAAGTAGTCCCTATTTTAACAAGATTTAATAAATTTAAAACTATATAAATATGCAAAGTAAAGGAGCCATTAAATTTGTGGCAATTCTAATTGCGGTAGCCTGTTTGTATTCATTGTCATTCACATGGGTTACCAGCCATCAGGAGAAAAAAGCGGCCGAGTATGCCGCTGCTGCAGTTGAGGCAGAGCAGTTGAAACCTGCTTTTGCCAATGTAAAGGATGTTGACAAGGCATTCTATTTAGATTCAATTGCCAAGGAGAGAAACAGATTCTACATTGATTCAATCTCTTCAGAGAAAGTATTTTTGGGATTCACCTACAAAGAGGTAAAGGAGAAGGAGATCAACCTTGGTCTTGACCTTAAAGGTGGTATGAACGTTATGCTGCAGGTTCAGTTGAGAGACCTTATAGTAGCACTTGCAGACGGCAACCAGTCACCTGAGTTTGTAGAGGCTTTGGCTTTGGCCCAGAAGAAGGAGTTGGAGAGCAGGGCAGACTTCATCACCCTTTTTGAGGAGAGTTGGAATGAGGTAGCACCCGGCAAGAGACTTTCAACCATCTTCGGTACTTTTGAGATGCGCGAGAAAATCAAACCTGAGACTTCAAACGAGGAGGTTATTAAAGTAATCCGTGAGGAGTCTGAGAGTGCAATTGCAAACTCGTTCAACGTTCTGAGAAACCGTATTGACCGTTTTGGTGTAACCCAGCCAAATATCCAGAAACTTGGAAACAGTGGAAGAATCCTTGTAGAACTTCCAGGTGTGAAAGAGCCTGAGCGTGTAAGGAAACTGCTTCAGGGAACTGCTTCATTGGAGTTCTGGCCTACATTTGAGAACACTGAGGTTTATCCATATCTTGCAGAGGCAAACTCTATTCTTGCAACTCTTCTTGCAGATGAGGAGGCAGTTGCTGATACAACAAATGCAGGTGATGCAGTAGAGTCTCTTCTTGCAGCAGATTCACTTTCTGCAGATGCACAGGCTTATGCAAAACAGAATCCTCTGTTCTTCCTTCTTAACCCAAGCGTATATAACGGCCAGTTGATGCCTGGTGCTACAATTGGTAGGGCACACTACAGGGATACTGCAAAAATCAACTCATACTTGAGAATGCCTCAGGTTCAGGCTGTACTTCCAGTGGAACTTGTTCCACTTTGGACAGTTAAGGCAGACCAGAACGACCCTTCAGGCGTTATCTTTGATTTGGTTGCAATCAAATCATCTTCAAGGGACGGCAAGGCTCCACTTGATGGTGGCGCTGTAACCGATGCTCAGGTTTCATACGGCAACACTGGCGGTGCTCCAGGTGTAAGCATGACAATGAATGCACAGGGTGCCACTACATGGCAGAGACTTACCGCTGACAATATTGGCAAATCAATTGCAATTGTATTGGACGGTATGGTTTATTCATATCCTACAGTTCAGACTGAGATTGCAGGCGGCCAGTCATCAATTACAGGTAACTTTACCATTACAGAGGCTGAGGACTTGGCAAACGTGCTTAAGTCAGGTAAACTTCCAGCCCCTGCAACTATTGTTCAGGAGCAGGTTGTAGGTCCTACTTTGGGTAGCGCTTCAATTCAGGCAGGTATGATTTCATTTGTAATAGCATTCGTACTTGTTCTTGTATATATGGTAGTGTTCTATGCAGGTGCAGGTGTTGCAGCGTGTGTTGCACTTATCTGCAACGTATTGTTCCTGTTCGGTGCATTGGTTTCATTCGGCGCAGTACTTACATTGCCTGGTATCGCAGGTCTTGTTCTTACCCTTGGTATGGCTGTGGATGCAAACGTTATCATCTACGAGCGTGTAAGGGAGGAACTTAGAGCCGGCAAAGCATTGAGGGCTGCAATCAAGGACGGTTATGGCAACGCTTACTCGGCAATTATTGACGGTAACCTTACCACAATCATTACAGGTGTTGTGCTGTTCCTGTTCGGTTCAGGTCCTGTACAGGGTTTTGCAACTACATTGGTAATTGGTATCATTACATCGTTCCTTACTTCAGTATTTATCTCAAGACTTGTGTTTGAGGCACGCCTTGCAAGGAACAAGAACATCACTTTTGAGAGCGGTGTTTCAAGGAACTTCTTGCAGAACACCAAGATCAACTTCCTTAAAGCAAGCAAGACAACCCTTACAGTTTCAGCGATAGTTTGTGTTGTATGTTTGGGCTTCATGTTTACCAAAGGATTTACATACGGTGTAGATTTTACTGGTGGTAGAACTTTCGTTTTGCGTTTTGACAAAGAGGTAACAGCTGAGGATATTCGTCAGGCAGCCAATGCAGAGTTTGGTGAGACCGTTGAGGTTAAACAGTTCGGAGGTGCAAGCCAGATGAAGGTTACCACAAAATACAAGATTACAGATAACTCTACTGAAGTTGATGCAGAGGTTGAGGCAAAACTTTACAATGCATTGAAAGGCTTCTTTGCTGCAGATATGACATTGGAAGAGTTTACATCAACTCAAGATAACCCTAACGGTATCATATCTTCAGACAAAGTTGGTCCTACAATTGCAAACGATATAAAGAGGGATGCAGTTATTGCAGTGATCCTTTCATTGCTTGCAATCTTCCTTTATATTGCTGCACGTTTCCGCTATTGGACTTGGGGTGCCGGTTCAGTGATAGGTCTTGCACACAATACAATAATTGTTATAGGTTTCTTCTCAATCTTCTCAGGAATTCTTCCTTTCAGCCTGGATGTTGACCAGACATTTATTGCAGCAGTGCTTACTATCATCGGTTACTCAATCAACGATACAGTGGTTATCTTTGACCGTATCCGTGAGAACAGGGTATTGTATCCAAAACGTCCTTTGGCAGACAACATCAACTCATCTTTGAACTCTACTTTGGTTAGAACAATCAACACTTCAGTAACCACATTGGTGGTAATGTTGGCAATTGCATTGTTCGGTGGTGAGGTTATCAGAGGTTTTGCAGTGGCAATTATCGTAGGTATCCTTGTAGGTACTTATTCATCAATGTTCGTTGCAACTCCATTGATGTACAGACTCAGCCAGAAGGCAGAGGCTAAAAAAGAGAATAAATAAGGTTCACATATGAGACAAAAAAGAGGCGTTCCAATGGGATGCCTCTTTTTTTGTACAGGATGGTTTTGTGTTTTTTAGTAAAAATCACTATTTTGTAACGATTTTTATAAAAATATTGTGATACCCTTAAAAAATGAAGTTATGGAACTACCTTTTGCAGAATCCTGGAAAATCAAGATGGTTGAACCTATAAGGAAAAGTACCCGAGAGGAGCGAGAACAGTGGATAAAGGAGGCGGATTATAATTTGTTCCAACTTAAATCGGAACAAGTATATATAGATTGTCTTACAGATTCAGGGACCGGAGCCATGAGTGACCGCCAGTGGGCAGCAATGATGATGGGTGATGAAAGCTATGCCGGTTCTTCTTCATTCTTTCAGCTTAAAGAGACTATATCACGCCTTACAGGATTTGAATATGTCATTCCAACCCATCAGGGCAGGGCTGCTGAAAATGTCCTTTTCAGCCATCTTGTAAAGGCTGGAGATGTTGTTCCGGGCAACTCACATTTCGATACCACAAAAGGGCATATAGAGAGCCGCAGGGCAACAGCGCTGGACTGTACTGTAGATGAAGCAAAAGATACGCAGTTGGAAATCCCTTTTAAAGGCAATGTTTCTCCCGATAAACTTGAAAAGGCATTGCAGGAGCACTCTGACAAGGTCCCTTTTATAATTGTTACCATTACAAACAATACGGCTGGGGGACAGCCCGTATCAATGGAGAATCTTCGTAAGGTGCGGGAAATTGCAGACAGATATGGGAAACGGGTGATTTTTGATTCTGCCCGCTTTGTGGAGAATGCTTACTTTATAAGAACCCGTGAGGCAGGATACGCAGATAAGACAATCAAGGAAATTGTCCGTGAAATGTTCTCATATGCAGACGGTATGACAATGTCTTCAAAGAAAGACGGGCTGGTGAATATGGGTGGATTTATAGCAACATGCCATGAAGAGTGGTATGAGGGGGCAAAACGCTTCTGCATTCCATTTGAAGGTTATCTTACATATGGTGGAATGAACGGCCGTGATATGGCAGCACTTGCTGTAGGATTGGATGAAAATACGCAGCTGGACAATATTGAAACCAGAATACGTCAGGTACAGTATTTGGCTGCCAGATTGGATGAGTTTGGTATCCCTTACCAGAGACCGGTTGGAGGACATGCAATTTTTGTAGATGCAGATAAAGTCCTTTCAAATATTCCAAAAGAAGAGTTCCCGGCGCAAACTTTGGCCATTGAACTCTATCTGGAGGCCGGTATCCGAGGTTGTGAAATAGGGTATATTCTTGCTGACAGGGACCCCGTAACCAGAGAAAACAGATTTGGAGGGTTGGATCTTCTCCGTTTGTGTATTGCCCGCAGGGTTTATACCAACAACCATATGGATGTAATAGCGGTAGCCTTAAAGAATGTTTATGACCGGCGCAATGAAATAAAACGTGGAGTAAAGATTGTTTGGGAAACAGAACTTATGCGCCATTTTACAGTAAAATTGGAGAGGTTATAGCCTCTCCAATTTCTATTTCTTTCTGGCAGACTTTTTCTTTGATGAAATCTTGTTCCATTCGGGGTCCCAAACCAGTGTGTAGTCTATGAGTTTCTGCTCCAGGTTGGTTTTGGAGACCTTTATCCTTACTTTGTCACCAAGAGTGAAGCGTTTGCGGGTGGATTTTCCAATGAGGCAGTAGTTCTTTTCATCGTATATGAAGAAGTCCTCCTTAATCTCGCGCAGCATAACCATCCCCTCTACTTTTGTAGGTTCAATTTCCACATACATTCCCCATTCGGTAATGCCGGATACCGAGCCCTCAAATTCCTGCCCAACCTTATCCTGCATGTACTCGGCAAGTTTGTATTTGATGCTGCTCCTCTCGGCCTCTGTAGCCAGGTGTTCCCTGTTTGAGGAGTGTTTGCACAACTCTTCCCACCGGTTCTTCTCCTCATTTTTCCCTTTGTCCAGATAATGGGTGAGGAGACGGTGTACCATCATGTCGGGATAACGGCGGATAGGGGAGGTGAAGTGGGTGTAGTACTCAAATCCCAGTCCGTAGTGCCCCACATTGTCTGTAGAGTATTTGGCCCTTGCCATTGAGCGGAGGGCAATTATTTCTATTGCGCCGCACTCGGGTTTCCCTTTTGCCTTCTCCAGCAGGGCATTCAGTTCGGTAGCCACCTCGCGGGCATTGTTCACCGGGCCCATCTGGTAGCCGAAATGTTTTACAAAATCCTTCAGGTTCCTTACCTTGTCATAATCGGGCTCGTCGTGGACCCTATATACGAATGTAGGCTCCTTCAGACGCAATCCTTTGGTTACACAGGTGGCAACCTCCTTATTGGCCAGGAGCATGAACTCCTCAATGAGCCAGTTTGCCTCCTTGCTTATCCTTTGTACCACATCTACAGGTTTCCCGGATGCATCTACAATAACCTTCATCTCGGGGCGCTCAAAACTTATTGAGCCGCTCTGGAATCTCTGTTCCCTCAATTTTCCTGCAATTGTGTGCAGGGTGAGGATTGCGCCTGCAACATCCTTGTCGGAGAAGGATTCCCCCTTCCTGCGTCGGGAAGAGACCTTTATGCTTTTGGTTGCAACTCCGCTGCCCATTTCTCCGAGGTATTTGAGGGTGTAGTCCCCGGCGGTGTCAATTACCTCCTGGGCCTGCTCATAGGAGTATCTGCGGTCTGAGTTTATTATTGTGCGGCCGAACCACCTCTTTACCACCTTTGCAGTGGGGGTAACTTCAAAAACTGCGGAATAGGTGAGTTTGTCTTCCCCTGCCCTCAGTGAGCACAGGTTGTTTGAAAGCACCTCCGGAAGCATAGGTACAGTGCGGTCAACCAGATATACGGATGTACCCCTTTCGTAGGCCTCCTTGTCTATGATGTCGTGCGGCCTTACATAGTGGGTAACATCTGCAATGTGTACTCCAATTTCATAATTCCCGTTCTCCAGTTCCTGCAGCGAAACAGCGTCATCAAAATCCTTTGCATCTGCCGGGTCTATGGTGAATGTAAGTGTTCCGCGCATATCCTTGCGCCTTTTTACCTCTTTTGCATCTATCTCTACAGGAATCTTTGCGGCGGCCTCCTCCACTTTAGGGTCAAACCTGTACGGAAGGCCAAACTCTGCCAAAATGGCATGCATTTCTGTATCATTCTCCCCCGGTTCTCCAAGGATATCAATTATCTTCCCCACAGGTGCTTCTGAGTGCATGGGCCAATCTACCACCTGCACGGCAACCTTCTTCCACCCTGCATCCTCATCAATCCCATCCAGAGGAACCCTTATATCGTAAGGCATCACCCTGCTCTCCACAATTACCCAGCCTTGCTCTCCAAGTATCTGCAGTATCCCGATAAATGGTTTTGCACTTCTCTCCAAAATTGCCACAATCTCCCCTTCACTCCGGTGTTTGGCATCCTTTTTACGGGTAACGGCAACCCTTACCAGGTCTCCGTTGAGTGAGTGGAGCATCCTGTTTTGCGGAATGTAGATGTCATCTTCCCTGTCGGGAACAACAACAAATCCATACCCCTCACGGGTCATCTGCACTGTCCCCTCCACCATCTCAATTATTTTGCGGTTGGTGCTCCTTCTCCCCGCACTGCTGCGGGTTCTGCCATTTTTTTTGCCGGCATCCTTTTTACCTTTTCTCTTTTCTCTCATAATTGATTAACTTTGCGGCCGTTTGGCGGTAAATTTGCATTACAGCCAAAGAGATATAAATGAATAACAAAACTAATAAATAAAATGGACAAAAAAGTACTTTTAATGATTCTGGACGGTTGGGGAATTGGAAAAAACGATTCAACCAACGCCATCTATACTGCCGGGCAACCCAATATTGATGCCCTTATGGCAAAATATCCACACTCGCAACTATCTGCAAGCGGAGAGGATGTAGGACTTCCTGCAGGACAGATGGGAAACTCTGAGGTGGGTCACCTTAATATTGGAGCCGGCCGCGTGGTTTACCAGGACCTTGTAAAGATAAACAAGGCTTGCCAGAACAGGACTTTGTTGGAGAACAAAGAGGTTAAGGCTGTATATGACTATGCAAAAGAGAGCGGCAAGGCACTTCACTTTATGGGATTGCTTTCAAATGGTGGCGTACACAGTTCAATTGACCAGTTGTTTGCATTCCTGGATGTGGCTGCAGAGTACGGTTTGGATAAAGTATATGTACACTGTTTTATGGACGGCCGTGATACCGATCCTAAGAGCGGTAAAGGCTTTATCGAGCACTTGCAGGCCCACATGGCAAAATCTACAGGAAAGATTGCCTCTGTAATAGGCCGTTTCTACGCCATGGATCGTGACAAGAGATGGGACCGCGTTAAGGTTGCATACGACCTCCTTGTAAACGGACAGGGTGAGGTTGTTGCAAATCCAGCAGAGGCTGTTGAGGCTTCATACGCTGCAGGTGTAACAGATGAGTTCATCAAACCGGTAAAAGTTGAGGGAACCGCTACAATTGCAGCAGATGATGCAGTTGTGTTCTTCAACTTCCGTAACGACCGTGCACGTGAGATTACCAGCGTACTTACCCAGGCAGACATGCCTGAGATGGAGATGAAGACAATGCCTTTGTACTACTGCTGTCTTACCCCATACGATGACAAGTTTACCGGTCTCCACATTCTGTTTGACAAAGAGAATGTACAGGAAACCCTTGGTGAGGTTGTTGCTGCTGCCGGCAAAAACCAGTTGAGAATTGCAGAGACAGAGAAATATGCTCATGTGACATTCTTCTTCTCAGGCGGACGCGAGGCTGCATTTGATAGGGAGGACCGTGTACTTGTAAACTCGCCAAAGGTTGCAACTTATGACCTTAAACCTGAGATGAGTGCCCCTGAGGTAGCATCTGAACTTATAAAGGTTCTTGATACCAAAAAAGAGGATCTTGTAATCCTCAACTTTGCAAACGGTGATATGGTTGGCCATACCGGAGTGTATGAGGCAATCACCAAGGCTGTAACCACAATTGACGGCTTGGTAAAAGAGGTTGTTGATTCAGCAGTTGCCAACGGTTACACTGTACTTATTACAGCAGACCACGGAAACGCAGACAACGCTGTAAACGCAGACGGTTCACCAAACACTGCACACTCACTCAATTCAGTACCTTTCATAGTTGTGGATGGTGATGTTAAAGAGGTTAAGGATGGTATTCTGGCAGACATTGCCCCTACAATCCTTAAACTTATGGGCATTGCCCAGCCAGAGTGCATGACAGGTACACCGCTGGTGTAATGGTTGTTGATAAATAAATTTTATAGCCTTCCGCTTTGTGTTGCGGAAGGCTTTTTTGTTTAGTATCTTTGTAACTCCCACAATCTCAAAAGAACTATTGATTATGGCATTTGCTCACTTGCACGTACATACGTATTATTCCATTCTGGATGGCCAGGCCAGTATAAAGGCCCATTTCAAGAAGGCGGCTGAGGATAACCAGCCTGCCCTTGCCATTACTGACCACGGCAATATGTTTGGTGTAAAGGAGTTCCTTAAGGTTGCCAAGGACTTCCCGGATGTGAAGCCAATAATAGGTTGCGAGGTGTATGTGAATCCGGAAGGGCGCTTCAACAAGAGGGGAAAGGAGGATCAGGGTGCATATCACCTGATACTTCTGGCAAAGAATCTGGCAGGTTATTATAACCTTGTAAAGATTGTCTCTACTGGTTGGACAGAGGGTTTTTACTATAAACCAAAGATTGACCGGGAGATTCTGGAGAAATACCATGAGAATCTGATCTGCTGTTCGGCATGTCTTGGAGGAGAGATACCAAAATACATAAATACCGGACAATTGGAGAAGGCTGAGGAGACTGCCCTATGGTATAAAAATCTTTTTGGGGAGGATTATTATCTTGAGGTGCAGTTGCACCGGACGGAGATTCCCGGAATGACCACAGAGGTGGCGGATTTGCAGGAGATTGCAAATGCGGAGATTTTCCGTATGGGCGAGCGCCTTGGCATTAAGGTGGTTGCCACCAATGATGCCCATTTTGCCCGCAAGGAGGATGGCCCTGCCCACGACCGTCTCATATGCCTTACCACAAATGCCAACTATGATGACCCCAACCGCATGAGATATACCCAGCAGGAGTATCTCAAGACTGAAGAGGAGATGAGGGGGCTGTTCCCTGGCCATCCTGAGGTTATTGAGAACACTCTTGAGATTGTGGAGAAGGTTGAGAAATACAAGATAGACAGAGACCATGTGCTTCCGGTATTCCCAATTCCGGAGGAGTTTCCCGACAGTAATGAATACCTCCGTCACTTGGTATATAAGGGAGCGGAGAAGAAATACAAAACCATTACCGACGAGTGCAGGGAGCGTATAGACTTTGAACTTGCTACAATTAAGAAGATGGGATTCCCGGATTACTTCCTTATTGTGCAGGACTTCATTGCCGCCGCCCGCAATATTGGGGTATGGGTAGGTCCCGGACGTGGTTCGGCAGCCGGTTCTGTTGTAGCATATTGCTTGGGAATCACCAATCTGGATCCAATAAAATATGATTTGCTGTTTGAGCGTTTCCTCAACCCTGACCGTATCTCAATGCCCGATATAGATGTTGACTTTGATGATGACGGCCGCGGGAAGGTTCTGCAGTATGTGGAGGAGAAATACGGCAAGGACCATGTTTCCCATGTGGTTACCTTTGGTACAATGGCCACCAAGAGTGCCATAAAGGATGTCGCCCGTATCCAGCAGGTCCCTTTGCAGGAGAGTGACCGTCTGGCAAAACTTGTTCCCGACAGTTTCCCTGAGCAGGTGGAGAAATATACTGATGAGAACGGCGAGGTGAAGGAGAAGACCAAGAAGGTGAAGGTGACTGTGGAAAACTGTGTGAAACTGGTACCCGAGATGAAGGAGGCGTATGAAAACTCTGATATCCCCGGTGTGCACGACACTCTGGAATATGCCCAGAAACTGGAGGGTACCGTAAGGAATACAGGTGTACATGCCTGCGCCATTATTATTGGAAGGGACAACCTTACAGAGCACATCCCTATCTGTATTGCCAAAGATAAGGAGACCGGTGAGGATATGTGGGTATCCCAATATGAGGGTTCCTTCATTGAGGATGTGGGAATGCTGAAGATGGACTTCTTGGGTTTGAGAACTCTATCAATACTTAAGGAAGCAGTATCCAATGTTAAGAAATCCAAAGGAATAGATATTGATATTGAAAGTATTCCTATAGATGATAAAAAGACATTTGAACTCTTTGGACGAGGTGATACGGTTGCAGTGTTCCAGTTTGAGTCGCCGGGAATGCAGAAATGGCTGAGGGAACTCCAGCCGAGCCGTTTTGAGGACCTCATTGCAATGAATGCCCTCTACCGTCCCGGTCCAATGGACTATATTCCTGATTTTGTTGCCAGAAAGAAAGGGGAGCAGGCTATTGAATATGATCTTCCGGAGATGGAGAGCATCCTGCAGGATACATATGGGGTAACCGTATATCAGGAGCAGGTGATGCTCCTGTCGCAGAAACTTGCCAACTTTACAAAAGGCCAGGCCGACGGACTCCGTAAGGCTATGGGTAAGAAACTCATAGACAAAATGATGGAGTTGAAGGTGAAGTTTATGGAGGGTGGAGCAGCCAATGGGCATCCGCAAGATACTCTGGAGAAGATTTGGAAAGACTGGACCGCATTTGCCCAGTATGCGTTCAACAAGTCCCACGCAACCTGCTATGCATGGGTAGCGTATCAGACCGGATACATGAAGGCCCACTATCCTGCAGAGTTTATGGCTGCCAACTTGAGCAAGAACCTCAACAATATAGAGGAGATTACCAAACTGATGGACGAGTGCCGCAGGTTGGGCCGAAGGGTGTTGGGACCGGATGTGAATGAGAGTGAACGGACCTTCTCTGTGAACAAGGCTGGAGATATCCGCTTTGGAATGGCCGGAGTAAAAGGTGTGGGAGGGGCTATTGTAGATTCAATAGTAGCATGTAGGGGAGACAAGCCTTTTGCGGGGGTATTTGATTTCATTGAGAGGGCTTCTGCCAGCGGCAATATCAACAAGAAGACTATAGAGTCTCTGGCCTATGCCGGTGCTTTTGATTCATTCCCGGAGATTCGCAGAGACCAGTTCTTTACAGAGAATTCAAAAGGGGAAGTTTTCATTGAGTCACTCTGCAGATACGGGCAGAAACTGCAGTCAGACACTTTGTCGGGAGGAAACTCATTGTTTGGAGACCTGGATGAAGGGTTCAAACCAACCCCTCCGGAAATTCCTGCTCCAAAAGAGTACAATAAGATGGAATTCCTCAAGAAGGAGAAGGAACTGGTTGGTATGTATCTCTCTGCCCACCCTCTGGACATGTACAAATTTGAGATGGACCATTTTGCAAAGGTTTCACTTAAGGATGCGGCGGAAATGGCTGCGGCTGCCAGTACAGATGCTGCATTGCGCAAGAGGGAACTCTATATGGCAGGACTAATCACCTCAGTGAGCAGGATGGTTTCCAAGAAGAGTGGCAAGCCGTGGGTAAAATTCTCAATAGAGGATTATGACAGCAGTGTGGAGTTTGCCCTTTTTGGGAAGGATTTTGAAACTTTCATGCCATTTTTGGAGGAGGGACAGGCGATAATGTTCAAATGCCAGATAATGCCGCGGTTCGGATTTGGAAAAGAGGAGGAGAAAGGTCCCGACGGCAAGCCGCTGCCGGTGGAGTGTGAACTCAAGATGCGCAAAATCACCCTTCTGGCCAACACCAAGGAGGAATTTATAAAGAAACTCACCATAAATGTGCCAATAAAGAGGCTGTCTCCGGCATTCCGCAAGGAACTCCTCAAACAGTTGAAAGAGCACAAAGGGAAAAAGATGCTGGCCCTAAATCTGCTCGACTACGACAAAGGGTACTCGGTGGAATTCTTCTCCCGCAAGTTCAAGGTAGATGTGAATCCGGGGCTGCTGGACTTCCTTGCCCACCATAACCTTGAGTACAAAGTGGAGGCTGATGTGTATCTGTAAAAGGAATGGCTCACAAGCCCCGTTTGTGAACAATACCCCCCGCTGGAGTGTTCCGGTGGGGGCTTTCTTTCTAATATCCCTGGGCCCTCAGAGTAATTTCAGCGCCCTCCGGGGTAATCAGTGAGGCACCGGCTTCAGGTTTGCACAGGTGCCCTATGATATCAACATTGGGGAACTCCTTATGGAAGCGTTCGTGCTCCTGAACCGGTACTGCAAAGAGGAATTTGTAGTCGTCTCCGCCGTTGAGGGCTGCAGTAATGGCATCCATGTTCAGTTCGTCTGCCATTGCAAATGTCTGTGAGGCAATAGGAATTTTTGCAAGGTAAATCTTTGCCCCCACATTATGCTCTTCACACAGTTCTTTTACAGCGGCAGCAAGTCCGTTGGTTATGAAGTAGCCACAGGCAGGGAAGAGTTTTGCCTCCTTGAACTGCTCTGTGGTTTTTGGGTTTATCTCAGGGCTGAGGTATTGGCTCAGGATGTATTTGTAGCGGCTCAAATCGGGCTGTACATATTCTGCAGCGCGTTCTGCAGGGATACGGTTGAAGGCTATCTTTTCCCTTTCAAGCACATGCAGCCCCATGTATGCAGCACCTACATTGCCTGTAAGGCACAACAGGCAGGTGTTGTCAACGGCAGGTACAGTGGCGGCTGTCTTTGCACTCTGCATGCCGCAGGCTGAAATTGCTATGTTGAGCCCGGTCATTGAGGCTCCCAAATCCAGCGACAATTGTGCGATATTGTGCTCTTTGCAGGCTGCCAGTACTCCGCCCCAGAATTCGGAGATATCCTCCACGCAGAATCTTGCAGAAAGCCCCAATGAAAAGGACAATCCCTGGGGGGTGTAACATTTTGCGTAGATACCACCCAGAGCCAGCAGTGCAGCCTTGTATCCCAGGTGCTTTAGAGGGGTGTATGTGAGGTCAAAATCAATACCCTCAAGCATGGTTTTCTGTACTGTAAGGAAATTGTTCACATCTTTGGTGCGTCCTGCTTTGTCGGGAATACGCCCTGCGAACATCTGTGATTTGGAGTTGTTGTATTGTGTACCTTCAAAAAGTCTCCTGATGAGGGCAACTTTGCCAATTTCACTTATTTGTGTCCTTTTTGGGGCAGAGTTGTTCTGTTGAGTACCTTTTTCTAGTGATTCTGTGTTCATAACCGTGTATTTTTTTACAAAAATACCTAAAATGGTTTAACTTTGCGCTGCGATGAGTAAAAATAACGAGATAATTGAAAATATTGCCAATGCTGAATATCAGTATGGCTTTGAATCCAATATCAATCAGGAGTTTATCCCCAAGGGACTCAATGAGGATATCATAAGGCTCATTTCTTCAAAGAAGGGGGAGCCCCAGTGGCTGCTGGAGTTCCGTCTGAAGGCTTTCGAGCGCTGGAAGAAGATGGAAATGCCAAAATGGGCACACCTGGATATTCCCGAGATTGATTATCAGGATATAATCTATTATGCTGCACCGCAGCCAAAGAAGGAGGTTACGGAGATTGATCCGGAACTGGCGGAGACTTTTGAAAAATTGGGTATTCCGCTTCATGAGAGAAATGTCCTTGCAGGTATGGCGGTTGATGCAGTGTTTGATTCTGTGTCGGTGAAGACCACCTTCCGTGAGACATTGGCTGAGAAAGGGGTGATTTTCTGTTCTTTTTCAGAGGCAGTGAGGGATTACCCTGATCTTGTGAAGAAATATCTGGCATCTGTGGTTCCTGTGGGTGACAACTATTTCTCTGCCCTCAACTCGGCAGTGTTCAGCGACGGGTCGTTCTGCTATATTCCAAAGAATACCCGCTGTCCTATGGAACTGAGCAGTTATTTCCGTATAAATGCCAAGGGTACAGGGCAGTTTGAGAGGACTCTCATAGTGGCTGATGAAGGTTCTTATGTGAGTTACCTTGAGGGGTGTACCGCTCCGCAGAGGGATGAGAACCAGTTGCATGCTGCAGTTGTGGAGATTGTGGTGATGCAGGATGCGGAGGTGAAGTATTCTACAGTTCAGAACTGGTATCCTGGAGACAAGGAGGGTAAAGGTGGAATTTACAACTTTGTTACCAAGAGGGGTATCTGCAAAGGGGCAAACAGCAAACTGTTCTGGGCGCAGGTGGAGACAGGCTCTGCAATTACCTGGAAATATCCGAGCACCATTCTCAAGGGAGACAACTCCATAAGTGAGTTCTACTCTGTGGCTGTTACAAACAATTACCAGCAGGCGGATACCGGTACAAAGATGATACATATTGGCAAGAATACCAGCAGCCGTATTGTGAGCAAGGGTATTTCTGCCGGAAAGAGCCAGAACAGTTACAGGGGTCTGGTAAAGATTCTTCCTGGTGCCGAGAATGCACGCAACCACTCGCAGTGCGACAGCCTTCTCCTTGGAGACAAGTGCGGGGCGCACACTTTCCCTTATGTTGAGAGTGAGAATCCTACTGCGGTAGTGGAGCACGAGGCTACCACTTCAAAGATTGGTGAGGACCAGTTGTTCTATTGCCAGCAGAGGGGTATTAAGGCTGAGGATGCTGTAGGACTGATTGTTAACGGCTATGCAAAAGAGGTTATAAACCAGTTGCCTATGGAGTTTGCCGTTGAGGCGCAGAAACTGCTTCAGGTTTCACTGGAGGGTAGTGTAGGTTAAAAAATGTGCAGATTATGTTCAGTATAGAAAACATATTGTTTACGTTGGGAGGCCAGGGAGTGAGTCTCCTTGAGCTGCTTGCAGTTACTGCTGGTCTTACATGTGTGTTTCTTGCCACAAGGGGCAGGGTACTAAATTTCTGGGTAGGATATCTTTATAATATCCTGCTTTTCTTCATGTTCTTGCAGAAGCATCTGTACTCAAGCATGCTTGTCCAGCCCATATCGTTTATAATCAACTTTTTTGGGCATTACCGCTGGACCCATCCTGCGCAGGATGAGAAGGACCGCAAGGAGCAGTTGAAGATAACAGTACTCACCAATAAGGAAAGGGTTTCATTGCTGGGTATTGTATCAGTGTTCACTGTATGCTGGGGTTTTTTGCTCAGCCAGTTGAATGTGTGGTGGCCGGATGTGTTCCCAATGGCAAGGGCTCCGTTCCTGGATGCTTTTGTTACAGCATTTATCCTGTTGGCGCAGTATCTTTCTGCCCAGAAGAAGATTGATTGCTGGGGAGCCTGGCTTGTTGTGAATGTTACCAACATTACTTTATACATAAAGGCGGGTCTGGTGTTCATGCCGCTTGTAAGTGCCGGTTATCTTATCCTTGCATTCTTTGGGTTTGCAATGTGGAGAAAACAGATGAAGGCACAGGAGATTTAAATTGGAGAGATTATGGAAAATTTGATTGAAATAAAAAATTTGCATGCCAATATCAATGGCAGGGAGATTCTAAAAGGTATTGACCTTGTTGTAAAACCTGGTGAGGTTCACGCCATTATGGGGCCAAACGGTTCAGGTAAAAGTACCCTTTCAGCAGTTCTTGCAGGTAAGGAGCATTATGAGGTAACAGAGGGTACAGTAACCTTTATGGGACAGAATCTGCTGGAGATGTCTCCTGAGGAGCGCTCTTGGGCAGGCCTGTTTCTCGGATTCCAGTATCCTATAGAGATTCCCGGTGTTACAAATGTGAACTTTATGAAAACTGCAGTGAATGAGCACCGCAGACAGAAGGGGTTGTCTCCCCTTACAGCAGCCGAGTACCTCAAATTGATGAGGGAGAAACTGGCAATTGTGGAGATGGATCCCGCTTTCTCTTCAAGAGGGGTAAATGTGGGCTTCTCTGGTGGGGAGAAAAAGAGGAACGAGATTTTCCAGATGGCAATGCTTGATCCTAAACTCGCTATCCTTGATGAGACAGACAGCGGTTTGGATGTGGATGCCCTCCGTATTGTGGCTACAGGTGTGAACAAACTCAAGAAGGCAGACAATGCTACAATTGTAATCACCCACTACCAGAGGCTATTGGATTACATTGTGCCTGATATTGTACATGTGCTTTACAAAGGAAGAATCATAAAGACAGCCGGTAAGGAACTTGCCCTTGAGGTGGAGAACAGAGGTTATGACTGGCTTATAAAAGGTGAATAATTTATCGGGAAGAGGATTATGGAGAACAATTATATTTATATTCCCGACAAATCCCAGGAGGAGTTCAGGTGCCGCGTACCCCTTAAGGATACCGACCAGGTATTTGTGGTTGACGGACAGGGGGAGAAGATGGGACTTTCGTTGGGCAGAGGGGAGATTCTTCCAAGGATGCTGCAGGTGATTCAGGTCAGGAGCAGCCATGCGGTGGAGGACCTTTCATATTCATCAGATTATGTTTTGGGAGAGGGGGCACAGGCCAAGGTACTCCTTTGTTCACATACCCTCTCTATGGAGGATTTTGTCACCCATGAGAATGTGAATGTGAAACTTGCCCAGGGAGCAGTGCTGGATATGGTCGTTATGCAGAATGAGCATAACAAATCAAAGCACAGCACTTCGTTTAAAGTGGAGATGGAGGCAGGAGCAGTACTGAACCTTAATGTTATAACTCTTCATGGAGGCGAGATTTCAAATGACATAGATGTGGCACTCAACGGAAAGGGGGGAGAGTGCAATGTAAACGGCCTTTATCTTGCCGATGGAAAGCAGAGGGTTTCCACCAGGGTTAATATCTGGCACAATGTCCCTGAGTGCCACAGTTCTCAGTTGTTCAAGGGAATTCTTGACGGAGAATCTGTAACCCGTTTCAGCGGAAGGATTTATGTGGCAAAAGATGCACAGAAGACAGAGGCTTATCAGGCCAACAACAATCTGCTGGCTTCACGTACTGCCAAGGCATATACACAACCCCATCTTGAGATTTATGCAGATGATGTGAAATGTTCGCACGGGGCAACTGTGGGAAGCCTCAATGAGGATGAACTGTTCTATATGCGCTCCCGTGGAATTGAGAAGAACGAGGCCAAACTTCTGCAGCAGCAGGCTTTTGCGTATGCTGTACTGGAGAAGGTGGCAAATGAGAGTTTGAGGGAGAGATTACACTCACTTATGGAGAGTCGCTTGAGGGGAGAATTTTCAGAGTGCTCAAATTGCAGTAAACATTGTTGCTGAGCCCCTGTGGGAGGGTTGTTAATTCTTTTGTTGAAAAGTATTATTTACACTTGCCCGTTGTAGGGTTAAAATGAAGTAACTTGCAAACCAATTACCGTTACCGGTAGTTGGTTTTTTCTTGAGCAAAATAATACAATAATAAATATAACTATATGAGTATCAAGACCTACACTTACGAGGAAGCCTTGCAGGCCAGTGTCAACTTCTTTAAGGGAGACGAGTTGGCTGCGTCTGTATGGATCAACAAGTATGCAATGAAGGATTCATACGGCAACTTGTATGAGAAATCACCTGATGACATGCACCGCAGACTTGCACGCGAGTTTGCCAGAATTGAGAACAAATATCCTAACCCTATGAGTGAGGATGAGATATATGAATTGTTGAGGGATTTCAAGTATATTATTCCTCAGGGAGGCCCTATGACAGGAATTGGCAATTCATATCAGATTGCATCCCTTTCAAACTGTTTTGTGGTTGGTCATGATACACCGGCAGATTCTTATGGCGGAATCATGAAGATAGATGAGGAGCAGGTGCAGCTTATGAAACGCCGTGGCGGTGTAGGACACGACCTTTCACACATCCGTCCTCAGGGAAGTGCAGTGCTCAACAGCGCACTTACCTCTACCGGTGTGGTCCCTTTTATGGAGAGATACTCAAATTCTACCCGTGAGGTGGCTCAGGACGGCAGAAGAGGTGCCCTTATGCTTTCCATCTCCATTAAGCATCCCGACAGCGAAAAGTTCATTGATGCCAAAATGGAGCAGGGCAAGGTTACCGGAGCAAACGTTTCTGTAAAGATTGATGACGAGTTTATGAAGGCTGCCCTTTCAGGAGAGCAGTACGAGCAGAAATATCCTGTTGATGCAGCGGAGCCTAAGGTGTCAAAAAAGGTCAATGCCCAGAATATCTGGAAAAAGATTGTTCACAATGCGTGGAAATCTGCAGAGCCTGGCGTATTGTTCTGGGATACAGTATTGAGGGAGTCTGTGGCAGACTGCTATGCTGATCTTGGTTACAGGACAGTAAGTACAAACCCTTGTGGAGAGATTCCTTTGTGCCCTTATGATTCATGCCGCCTTATAGCACTTAACCTCTATTCTTATGTGAAGAATCCTTTCACTCCAGAGGCTGAGTTTGATATGAATCTGTTCAAAGAGCATTCAGGAAAGGCAATGAGGCTTATGGACGACCTTATTGACCTTGAGATGGAGAAGATTGAGGCTATTCTTGACAAAATCAAGTCAGACCCTGAGACTGAGGATGTGAAGAGGACTGAACTTGACTTGTGGGAGAAGATAAAAAGAAAATCACTTGGCGGAAGACGTACAGGATTGGGTATCACAGCTGAGGGCGATATGTTGGCAGCCCTCGGCTTGAGATACGGTTCTGAGAAGGCAATAGATTTTGCAGTTGAGGTACAGCAGAATCTTGCAGTTGAGGCTTACAGGTCTTCTGTAAATATGGCATCTGAGAGGGGTGCATTCCCAATTTATGATACAAAGAGGGAGGAGAATAATCCAATGATTGACCGAATCCGCAATGTGGATCCCGAGTTGTACAAACTTATGGCAAAAGTTGGAAGAAGAAACATTTCGCTCCTTACAATTGCCCCTACAGGCACCACTTCCCTCATGACCCAGACTACGTCGGGAATAGAGCCTGTATTCCTTCCATTCTATATAAGGAGAAGGAAAGTTAACCCTAATGACAAGAATGCGATAATCACCTTCAAGGATGATGTTGGAGATTGCTGGGAGGAGTATTATGTATTCCACCACAAGTTCCTTACATGGTGTGAGGTTAACGGTATTCCTGCAGAGGATGTGAAGAAGATGTCGGTGAAGGATGTTGAGACCCTTGTGGAGAGATCTCCTTACCACAGGGCAACTTCTGCAGATATTGATTGGGTTGCAAAGGTGAAGATGCAGGGAAGCATACAGAAATGGGTTGACCACTCAATTAGCGTTACTGTAAACCTTCCAAATTCCGTAACCGAGGAACTTGTTGCAAATGTTTACAAGACTGCATGGGAGGTAGGCTGTAAAGGTGTTACCGTTTACAGGGACGGTTCAAGGGCAGGTGTTCTTGTATCTGCCAAGGATGAGAAGAAAGAGGCTGTTTCATTGAAACCGAAGGAGAGGCCAAAATCACTTGAGGCAGATGTTATCCGTTTCATGAACGGCAAGGAGAAATGGATTGCCCTTGTAGGAAAATTGAACGGTGCTCCTTATGAGATCTTTACCGGTCTTGTAGATGAGGACAGCCGCAATATCCCTAAATCAGTTGAGAGCGGATTCATAGTTAAGGAGAAGGATGTGAAGACAGGTCTTACCCGCTACGACTTCCATTTTGTAGATAAATATGGCTATACCAATATTGTTGGCGGTATTTCACACATGTTCAACAAAGAGTACTGGAACTATGCAAAACTTATTTCGGGTGTGTTGCGCCACGGTATGCCAATTGTAGATGTACTCAACCTTATCAACGGCCTCTCTTTGGACAGCGAGGCAATCAATACCTGGAAAAATGGTGTTGAGCGCAGTTTGAAACGCTATATTCCAGATGGTACCAAGGATGATACCGGAAAGAAATGCTCAAAATGCAATTCCAACAACCTTGTATATCAGGAAGGATGTCTGGTTTGTATGAATTGCGGTTATTCAAAATGCGGTTGATATGATTCTATATCCGAATGCAAAAATAAATTTAGGTCTAAGTGTTTTACAAAAGAGGGAGGATGGGTTTCATAACCTTGAAACCCTCTTTTATCCTGTAAATGTACACGATGTGCTTGAGATTGTGGAAGGTAAGGAACTCAGGATGTGCCAGTACGGCATAGAATATCCGGGAGACCCTATGGATAATCTCTGTATTAAGGCCTATAGGGCTCTGGCGGCAGATTTTGACATTCCTCCAGTAGAGATACACCTGTTCAAGAAGGTTCCTGTAGGGGCCGGACTGGGAGGAGGTTCCTCAGATGCGGCTTTTACCTTGCGTGCCCTTAATGAGATGTTCTCATTGGAACTTTCAGATGAAAAGTTGGCTGCATATGCGGCAACTTTGGGAAGTGACTGCCCTTTCTTTGTATATAACAGGCCAATGTTGGGCACCGGGCGGGGTGAAATTCTGGAGCCTGTTGAGGTTCCGGCGCTTGAGGGGTATGAAATAAAATTGGTTTATCCTCCATATTTTGTCTCAACGGCTGCAGCCTATGGTGGGATTATCCCACGCAACAGATGGCTGGAAATGGGATGGGAAGCAGACTCAAGAAGTGTGATGGATATCCTCTCACAGCCGGTTGAAACCTGGAAAAATTCTCTTGTAAACGATTTTGAGAAAACTGTATTTGCAAAAATTCCGGAACTGGCAGCATATAAGGAGGAACTGTATGCCCAAGGGGCTGTTTATGCTTCCATGAGCGGTAGCGGTTCCGCATTTTTTGGGATATTCCGGAAATAAAAAAAGGTCCGTACTAAAAAGGGGTGCCCGCTACTACCTACAGGCCCCCCTTTTTTGTACTAAAACCTAAACCTACACTTATAAGATGCAGAAGGTGTACAAAACGTTGCATATTTTTTAAAAAATTTTTTTCACCGGCAGGTAAGATATAAGAAATCCTATTAGGGAAACCCCAATGAAGGTGATTGCAATATCCTGAACCTGTATATCCACTGGGTATGCTGTAATCATGAAACTGCCTGGGAGAGAGATTATTCCAAACTGTTTTTGGATAATGGCAGCAACTGTTCCTGCAATAGTTCCCAATGTGCAGCCTGTTATGGAGATGAGGGTCCCGTGCAAGTGGAATATCCTGCTTATCATCCCTTTTGTTGCCCCCATTCCCAGTAATGTTGCCATATCTTCCCTCTTGTCAGTTACAAGCATGCTCAGACAACTGAAAATGTTTATAGATATAATCCCTATTACAAAGAAAAGGATAAGGTAAACGGCAAATTTCTCTGCCTTCATCATTTTGTACAGGGTAGCATTCTGCTGCTGTTTGTCCTTTACAATGCCGGTTGGAAGAATTTCCGAGAGTTTTTTTCCAACCTCCTTTACATTGCTTTCGGGGTGCAGGTATATTTCTACTCCGGAATATTCATTTTCGTCCCCACCAAGCAATTTTCTGGCAGTACCGGCATCTGTGTATAATGCTTTTGGAATATCGTTTCCGTTACTTCTGAGAATTGCAGAAGGGAAGAGCCTTTCCATGTTTATTGAGGCAAGAGGATCTGTTATGGAGAATTCCCCCTCCTTTTTTGGAAAGAATGTTTCCAGGGGAGTTACAAACCTCACTCTGGCTCCCAGTTCCCTTGCAAGGTCTTCCCCTATGACGGCCTGCTTTATTTCCCCCTTGTGGAGTGTGGGTTTTCCCTCAATCAGATTCTCTGCCATGGCGTTCCACTTGAAATACAGTGAATCTATACCTACAACTGTTGCTATGGCCTCATTCTTGCCATATTTGACATATACGTTATCTGAAATTATGGGACATGAATATGCCACCCCCTCAATGAGTGATATCTTATCAAGAATTTGTGGCGGAACTTCCAGAGTCTTCCCTTTGGATGGGGATATTGTAAAATCGGCTTTGCAACTCTCATAGATTTCTCTAATTGAGTTGTCAAAGCCGTTATATACAGAAAGAATAAGTATAAGGGCCATGCTCCCTATTGCTATACCTGCAGCACTGACAATTGAAATAATGTTTATTACATTATGCCTTTTTTTTGCAAACAGATATCTGAGGGCAATATGGAACTCTGTCCTCATCCTTATTTCTTTAGCAGTTCATCTATATGTTCTACATAATCCAGGGTATTGTCTCTGTAGAAAGCAATTTCAGGAACAATCCTGAACTGTTTTGCAACCAGTCTGCCCAATTCTCCCCTTATCTGTTTTACGGAATTCTGCAGAATTTCCATGGCCTGATCTCCCTTTGCAGATGGGAAGATGCTCACATAAACCTTTGCAAAGGAGAGATCGGGGCTTACCCTTACTTCGCTAACGGTTACCATTGCTCCCCCAAAAACAGCCATACCCTTGCTGCGTATAATCTCTGCAAGGTCTTTCTGCAACTGTTTCCCTATTTTCTGTTGTCTTGTGCTCTCTCCTTCCATAATCAGATTATTAGTTGAACTTTAAGATGAAGTAATTCTTTTTACCTTTCTGAACCAGAATATATTTGCCGTTTATCAATTGATCTTCTGCTAAAACACCGTTTACGTCTGTAAATTTCTCTTTGTTTATGCTCAGACCGTTTGCCTGGATCATTTTGCGGCATTCACCCTTTGAGGGGAATATATTTGATTCAACTGCAAGCATGTCAATAATGTTGCTGCCAAGTTTATCCTTTGATACCTCGTATTGTGGCACTCCGTCAAAAACAGAAAGGAAAGTCTGCTCATCAAGTTTCTTCAATGCTTCCTGGGTAGAGTTGCCGAACAGCATGTTTGAAGCCTCAACCGCTTTGTTGTACTCCTCCTCTCCGTGAACCATAATTGTAATCTCTTTTGCAAGGAGTTTCTGGAGACCTCTCATATGGGGAGCCTCTTTGTGTTCTGCTATTGCAGTCTCTATGGTTTGGCGGTCGAGCATTGTAAAGATCTTTATATATTTCTCGGCATCCTCATCTCCTACATTCATCCAGAACTGGTAGAATGTATATGGAGAGGTATATTCAGGGTTCAGCCATATATTGCCTTTCTCTGTTTTGCCAAATTTTCCACCGTCTGCTTTTGTGATGAGTGGACATGTAAGGGCAAACGCTTCGTTTCCTGTCTTTCTGCGGATAAGTTCGGTACCTGTGGTTATATTTCCCCACTGGTCGCTTCCACCCATCTGGAGTTTGCAGTTCATGTGCTCATTCAGATAAAGGAAATCGTAACCCTGTACCAACTGGTATGAGAATTCGGTAAATGACATTCCCTCTCTTGCCTCTCCGCTCAAACGTTTCTTTACAGAGTCCTTGCTCATCATATAGTTGACAGTAATGTGCTTTCCAATATCGCGGATGAATGAAAGGAATGAGAAATCCTTCATCCACTCGTAGTTGTTCACGAGCACTGCAGCATTCTCTTTATCTGATTCAAAATCCAGGAATTTTGAAAGCTGTTTCTTTATTGCAACTATATTGTGGTTGAGAGTCTCCTCGTCCAAAAGGTTTCTCTCTGCACTTTTCATGGAAGGGTCGCCAATCATTCCGGTTGCACCACCAATAAGGGCATAAGGTTTGTGGCCGCAGTTCTGGAAATGTTTCAGCATCATAATGCTCACAAGGTGTCCTATATGCAGTGAATCTGCAGTAGGATCTATACCTACATAGGCGGCGGTACACTCTTTCATCAACTGCTCCTCTGTACCTGGCATCATTGTATGGATCATTCCCCTCCAGGTAAGTTCTTCAACAAAATTCTTCATTGTATTTATATTTTACGTTTAATAATCATTTATGGCCATGTGCTTGTGGCAAGCACAATGTATGCAAACTACAAAGGTAATATTTTTACTTGAAAAGGTTGTATTTCTTTCCTTTGTTATATAGAGTTTGCCGTGTAATCCCCAATAGACCTGCCGCAAGTGTCACATTCCCGTTGCATTTTTCAAGGGCCATCTCCATCATCTTCCTCTCCATCTGCTCCAGGGTTTGCAATTCCCTCTCCATAGTATCTTTTTTGTTGAGTTCCAGAGAGAGTTTTCTCATCCGGAATGCATTCTTTAAAGTGACAATAAATTTTTCATTGTTCCAGGGTTTGGGCACAAAGTCAAATGCCCCTGCATTTACCGCCTCCATACCAAAACTGTTCTGAGAAAAATTTGTAAGGACTATTATCTGTATCTCCTTTCCCGCGGAGGATATTTCCCTTATAAAATCAAGGTGCTCCTTCTGCTGGGAAACTGTATTTATTCCGGTGTCAAGTACAATGATGTCAACCTCCTTATCCTGTAGAATCTGCATGATCCTCTCCTTGTCAGACTCTGTAATTACCTCTTCAAATTCTTTTTGGACAAGAATGGAGAGGGCTGAGAGATATCCCTTGTTTTTCTCCGATATGAGGACAATCCCTTTATTTTTCATAGTTTTTGCCTTTGTAAAAGATTGGTATTCTATAATTTGCTGCAAATGTAAAAATATTTTACAAATAAACAAAATTGTGTAAAAAAAATTTACATAGCATTTTTTAAGCCCTCTTTCCGTAAAAAGAAGGGCCAGGAAATTTGCCGGTGTGGCTGTGTTGTGAATAATTGTTATATTTACTGCATGAAAAGGAATCTTATAAAAAATACTTATATGAAAACAAGACTTACCAGATTTTTAGCCGTTGCGTTATTGCTCTTTTTTGTTGTACCGGCTTTTGCACAACTGCCCCAGAAATTGGCCGGGTTCACCAATATCAGCGGGATACAGGAACTGAAAATTTCAGACAGGATGGAGAATCCTTTCAAAGAGAAATATGTAATGTTTTTTGAGCAGCCCATTGACCATAGCAATCCGGCGAAAGGGACTTTCAAACAGAGGGTGATTGTAGCGGTTGCAGATTATGATGCCCCTACAGTTATCATTACAGAAGGGTACGGCGCAGCATACGGTCTCAACCCAAGATACAGGGAGGAGGTCTCAAAACTGTTCAATACAAACATGGTGCTTGTAGAGCACAGATATTTCCTGGAATCTGTCCCTTTTATGCAGGATGATTCAACAATTACCCCGGAGACTCTGGACTGGAGTTATATGACTGCAGTGAACGAGGCAGCAGACCTTCATAATGTGAACCAGACGCTCAGAAAAGTGTTTAATGGTAAATGGATTGCTACAGGTATAAGCAAGGGCGGGCAGACTGCAATGTTCTATACAGCATATTATCCGGAGGATCTGGATGTTTCGGTTCCGTATGTGGGGCCTGTATGTAAAGGTGTTGAGGATGGGCGCCATGAGCCTTTCCTTGCGGAGTATGCAGGTACTCCACAGGATAGGGAGATATTGAGAAATTTCCAGATTGAGTTCCTTAAGAGGAGACCAACAATAAAGCCTATGTTTGAGAAACTGTCGCAGCAGCAGAAACTCACCTACAAGATAGATATGGATGCAGTATATGACTATTGCGTACTGGAGTTCCCGTTTGCATTCTGGCAGTGGGGTATGAAAACCTCAACAGTGCCCGATCCAAAGAGCGCCACAGATGAGCAGATGTTCAATTTCCTTGTAAGGGTGAGCGGTCCGGATTATTTTGCGGAGGGGGGAGATTCTGCTCCGTTCTTTGTGCAGGCAGCAAAAGAGTTGGGCTACTACGGATATGATACCAGGCCTTTCAAGGGGCTTCTTACAATAAAGGATGCAGAGGGGTATCTGAACAAATTGTTCGTGCCGCAGAGCCAGACATTCAAGTTTGACAAATACCTTTATAAGAAACTGGTTAAGTTCCTTGCAACTACAGATTCAAAGATGATGTTCATCTATGGCCAGTTTGACCCTTGGAGTGCAGTTATGCCTGTTGCCCCTGTGAAAAATGAGCAGTTGAAGAAAAAAGGAAAAGGGAGGCAGACCATGAAACTTTATGTTGAACCGGGTGGAAGCCACAGGGCAAGGATTTCAACCCTCCCGGAGGAGATGAAACAGGAGGCCATTGCCACACTTAAAGAGTGGTTGGAGTTATAATATGGAATTTAAGGAGATTACTTTACAGGACAAGGATTGGATGCGTCAGTTGCTCGGCTATTCAGATAACCGGGCAACTGAATTCAATTTTACCGTGCTATTCATCTGGAGGAAAATAATGAACTCCAGGGTGTGCAGGGTGGAGGATTTTTTTGTGGTGAAGTTCCACCCGCAGGGAGCACCGGATCCAATGTACATTTTCCCGGCAGGAAGGGGTACAGAGCAGCAGCTCAGGCACCTTCTCCAGGAGTGTATGGCAGATGCGCAGGCAGGAGGTCACCCATTCTGTATGGCATCTGTACAGCAGGAGCAGAAAGAGGTTCTGGAATCCCTTTTTCCCGACAAATTTTCATTTGAACCTGTCCGCAACTCATTCGATTATATCTATTCTGCGGAGGACCTTACTTTCTTGCGGGGC
This sequence comes from Bacteroidales bacterium, assembly GCA_015060445.1. Taxonomy (GTDB): domain Bacteria; phylum Bacteroidota; class Bacteroidia; order Bacteroidales; family UBA932; genus Egerieousia. Next base: position 106,062 of record SUYL01000002.1, read on the forward strand.
AAGAAGTTCCAGAGCAAGAGAAATTTCATTTCCAGATTCAGGAAGCAGGAGGGGTGGAGTTATGAGACTGTCGGGAAGGAGAACCTGCATGAATGTTTGGAGATGAGTTTGAGGTGGTGTGCAAAATATGGGTGCGGCAAAGACCCTTCAATGCAGAGTGAGCACTGCTCGGTAAAGAATGCCCTTGACAATTTCCACGAACTGGGGCTGCAGGGCGGACTTCTGCGGCTGAATGGGGAGGTTGTGGCCTTTACCATTGCCGAGAAGACAAATTCAGATACCCTTCTGGTGCATATAGAGAAGGCTTATGCAGATATAGTTGGGGCATATCCGGCTATAGCAAATGAATTTCTGAGAAACACAATTGTTACAGATGAGGTTGAGGGGAAACTCTCTGTAACCTACATAAACAGGGAGGATGATGCGGGGGATTTGGGACTCAGGGAGGCGAAGATGCAATATCATCCACTCTTTTTGCTTGAAAAATATATGGTTAAAGAAAAATAACTATATTTGCACCCTAAACCAATACATTTTAAAATTTGGAACCTCCCAGTAGCATTACAATAGAACTTCTGGTTCTGTCATTTTCAATACTAGGTCTGATAACCTGTTCGGCCCTTATTTCCGGAAGTGAAGCGGCATTCTTTTCACTTACTCCGGGGCAGAGGGATGCGCTGAAACAGGAAGGTGATTCCAAAGGCGAGAGGGTGTTGTGGCTCCTTTCAGACCCTGATTATCTTTTGGGTACCATACTCCAGGCAAATAATGTGGTAAATATCCTTATTGTACTCCTTTCAACAATGTTGTTGGGACGGCTGTTTGATTTTTCAGGCTATCCTGTGCTGGAATTTCTTGTGAGCACCATATTGGTTACATTCTTCCTTCTCCTTTTTGGTGAGGTGCTTCCAAAAATAGTGGCAACCCATTTCCCTGTGCAGTTTGCAAAGACTATGGCGTTTCCAATCTCCATGCTGTATCCGGTAACAAAACCGTTCAACTACATGATGTCCAAATTCACATCAAAAATATCGGACAGCCTTGAACCAAGGGGGGAGGTTACCCTTGAGGAGTTGTCGGAGGCTGTGGATATAGCCGCTCCAACTGCGAGCCAGGAGAAGAAGATTCTTAAAGGTATAGTAAAACTTCCAACTACAAGTGTAGAAAAGATAATGAAGCCGAGGGTGGATGTGGTGGCCATTGATATTGATTCCACCAATGAGGAGGTGATAAGGATTGCCAATGAGTGCGGATTCTCCCGTCTTCCCGTTTATCAGGAGGATTTGGATGATATAAAAGGGTTCCTCTATATAAAGGATATGCTTCCGTATCTGGTGAGCAAACCTGGGGAATTCAATTGGAAAGATCATATTAGGGAGGCGTATTATGTTCCCGAGAGCAAAAAGATAAATGATCTTCTGGAGGAGTTCCGTAACAAGAAGATGCATCTGGCAGTTGTGGTTGATGAGTATGGTGGAACAGACGGCATTGTAACCCTGGAGGATATTCTGGAGGAGATAGTGGGGGAGATTGTTGATGAGAGCGACTTTGAGGAACTGGATCAGTTGAACAGGAAATAAAAGATAATCATATATGGGTCTGTATTTAAGAAAAGAACTTAAGAATGGCGCAGAGATTTCCGTTTGGGAAGTCACGGAATCTGAAGAAGAGTTATTGAAAATAATATCTATTCCCAATGAGGAACTGGAGGAACTGTTCATAACAAGGAGCGGTGCAAGACGCAGGGAAAAACTTGCAGTGAGGGCTCTGCTCAATACAATCTTTGAGGAGAAGGTTTATCTTGGACATCATGATAATGGTGCCCCTTTTATCCAGAACAATCTCACACACATAAGCATAACCCATACAAACAGGTTTGTGGCAATAATCACCCATCCTACAGAGGAGGTAGGTATTGACATTGAGAGCATTGAAAGGGATTTTTCTGCAGTGGAGAAAAAGGCTCTCTCTGAGGATGAGATAGATGACCTTCAGGACAAGAACCGTAATCTCCAACTTGCAATCTACTGGTGTGCAAAGGAGGCGATATACAAGAGAATGAGCCAGCACGGAGTTGATTTTGCAAAGCAGATGGAGGTTGACAAGTTCAATCCAAAGGAAGAGGGTGACATAGAGGCCACCTTTATAAACAAAGACGGTTCAGAGGAGGAGTTTGAACTGGAATATGAAGTTTTTGACAATCACGTAATGGTTTGGCTCGTAGGTTAATTATGAAAAGGTTTGCTGTATTGCTGTTTTTGCTCTGCACATCACTTTGTGCAATTGCGCAGATAAATGAACTGCCCCGCTCAACTCCTGAGGAGCAGGGTGTCCCTTCAAAGGCACTTATAGAGTTGTTCGACTCTTTGCATTTTATGCCCGGAACAGACATTCACAGCATGATTGTCATGCGTCATGGCAAGGTGGTAGGAGAGTTCTATCCGGCACCATTTGCCCCAGAGTACCAGCATACGCAGTATTCAAGTTCAAAAACCCTTGTTTCACTGGCCGCAGGTATTGCAATAGATGAAAACCTTCTGCACCTTACTGATAAGGTAGTAACTTTTTTCCCTGAATATCTTCCCGACAGCATCTCTGCCAATCTTGCACAGATGACACTCGAGGATCTCCTCACAATGAGATCCGGAATCAAGCCTGATTGGGGAATGCGCAGCAGGGGTACAGAGTGGATAAGGACATTTTTGTCTAAAGAGGTTAAGAATGTGCCGGGAGAAGTGTTTGCATACGATTCCATGGTTACATATATGATTTCTGCCATAGTGCAGAAAGTTACAGGCAAAACCGTTTTGGAATACCTGAAGGAGAAACTTTTTGCCCCAATGAACATACGCAAGGTGAACTGGGAGATAAGCCCTGAGGGGGTAAATACAGGTGGTTGGGGCCTGCATATTCAAAGTGAGTCTTTGGCAAAAGTGGGCCAGATGTGGCTTGATGGAGGTGTATGGGATGGCAAACAGCTTGTTTCAAAGGAGTGGATTGCCCAGATGAGTTCAAAACATGCAAATGGCGGGGACTACGGTTATGGTTATCAGGTATGGATGTGCAAATATCCAGGTGCAGTGAGGGCAGATGGAGCCCTTGGCCAGTATGTGATTGTAGTACCTGAGAAAGATGTGGTAATTGTCCTTACTGAGGCTTCATTTACAAATGGAAAACCTCAGAGAGGCCTTATTTGGGACAAATTCCTTCCACAATTGTCGGACTCACCGCTCCAGGCAGGAAAAGACTATGGGATTTTAAAGAAAAAACAGGCTTCATACAGTCTTGAACTTCCTGAGGGAAAAGGGAATTCCCCTATAATGAAGGAAATTGCAGAGAAGAGGATTTATGTGGGAAAGAATAAATACGGATGGAAAGAGGTGGTTTTCAGAATGAAGGGGGAGCAGTTCATTATGGATATATTGAAGACTGACAGCCTTTCATATTCCCAACCTGCAGGTTATAGGAGTTGGGCTACAGATACCATTGCCGGTTTTCCTCCTTATTCAATTAATCCTATAGGATGGGAGAAAGGATTGGAAGGTCCATTTTATGGCGCTGCAAGTTATGCGTGGGATAAGGATACGCTCAAAATGAAGATGCACTATGTAAACTGGGTGACATCACTTGATATGAAATGGGTGTTCGACGGAGATAAGGCAATTCTCCATATTTCCAATAATTATACAAAAAACAAGGTTGAGACAATAGAGTGTACTATTGGAGAAGATGTAGCCGTGTTATTTGCCCATGTTCAGCAGAAACCTACTTTTGGAGGGAAACCTGCCGGTAATTTTGCCAAATGGGTGTATCAGAGAATAAAATATCCCCAGTCTGCATCCAAGAGCCGCATTGAGGGGAAAGTTTTTGTCCAGTTTGTAATTGAGCCGGACGGGAAGGTTTCGAAGGTAAGGATTGTCAAAGGAGTTGAACCGTCTTTGGACCAGGAGGCTCTCAGGGTTATAAGAAGTTCCCCTAAGTGGGAGCCGGGTATTCAGGACGGCAAACCGGTAAGGGTAAGGTATACTTTCCCTATAGAATTCAGGCTTAGCCGATAACTGTATATCAGTTACAGTTATAACAAATAAGGTGTGTCAGATCTGACACACCTTATTTGTTTGTATCAATTTCCGTGAAGGGCACATTCTTACATCATGCCGCCCATTCCGCCGCCCATAGGTGGCATTGCTACAGGATTCTCCTCTTTCTTGTCAGCAATTACGCACTCAGTTGTAAGGAACATGCCTGCAACTGAAGCAGCATTCTCAAGAGCTACACGGCTCACTTTTGTAGGGTCAATTACACCTGCCTCAAGCAAGTTCTCGTATGTCTCGGTACGTGCATTGTAACCGAAATCTGCTTTGCCCTCCTTAATCTTCTGGATAACTACGCTTCCCTCTACACCTGCATTCTCACAAATGGTTCTCAGTGGAGACTCAATTGCGCGTGCAATGATGTTGATACCTGTCTGCTCATCCTCGTTCTCTGCTTTAACTGCTTTAAGGCAATCAATTGCTCTGATGTAGGCAACTCCACCACCTGCAACGATACCCTCCTCAACTGCAGCCCTTGTAGCATTGAGAGCATCCTCAACTCTGTCTTTCTTCTCTTTAAGTTCAACCTCAGAAGCAGCACCTACGTAAAGGACAGCAACTCCGCCAGCCAATTTAGCAAGACGCTCCTTAAGTTTCTCGCGGTCGTAATCGCTGGTAGTTGTCTCAATCTGTTTCTTTATCTGGGCAACTCTGTCTGCAATAGCATCTTTATCACCTGCTCCGTTTACAATTGTTGTGTTCTCCTTATCTACAGATACCTTCTCTGCAGTACCAAGCATGTCTGGAGTACAGTTCTCCAAAGTGAAGCCTCTCTCCTCAGACACTACAATGGCACCTGTAAGGGTTGCTATATCCTGCAACATCTCTTTTCTTCTGTCTCCAAAACCTGGAGCCTTAACTGCAGCAACTTTGATTGTACCGCGCAAACGGTTTACAACAAGAGTTGTAAGTGCCTCGCCATCTACATCCTCAGCAATGATAAGGAGAGATTTGCCCTCTCTTGCAATTGGCTCAAGGATTGGAAGAAGATCCTTCATAGAAGAGATTTTCTTGTCAGTAACAAGGATAAGCGGCTGCTCAAGCACTGCCTCCATCTTGTCAGGATTGGTCATGAAGTATGGAGAGATGTATCCTCTGTCAAACTGCATACCCTCAACAACTTTAACCTCTGTAGCAGTACCTTTTGCCTCCTCAACTGTAATTACACCCTCTTTCTTCACTTTGCTCATTGCATCTGCAATAAGTTTACCTATGAAAGCATCGTTGTTTGCAGAGATGGTTCCAACCTGCTCAACTTTTGAGTAGTCCTCTCCAACCTCGGAGCTCTGCTCTTTAAGGTTCTCAACTACAGCAGCAACTGCCTTGTCAATACCGCGTTTCAAATCCATTGGGTTTGCACCTGCTGTAACGTTCTTCAAACCTACATTGATGATTGCCTGAGCAAGAACAGTAGCGGTAGTTGTACCGTCACCTGCCTGGTCATTGGTTTTTGAAGCAACCTCCTTAACCATCTGGGCACCCATGTTCTGGAATCTGTCTTCAAGTTCAATCTCCTTTGCAACTGTTACACCATCCTTGGTAATGTGAGGAGCACCAAATTTCTTGTCAATTACAACATTTCTTCCTTTAGGTCCCAATGTTACCTTAACAGCATTTGCCAATGCATCTGCACCCTCCCTCATAAGGTTGCGTGCATCCATATTGAATTTTATCTCTTTAGCCATAACTCTCTTATTTAAAAATTAACAGTCAAAAAATTAGATGGTTGCCAAAATATCGCTCTGACGCATGATGATGTATGATTTGCCGTCTGCGTGAACCTCTGTACCAGCATATTTGCCATAAAGTACGGTGTCACCAACCTTCACCTCCATTGGCTCATCCTTTTTGCCGGGGCCAACTGCCAGAACTTTACCCTCTTGTGGTTTCTCTTTTGCGTTGTCGGGAATAAACAATCCGCTTGCTGTTTTGGTCTCAGCCTCTTTAGGCTCAACCAGCACTCTGTCTGCTAATGGTTTAATGTTCATAGTAATCTATTTTTTCAGTTTTATTTACAAATCAGCATTATGGAAGCAATCTGAATCCATACGGATAGGAGAAACGGCAAAATAAGTGCCAAAGGGGATTTCTGACAAAATGTCACTTCAAAAAAGTCTGAATGTACTTGTCCAGATTCATGCTCTTCTCCTCCAGGCCAAGTTTTTTCCTTATTTCACTGTTTATGATGTAGTGGCGGCTCATTTTGGTATATTCCCCCACATTTTTGCCATTGAGCCCTATGGCGTACAGGCAGCAGTATCCGAGTTCGACTTCTGTAAGGCCGCACCCCTTAAGGTGGCTTATGAATGCCGGATGGCTTGCCTCAAATGCAGAGACTGTAGAATTCATAAAAGATTTCCTGTCTGACAACAGCATGTCAATGCCAGACTGGGCATTGCGGTCTATTTTGTCATTTTCCGATATATTTGCGGCCATTACTGTATTGAGCAACGCCAGACGCTCCCTTATTATCTCCCCAACTGGGGCACTCACCACCCAACTCTCTTCCAGAGTGGTTGCCAGGGCAGACTTCTCCTGCTCCAACTGGCTGCACTGAAGACGGTATGTTTCATTCTCCAGTTTCCTGAGTTTGAGCCTGTACACCACATATGCAATCACCCCCACAAGGAGCATTATAAAGAATAATCCGTAAAGGATAAGCCTCCTCTTCTCCATCTCCCTTTCCATTGCCTGCATCTGCAAATTGAACCTCTCCTCTATAAACCTGGCATCATTGCCCAGGAGTGCAATTTCAGATGAATCGGACATTTTCACATAATTGCGGTAGTACTCCAGCGCCTTCTCCTTGTGTCCAAGTTCTTCATACACCTTTGAAGCCACTGCGTAAAACCGTTCACCTTTGTGGGCAGTATATACTCCAAACTGTTCTATAGCCTCCAGCGCCCCCTCAATATCTCCTCCCATCAATGAAACCTCCGCTACAGAAAGCCAGTTTACATAGGTTGGAGGGACGTTGTTCCTGTATTTCAGCACAGCATCTGCCACGCTCCCTTTCTCTCCATACCTGGCCTCATACCTCATCCCGGATTCATGCAGCAGTGAGAACTGGTTTATATTGGATGTGTCGGCAACAGAGACCATCTCTTCCAGAATTTCCTCTGCACGCAACTGGTCATCCAATTCCAGGCATCCCGAAAATGCATTGGAAAGGGAACTGAAATATGAAATATGCTCCCCTTCTTCTCTGAAAGATTCCGCCGCTGAAAGCATAGCCTCCATATATTTGCCGTAATCCCTGAAAATTGCGTGGATTTCCCCTTTTGCATAGAGTGTCCGGGCCAGAAACAGCCGGTCACCGGAGTTGCTCCCCTCTACCAATCCCTTTACAAAACACTCCATTGCCCCCTCAGTATCTCCGTTTTCCATACATATCCTCCCATGGTAATACAAGGTTCTCAGTTTTTGGGAAGGAGTCCCTTTCTGCAGATAAAAGTCTATGGAAGGCTGGATTATGGAGAGATCTGTCACTGGAATGAAACTCCCCTCCATTGCTATTGCATGCAGCAGTGAATACTCCGCATTCACCTCCTTGCTCGAGAGGGTCTCTGGTGGGATCTCCTGCAATGCCATAAGGGCATCATAAGGCCTCTGCCCAACATAAGATGAAATCTCATTGAGCATTTTTTCCACCTCTCCATGTGATGAACATGAAAAAAGGAGGATGAGTGCAATTGCCGGAAAAAGGAGCAGTTTCATGCAAAAAAATACATATATGCTTATAAAGGTAATAAAGATGAATATACCAACCAAATAAAAATGCATGAAAACAAAAGGAAAACACAATGTTAAACATCCTGTGGAAATTAAAATCAATATTTTTGTAATCCACTGATTTCCCGACAATTGAAGATGTGCATTTTTTTTGATGTAAAACTATATAATTTGTAACTTTATACCGGACAAACCATGGAACCATGAACAAAGTACTGAAGGCCATTGCCGCCATTTTCATCATCTTGCCAGCCACCATCAACCTTTCTGCGCAAACAGACAAGGTAAGGGTGGACGCATTCCATGATTTCTCCAGACTGCTCTCTCCTGAGAAGGTTTATCTGCATACCGACAAGGATATATACGGGGCAACAGATACCATATGGATAAGCGGCTATGTGGAAAACGCCTCATATCTGAGTGAATTTGCCGAATCCAACTACATATATGTGGAACTGCTGTGCGACATCCCTACAAAGGAACTCACAAGTTGGAGCAACAGTTCCCAACTCAGGCATGAAGTTATAGTACGCAAGAAACTGCGCCGCAACGGCAGCACATTCCAGGGGCACATTGTTATCCCTGAAATGAAATCTACCGGAAAGGCCATCCTTAGAGGATATACATACTGGATGCTCAACAACCCTGTAGAATACATGTTCTACAAGGAACTGGACATAGTAAACCCCATGAAGGACAAATGCCTCTCCATGATAAAGGATAAAAGCATCAGCCTCAGGGATGCCTATGCACTGCTGGGTGAAACTCCCCCTCAATACAGGAAGGGAACCGCTGTGGCATCCGGGGAAATTATATATGATGTGCAGTTCCTTCCCGAAAGCGGAAACTGGATAGCCGGCACCAATGCTGCCATATATACAAAGGGTATAGGTCCCGACGGTTTGGGGAGGGAGGTACATGGAGAAATAATATCCCCGTCGGGGAAGATTATTGCCAGGTACAGTACAAACAAGGAGGGGTTTGGAAAAGCAATTGTAAAGAATCTCCCTTCCGGTACGCTTCACGCAACCATTAAGGACAAATCTGGGAATATGTTAGGGACCACCCAACTCCCGGCACCTCTGGAACAGGGCGTTTCAATAAACGGCACACTTTCCGGTACGGCCCATGATCATGATCTGAAGATGCGCTTTGCCATTGACGTTTCCCCCCAGTTGCTCCGCAATACCCTTACAGCAGTGGTACACAACGGTTCCGAAATCTATTACCGGAAAGGGATAGGTTCAGGCCAAAGCCTCTTCTCCCTTTCTCTGGGGTCGCTTTCTCCCGGAATACATTCCATTTCCGTGGTGGACGGCAAGGGGAATGTTTATGCAGAACGGCCGTTCGTCATATTGCCTTATGAGGAGGAACAGGCCAGGATAACCACGGACAAACAGCATTACGGCAAACGGGAAAAGGTAACGTTAACGGTATCTGTTCCGGAGGGGATTATGGATACAACAGGAAACTTCTCAATTTCGGTTACCGACGCAGGGCTTGTGGAGGAGCGGGAGAAGGGAAATATAAAATCATACATGCTCCTCAAGAGTGAACTCAAAGGATACATAGAGAATATTGAGAGTTACTTTGACACATCCGTTCCATACCTTGCCAGGATGGAGAAGGCCGACATGCTCATGCAGACCCAGGGGTGGAGGTATTATGACCTGCAGGCTATCATGCAGGGGAAGACAGAAACCCCAGTATTCGGCAGAGAGTACGTACAGACAATTTCCGGTAAAATACAGGGACTGTTCAGGTTGTCCAGGAATGCATATGTTTCGTTCCTTGCCCCTTCAATAAATTTTGCAACTATGGGACAGGTAGACTCCGGACATTTTGTCCTCAGGGATATAGATTTCCCTGAAGGTACCCGTTTCATTGCCATGGCAGCGGGCAAAAACGGCAAAAGCCAAAGCCATACCCCTATAATGGACGGAGACATATTTGCCCCTATTTACAAATATCCGGTAAAACCTGAAAAGGTGGAATACAGCAGACTTTTGGGTGAGACACTGGAAAAGAGATATTACAATAATGAGGGCAATGACCACGCAATGGTCTTCAGCCTGAGTCCGGTAATTGTAACGTCACAGTACATTACACCGCGCAACTCCCCTTCACCTTCTCCAAACATCCCTTTGAAGAGGACAAGTTTCAGGGATGAGGTTGCAATGAAACCATACAGCAACACTTATGACATTGCTTCATACGTGGCTGCCTCTTTCCCGGGGGTAAGGAGAGACCCAAGGACAGGAATGCTGGCCGGTCACCGCACCGCAACCAACTGGAGCATAGTTGAAGTGTATTTGAACGGCATATACATTCCTGCAAACGAAGTGTACAACACCAATCTTTTGCAGATGCCCCTCTCAGAGGTGGAATCCATTGCTTATGTTACAGGATTTGAGGCAACGATGTATCAGCCAATACACCGCATGTTCAGCAACTATCCGTATCCGGTTCTGATGATAAGGACAAAAATTGGGGCAAGAACCCATTTTGTTTCAGCAAATGTGGATGTTTCAACACCAATAGGATGGCAGAAACCTGCCAAATTCTACTCTCCAAAATATGGTACGCAAAAGAATGACATTAAAGAAGACAACAGGCTTACCGTATATTGGAATCCTTCCCTTGAATTTGACAAACACGGCAAAGCCAGTGTTACATTCTATACAACAGACTCAGACACCGCCTACAGGGTAGAGGTGGAGGGGCGTTCCTCAATGGGAGAATACCATTATTGCACAAAGATTCTGGAAAGGAAATAAAGAAGAGGAAGGTTTTATTATATTCGCACAAAAATATAGAGTGTAATGGAGACTTCTGACATTAGAGTGCAGTACATGAAAGAGGCCCTTAAGGAGGCTGTAAAGGCCGGAGAGCGTGATGAGGTTCCAATTGGGGCGGTAGTGGAGTGCGGAGGCAGAATCATAGCAAGGGCGTACAACCTTACCGAGACGCTCAATGATGCAACTGCGCATGCTGAGATGCAGGCCATAACTATGGCCACATCTGCAATAGGGGGGAAATATCTCGACAAATGTACTTTGTATGTAACTGTAGAACCATGTCCCATGTGTGCTGCGGCACTCGCCTGGTCCCAGATAAAGGGGGTAGTGTATGGGGCATCTGATGACAGGAGGGGATTCTCAATATATACCCCTTCATTGATGCACCCCAAAACTGAAGTAATTGGGGGAGTTATGGCAGAGGAGTGCAGCAAACTGGTAAAAGATTTCTTTAAAAGTAAAAGATAATGGAAGGATTATTGGGCTTGGGCCTTGTAGGATTGTTTATTGGGTGTTTCCTGGCAGCAACAGTTATCCCCTTCAGTGCAGAGATACTTCTGGTAGGGGCTCTTCTGGCCGGTTGTGACCCTTTGGCAACATTTTGTGTGGCCACATTGGGCAACAGTCTGGGAAGCCTTACCTCATATGGAGTAGGATATCTGGGAAAATGGGAGTGGATTGAGAAATGGTTTCATGTGTCAAGGGAGAAACTTGAGAAGCAGAAGGGTAAAATAGACAAGTACGGACCATTTATGGCAATGCTCTGCTGGCTCCCCTTCATAGGTGATGTATTTGCAATAGGGCTCGGTTTCTACCGTATCAGTTTTGTAAAATGCACCATATTCATTTTTATAGGCAAAGCGTTGCGGTTTGGAGTGTGGACACTCCTGTACATTGCGTATGGGCAGGCTTTCCTCGATTTTTTGGATGTGTGATTTTTTTTGCATAACTTTGCAGTCTCATTGAGATATGGTGTAATGGTAGCACTACAGATTTTGGTTCTGTCTGTCAAGGTTCGAATCCTTGTATCTCAACATAAAAAGGGGCTTCAGGCCCCTTTTTTGTTATATTTGCCTCAACAAAATCCATCATTATGAAGAGTCCACGTTATATAATTGCACTTATAGCATTGGCAATATCAGCCTTGATGTTCTCCAACGCCTGTTCAAACAATGTAAAAGACGCTGCTCCAGTAGAGTTTCCTGCGGTAAAAGTACCCGCATATATCAATGACAATGCTCTGGCTGCATCATACATGGTTGAGAATTACTGGAATGGATTCTTCAAGATTGAAAACCCTTCCAAGGAGCCTTCTTCCGCGGTGCATGGTGTAGATTCCGTTTCCTTTGAAAACGCATTTGGAATGTATGCGCAACTGCTTGCCATGACAGACAGGGGCAAGGGGGAAAAGTCTTTGCGCAAACTTTTTGGCAACCTGGATACCCTTGCCCTAAAAGGGGAGAGAAAGCCGCTTTTAAGGGTGATGTCACTCATGGAGCACTATTTCTATAACCCAATTTCCCCCGTATTGGATGAGGAGATCTATCTTGCGGCACTCAACTGTATAATGGCATCTGCGAGTCTGTCTGATTTGGACAAGATGCAGTATGATTACCAGCACCGTATCTGTTCCATGAACAGGGTGGGTACCCCGGCGGCAGACTTTACATTCAGGGAACTGCTTGCTTCAGGCAATTTCAGGGAGAGGAACCTCTACAACATAAAAGGGGAATATACATTGCTTTTCTTCAATAATCCCGACTGCAGTTCCTGTGTGGAGATACTCCGGACAATAAAGGATTCCCCTCTGGAAGAACTGGTTGGGAAGGGTGAACTGCAGGTACTTGCAATGTATATAGATGAAGATCTTGAGGCATGGAAGAGGAACAGGGAGAAATATTCAAAGGGGTGGATATATGCCTATGATCCCCAGTTGGTTCTGAGGGATAACGGAATATATGGGCTAAGGGCCATTCCAAGCCTGTATCTTCTTGACAAAGAAAAACGGGTGCTCCTTAAAGATGCACCCGTTGAAAAGGTAATTGCCTACCTGATGAGGAGATAATCTCAAGTTATTTTATCTCCATAATGGCCTCGGAGATATTTATCATGAAGTCTCCCACGTGTTCACACTCGTTTACAAGGTCCATATAATAGACACCGGTAAGGTAATTGTATGTCTTGTTCTCAAGGTTGAGCAGATGCTCTTCCTTAAGGTTGTTGCGGTATTCATTGATGTCTGTTTCAATGTCCTGCGCATTTGCTATGTCATTGATCTGGGTGTAACCTTTCTTGAGGTTGAAGATCATGGCATCAAATCCCCTTTCAAGAAGTTCAATCATGTAGTTGAGTTTCTTTATCATCTGCTCGTCAAACTTCATGTTGTGGATATTCCTGCGCTGCAGAATGCGGGCGATATTGAAGCCTGAGTCACCCACGCTCTCCAATTCGCTGATGATTTTGTACATAGCCTGTATCCTTCTTCCGGACTCGTCGCTTATCACACCATCTTTAACCTCATTGAGGAATTTTGCAATCTCAAGTTCTATACGGTCTGTAACCTGCTCATAGTGCTCAAGTTTCTTGTACAGGGCATCAAATTTCTCAGGATCGGTCTCATTGATGGCACTCTTGGCATAAACGTATTGCCTGCGGCAGATGTCTGCGTAGTGTACAATCTCTTCCTTAGCCTGGTTAAGTGACAACTCGGAAGTGCTCAGCATACCGCCATGAATATATTGCAGACGGAATACCTCCTCGTCGTTCTTGTTCTTGATGATTTTTGTAACCAGTTGTGCAATCTGATTGGTAAACCACACCAGGATAAGGGTATTGCCGATGTTGAACAGTGTATGTACCATAGAGATTGCATAAAGGGTAGAGTTGGGTGAAGCACCTGCAACAAGAGGGTTGTCCAAACCCATCCCCATTATTATTTTTGATACTATGGCAAGGAACGGATGGAACAGCGCAAGTACCCATACAACACCGAATACATTGAATACGGAGTGAGCCATTGCTGCTCTCCTTGCAGAAACATTGGCAACGGAAGCGGCAATGTTTGCTGTAATTGTTGTACCTATATTTTCGCCAAGAACCATTGCTGCACCCATCTCAAAAGGAATCCAACCGTTGTTGCACATTACAAGGGTAAGGGCCATGGTTGCACTTGAAGACTGGAGAACTATGGTAAGGATTGTACCTATAAGCACGAACATGAGAATGGAGCCGAACCCGTAATTGGTCCACTGCTGCAGAAATGCAAGCACTTCAGGTGAACTCTGGAGGTCAGGAACTGAATCTTTTAGGAAACTCAATCCCAGGAACAGCAAAGCAAAACCTATGATAAGTTCTCCTATTGATTTCTTTTTCTTGGCCTTGCACATCATGAAGGCAAAACCGAAACCTATAAGTGGAATTGCAAGTATTGCAATGTCTGCCTTAAAGCCAAGCAGAGAGATGAGCCATGCGGTAAAAGTAGTACCTATGTTTGCACCCATAATTACGCCAATTGACTGAACCAAAGAGAGCAGTCCGGCGTTAACAAAACTTACTACCATAACGGTAGTTGCGCTTGAAGATTGGATTACGGCTGTAATGAAAAGACCTGTAAGGATTCTGGAAACGGAGTTGGAGGTCATTGCAGCCAGGATATTCCTCAATTTGTCTCCTGCAACCTTCTGTAGGGCCTCACTCATGAGTGTCATACCGTAAAGGAACAAACCCAGGGAACCAAGAAGGGTAAGAATGTTGAAAATGGCGTCCATTTAAATATATTTTTTGTTTATAATACAAATATAGTTTTAAAAAATGAACAGATAAAGAAAGAGTGAAATAATTCTTATCTTCGCAACAATTCCTTAACAATTTTACTTATTTTATACCATATGAGGTTTTTGAGTATACTATCTGCAGTTTCCCTTGTGTTGGTCTCTTCTTTTGGGAATGTAGCCTTTGGACAGTTTGTATCCAGTGGTGGGGTCCCATCCAAAGTGAAGTGGATGCATGTTTCAGGAGAAACATATGATGTGGTTTATCCTGCGGGGATGGACTCACTTGCCAAAAGATACCTTTGGCTGCTGGAGCAGAACAAGGGGGCTGTGATGCTCGGCCTTGGAGGGATAAAGCCAGCAAAGGTGCCTGTAGTGCTGTATAATATGAGTGTAAGGAGCAACGGCACAGTAGTGTGGGCACCAAAAAGGATGGAACTTTTTACAATGCCATACCTTAACGGATATGCGCAGAGGTGGGACCAGCAACTTGCAGTTCATGAGTCGCGTCATGTGGGTCAGATGACCCATTTCACAAAGGGGATATACAAACTGGGGAGTCTGCTTGTAGGGCAGCAGGCCCCTTCGCTGGGAGTGGCAATATACCCTTCCCGATGGATGCTGGAGGGGGATGCTGTTGTAGCAGAAACTGAGTTGACCAACACAGGAAGGGGAAGGAATGCGGAATTTATGGAGTATTACAGGGCGGCTTTTCTGGAGGGTGATGTAAGGAAATGGGAGAAATGGAAACAGGGATCATATAAATACTACACCCCCAACCTGTATGCTTTAGGGTATCTTACCAACAGCACCATAAGATACAGGACAGGCAAGTACGGTTATGCCGGAGAGGTGTTTGACGGATTTGTGAAGAATTTCTACACTCCGTTTGCAAGGGATGTCAGTTATAATGCATCTGTTGGGGATGTCCCACGCCGTTTCTTCAGACAGGGAAGGGAGATGATGACCGCCTTCTGGAGGGAGGAACTTCCAAAAAGGGGGCTCCTTACCCGGGGAACACCGCTCCTGGAGAGCCGGGAGAAGGGGTATCAGGAGTACATTTCCCCGGTTGCAATTGGCAGGGACAGCATACTTTATTTGAAATATTCTTTCAATAACCCGGCAGAACTGGTTCTGATTGATTCCGGAAAGGAAAAGTTGGTAAGGGGATTTGCCGCCAACGTAAACCAGATAAGGAGGGCAGGGGACATACTCTATTTCGTTGAGCAGAAAAAGAATCCCAGGTGGAGCAATGAGGTCTTTGGTGTATTGTACAGTTACTCCCTCACCGACGGCCGCATATCCAGGGTGGGAAGGAGAACCTATTGTGGCTATCTGCAGGTTGACGATGCAGGTTCCCGCCTTTCTGCAGTTGAGTACAATAAAGGTGGAGGTTCCTCGCTTGTAATTATGGATGCTTCCAATGGCAGGATGCTGCAGAGGATTGCCGCTCCATATGACGGAGAATTTACCGCAAGTGCATGGGCCGGTGGAGATCTGTATGCAACGGTGGTGGATGACAGGGGGCTGGGACTGTTCAGATACATAAACGGGAGATGGGAAACTGTAATTGGGGAGCAGTCCGCTTCCATCTCCAATTTGAATGGAGTGGGGGATGACCTCTATTTCCTCTCAGATATGGATGGGGTCAGAAATGTATATATGTTCAATGCTGCTTCAGGAGGATTGAAACGTGTTACCAATGAACGTTATGGGGCAACGGAACCCCTTATAAGTAATGGAACCGTTTATTATTCTGCGTTGGAACTGGGGGGGCGATTCCCGGTGAAATTGGGGCTGGACACTTTGCCCGATTGCCGCTCACAGTTAACACCTGAGGTTGTGGATGGCAAACTTACAGGTGCTTACAAGTATTTTGTGGCTGAGGAACTCTCTGCTCAGGCCCGTAGAGCGTTGGCTGAAAATGATATGTTGGCAGAAGAGGATGAGGTACTGGAGCGTAACGGTACATCCATTGTAAAGTATTCAGAGACTGAGGAGGAGTTTGCAGCAAGGACTGTACCTGAAAAGTACAGCAAAGGGGGACATCTGTTCCGTTTCCATTCGTGGGCTCCATTCTATTATGATGTTGAGAGAATTATGGAGGCAGATTATGACAAACTGTATGAGGTCCTGGCTCCCGGCGTTGCCGCTTATTCCCAGAACACGCTCGGTACTGCTGTCTCCATGTTGGGCTACTCCTATAGGGAGGGGATGCATGCGGGACATTTGAGGATGAAATATACGGGCTGGTATCCTGCGCTGCAGTTTGGAGCCGACATAAACAATGAGAAGAGGTATAGGGTTAAGGTAGTAAGGGAAGGCAACAAGGCAAGCACAGTTGTTGAAAGGGTTGACAAACCTCTGGTTGAATTGTCTGCCCTGGCATATGTTCCCCTCGATCTCTCGTCACACGGGTGGAACAGGGGCCTTGTGCCGCAAATGGAATGGGATTTCAATAACAATGGGTATTATGACTCTTCAAAGGGGAAATATCTCCATTCAAATACACTTACAGCCACCCTGCAGTTTTATCAGATGAGGGAGATGGCCCATTCGGGCATTTTCCCTAAATGGGGGTTCGGAGGTGTTGCCAGGTGGAGGACAGCACCTGGCGGAGGAGAGAATTTTGGGAGTGTCTCTTCGGTATATCTTTATGGCTACATTCCTGGAGTTGCTCCAAAGCATGGGATAAAGTTCTCTTTCACCGCACAGAAGCAGAATGTTGAGGGGAAGAACTACTATTTGTCAAATCTTGTAAATATGCCGCGCGGGTACAATGATGATGTATATGGGGAGAAATATTTTATGGCAAGTGCCGATTATGCCCTGCCGGTATATCTGGGGGATATCCATATATGGAGGCTCGCATATTTCAAGAGGATGCAGATTATTCCGTTTGCAGATTATGCAGTGTGCCGCAGGGCCCAGGGTGCCAATGGCGGTATGAGTTCTACAGATATGTATTCATATGGCTCAGCAGTGATGTTCGATTTTGCCCCGTTTTCAATAGGGTTGGAGGTGAGCCTTGGAATACAGTACTCATACAACGGCAACAATGGCAATATTCCTGTTGACAGGAACACATTCAAGGTACTTGTGTCAACTTCACTGTTCTAATCTCCGTTTGCACCCAAACCTTTGATAACAAGGTCAGCCATCTTCTTCCCCACAATTTCTTCAATCTCCTCCCTGGAGGCGGACTTTATCCTCTTTACGCTCTTGAAGTGCTGGAGGAGTTTCTGCTGAGTGGCTTCTCCAACTCCCTTTATCTGTGTCAGTTGTGATGTTATCTGGTTTTTGGTTCTGCGGTTGCGGTGGTGTGTTATGCCAAAGCGGTGGGCCTCATCCCTCAAATGCATGAGGAGTTTCAGGGCCGGGGAGTTCTTGTCGAGGAACATTGGTGTGGGGTCGCCCGGGATGATTATCTCCTCCAGCCTTTCAGCAATGCTTATTACATCAACTCTCCCAATGAGCCCCAGATCATTAAGGGCATCATAAGCAAAATGGAGTTGGCCCCGTCCTCCGTCTATAAGTACAAGTTGCGGTATGTCACCCCCCTCGTCAAGCAGACGGGAGTAGCGTCTGTGCACTACTTCGTACATTGATGCATAGTCATTGGCCCCAACCACGGTCTTTATGTTGAAATGCCTGTAGTCCCGTTTGCTCGGTTTGCCGTTGCGGAATACCACACAGGCGGCAACAGGATTGGTGCCCTGGGTGTTGGAGTTGTCAAAACACTCTATATGCAGCGGCAGGTGTTCCAGATTGAGAGCCTCCTTGAGGGCAAGAAGGGTGCGGTTTTTCCCCTCCTGGGGATCCTTTATCTCCTCCTGCTTCATCTTCTGGAACATGAATGCCTTTGCATTTTTGGTACAGAGTTCCAGCAGGCTCAGTTTGTCGCCTTTGAGCGGGATATGTATGTTCTTCCCAAAAGAGAGGTTGTCGGGAAGAAATGGGACCAGAATTTCCCCGGCATACCGGTTGGTCTGTTGCAGGATCCCGTATATCTCCTGCATGAAACGGGTAAGGACACTCTCCTTCTCCTCCTCTATGTTGAGTTTGAAGTGCAGATTCAGTGCCCGCACTATACATCCTCCGTTGAGGCGGAAAAAGTTGCCGAATGCGTTTCCTTTCTCCATTACAATGGAGAATACATCTGTATCTGTGATGCTGGGATGCACAATGAGGGATTTGCTGTAGTGGTTCTGGAGCATATCCATCTTCTCCTTGTATTCCTGTGCCTTTTCAAATTCCATGCTGGCGGCATGGGCCTGCATCTGTTTGCGGTATTCCCTAATAAGTTCTCCAGTATTGCCACGCAATATTTCCTTTATGCTGGCAATTTGTGCATTGTATTCCGTTTCCGAAATCTCCCCAATACATGGGCCATAGCACTTCTTTATGTGTATATTCAGGCAGGGTTTGAATTTCCCGGCCTCTATGGCCTGGGGCGTGAGTGCCAGTTTGCAGTTCCTGAGCCTGTATAGGGAGTTGATAAGGTCAAGCAGGTTATGGGCATGCTGCACAGAACTGTATGGCCCGAAATACTGCGAGCCGTCCCTTACAAATCTTCTGGTGAGGAATATGCGCGGAAAGGGTTCGTTCTTTATGCATATCCATGGGTAACTTTTCCCATCCTTGAGCAGGATATTGTATTTTGGCTGGTACTGTTTTATGAGATTGTTCTCAAGCAGAAGCGCATCCTGTTCACTTTCCACAACGGTATGCTGTATATCCGCTATCTTTGAAACCAGCACTCTGGTTTTGGTGGTAAGTTTATCCTCACTTACAAAATATTGCTGTACCCTTTTGCGCAAACTCTTGGCTTTGCCAATATATATGACAGTACCTGTGCTGTCCAGGAATCTGTACACTCCGGGCTCCAGCGGCAGTATTGATATTTTCTCTCTGATGCTTGTCATATATATTTGGTGCAAGTAAATGCAAATTTCCAAAAAAATTACATATCTTTGTAAGAATTGTGGTCCTTATGAGTACAAAATTAGTCAATAAATCTCAAGTAAAAAGTGCACTTAAAGTTAATGGTGTTGCAGGAAACGTGTTGGCAGGTGCTTTAATGCGTATTCTTGGGCTCAATAAGTTGAATGACATATACAAAGGGATATATCAGTATCAGGGGGTTGATTTTGCGGACAAACTTCTTGAGCACCTGAATGTATCTTGTGACTGTCTTCCCCACGAACTTGAATATCTTCCCAAAGAGGGGCCTTTCATAATAGTGTCCAACCATCCTTTTGGGGCTATAGACGGCATTATAATGTTGAGCATAATAGCAAAACGGAGGCCGGATCTGAGAATCCTTACCAATTTCATTTTGTCGTACATACCTAATCTGGAGGAGTATTTTTTTCCTGTTAATCCTTTTACAGACCGTCCCGGGATGAAGAGCAGCATCAGGGGGTTGAAACTGGCCAAGGAGCATTTGGCAAAAGGAGGTGTACTGGGGTTGTTCCCGTCGGGAGAAGTCTCCTCAAACAGAAACAGGGACAAGGTTGTTAAGGATATAGACTGGCAGCTTTCCATTGTAAAGTTGATAAAGGGGGCAGGAGTTCCTGTGGTCCCATTATATTTCAACGGAGGAAATTCAAGATTGTTCCATCTTATGGGTAAGGTGAACCCATATTTGAGGACAGCAAGGCTACCGCATGAACTTATAAACAAGAGGGACAGGACAATTTCTCTGAGAATAGGCAAACCGTTGCAGCCGGCTGAACTTGAGGAGTATGTAGATCTTCCTGCTTTGGGAAAATATTTGTGGAACAGGACATACGCACTTGAATCCAATGTACAGGTTGAAAAGGGAACGGCAACAGGTCCGGTTACCGGGCAGGAGCCTGTGGCACCTCATGTTGATACTGAAAAGTTGTGCTCCGAAATAGCGTCAATATCTTCCGGCAGACTGTTTGAACTTGGAAAATATGAGTGCTATGAGGCTTCAGCCAAAGAGATTCCTTACCTTATGCAGGAGATTGCCAGAAGCCGTGAGGAGACATTCAGGGCTGTAGGTGAGGGTACAAACAGGAGTACAGATACAGATGTATACGATTCATATTACAGGCATCTGATTTTATGGGATAAGGAGAAGAGTGCTTTTGTGGGAGCATACAGGCTTGGCATGGGCGATGAGATTATGGCAAAGCATGGAGCAGAGGGGCTCTATAGCAGCACTCTGTTCAAATATAGAAAGGAGTTCTATCCATACCTTAAAAGGACAATGGAACTTGGACGCTCTTTTGTGGTGCCTGCGTATCAGAAAGATCCGCTTGCGCTTATGCTTCTGATAAAGGGACTCATGTATGTGATCATAAAGAATCCTGATATAAGGTACCTTGTGGGGCCGGTAAGTATAAGTGCCTGGTATCCGTATTTCTACAGAAGTCTTATGGTACATTATCTTGCCAGCAGGCAATCTGTGCCGGCGCTTGGTAAGATGGTGGTTCCAAAAAATCCTTTCAAACCGGATTTCTGCAGGGTAAATGTGGATGATCTCATGGCAGGGAAGATGGATTCAATGGAGAGGTTTGACCGTTTCATGTTCCGTTTGAGCAATGGACAGTACAGGATGCCTACGCTCCTTAAAAAATATATAAAACTGAACTGCAAGATTCTGGCGTTCAATGTGGATCCGGATTTCAACAACTGTGTTGACGGTTTAATTGTACTGGATGTCCTTGATATTCCAAAACAGGAAATAGATGCCCTGTCCAAGGAGTTTGAAGACAAGGAGATGATTTACAAGAGATTTGGCCTTGAGTAATCAGAAATTATGATATTACGGAACAGGATCATATCCGCTGCCGCCCCAAGGGTGGCAGCGGATTATTCTTTTTGCAGCAAGCCAGATCCCCTTTATGGGACCGTATTTCCTGAGAGCCTCAATTGCGTATGCTGAGCAGGTGGGGGTGAATCTGCATGTTGCAGGTTTAAGGGGTGAGATGCATATCTGGTAGAACCTTACCAGCACTATGAACGGGAACGAAAGTATTTTCCTTATTGCCGCTTTAATCTTCATTACCCGCTTCCTTTTTTGTTTTCCCCTGGGAAACCATCAGCAAGGCCTCCTTCATGCGTGTTTCAATATAACTGAACTCCTTTACCTCTTTGGATATATAAACGAAAAGGGCATTTGTCCTGCAACCTTGCGGTGAGGACAATGCCTCTTTATTCAACCTGTAACTTTCGCGGATTCTTCTTTTGAGAAGATTTCTTTTTACGGCACGCTTGAAGTACCTTTTAGGTACAGATACAATTATTGCATTTGGCCTCATGTCATCTTCTCCCTCAAGCGGTATGTTTTGGCAGACCACTTTGAACGGGTAGTGGAAGAATGTTTCCCCTCCCTTCATCAACGACTGTATCTCCTTAAAGGAGTGCAGCCGCTCGTCTTTGCTGAATGAGGCTGGCATGGCTGCTATTTGTTATCTTTCTGCATATATAACATCAATGCCTTTGCAATGGAAGGGGCCTCCGGTGTAGGGGCAGTAATGTTTGCAGTAAAGCCTGCTGCAGCAACCGCTTTGGCCGCTGCCGGACCAAATGTTGCAATCTGCAAATCTTTCTGTTCAAATTCAGGGAAATTCTCAAGAAGGGACTTTACATCAGAAGGGCTGTAGAATACTGCAATCTGGTATTTGCCCATATCCATCTCTTTAAGGTCGCTGTAGATTGTCTTCACAAATGCCGCACTCTCAAATTTGTATTTGGTTTTTGAGAAGAGTTTGTGGAGGTCACCTTTCAAGTTGTCGGCAGTGGCGGCAATGAGGAATTTCTCCTCCTTGTGTTTGTTGCCTATTGTCTCAATTATTGAAGCGGTTGTACCGTTTCCGTAGAAAATCTTCCTTTTGCGGAAAACTATGTGTTTCTGCAGATACACGGCTGTTGCCTCTGAATTGCAGAAATACTTCATGGTTTCAGGTACGGTAATCCTCAATTCTTCACAAAGTTTGAAGAAGGCGTCGATAGTGGTTTTTGCGGTAAAGACAATGGCGGTAAAATCAAGGATATTGATTTTTTGTGCCCTGAATTCCTTTGCACTTAAAGGTTCCACCTTAAAGAACGGGAGAAAATCTATGTTTACCTTGTGTTTGCTTACCAGTTCTGTATATGGAGAACTGTTCTGAGGAGCAGGCTGAGATATTAAAATATTTGTTATTTTCATTCTTAACTAACTGAAATTGAGGTACAATAGCAGTACTATAGGCAAAATTTCAAGGGTGCAAAGGTACAAAATATAGAAAAAATGTGAAAATCCTTTTGGGACAAAAATTTTAAAAATTGAATAAAAATAGATTGTCAATACGGGTAATAGGCTGTAAATCATGCAGTAACGCATATATCCCATAGGTGCAGAAGATATTGATTTTATAACAAGGAAGCAACATAAAACCAAAATATACCATAGGCAGGCGTATGTATAACTTATTTTATGTATCAACTTTATCTTTGGGACCCTGTTGAGCCAGGCCAGAAACCGCAAAGCAATTTTCCTGCAGATGAAAAATATTGTAATGAACCCCAATATCCCTACAAACCTTACAGGGAGTGTGTATTCATTCCCTATGATTTTTGTTGCGTATGCGATGTTTGCAAATACAAAGGAGACACACAGGGTAAGGAATTGGAACAGTGTATTGCGGCATACCTGAATGTTGGACTGGTCCTCTATTCCAATGAGTCTCTTTATGTTGAATATTCCCAGCATTACATTTGCAAGGCCTATGAGTATCCTTCTGTGCGCAAATATGAGCAACAGGGTGAGAGCCATGATTATAATGAAGTTGGAGAGGTCTCTCCACGGGTCATCCAATGATATTCCCGGCGGCACTTCTATTTCACTAAGAGCCAGATAACTCTCTTTCCAAAGTTCCTCAACAGGCAGTATGTGGTTTTGCTGCAGGGTATCCATACATTCAGTTACCCCTCTTTGCCCTGTAGCCGAGGGAGGTTAAAATGGAAGTTATCTTGTCGCGCTGGTCGCCCTGAATAAGAATGGTCCCCTCCTTTACAGAACCGCCTACCCCGCATTTGGTCTTGAGCATTTTACCCAACTGCTGCAGGTCCTCTTCCTTCCCGACAAATCCGGTTACTGCGGTAACCTGTTTGCCGGCACGCCCCTTTTTGTCTATAGCAACAACAAGTTTCTGCTTTTCAGGGGCAAGGGTCTCCTCTTCAATGGTTTCCTGCTGTTCAAACTGAAAGTCGGGGTTGGTGGAATAAACCATTCCAAGTCTGCTTTTCCAATCGTTATTTGCCATATTCTGTAATAGTTGCACGAAATTTGCTGCAAAGGTACTACATCTTCCTTAAACTAGGAAACTTTACTATCTTTGTAGATTGAACTGATAATTTTTGAATAAAATATGGAGTTAAGGAAATTCAACAGGATAAACAACATCATTGCTTTGGCTGTGTTGTTGGTTGCCTCTTTTACCTATCTGGCCACCATTGAACCTACAGCCAGTTTCTGGGATTGCGGTGAGTTTATTGCATCGTCATACAAACTTGAGGTTGGACACCCCCCCGGAAACCCGGTATTCCAACTTATAGCACGCTTCTTTACATTGTTTGGTGGGCCTGAGGATGCCGCAATGCTGGTAAATGTTATGAGTGCAATGTGCTCGGCATTTACAATTTTCTTCCTGTATCTTACAATAGTACATTTGGGCAGGCGTATTGTTGAGAAGACCAGAGGAGCATTTGACAACTCTTCTGCAATTGCAGTGTTCGGTGCAGGTATAACAGGTGCCCTGGCATATACATTCTCAGATACATTCTGGTTCTCAGCCGTTGAGGCTGAGGTTTATGCCATGTCTTCCCTCTTTACGGCAGTAGTGTTCTGGGCAATGCTCAAATGGGAAGAGGAGGCGGACCGTCCGTATGCAAACAGATGGATTGTGCTAATTGCTTTCCTTATGGGAATTTCCATTGGTGTGCATCTGCTCAACCTCCTTACCATCCCGGCTCTTGTATTCATATATTATTACAAGAAATATGAAGTTACAGGGAAAAGGACATTCATGGTGCTTATGCTGTCGGGAGTAATATTGGCAACAATCCTCTATGGTATAATCCCTTACCTGCCAAAGGTTGCCGCATATGTGGATCTCCTGTTTGTTAATGGGATGGGTCTCCCTATGAATGTGGGAGCAACCATTTTTGTGTTGGGGCTCATTGCCGCAGGCTTCTGGGGCATATATTATACATACAGGAAGAAGAGGGTGCTGCTAAATACAATAGTGCTTTGTGTTACACTCATTATTGTAGGATACTCCTCTTTTGCAGTGGTAGTTATCCGTTCGTGTGCCAATACCCCTACCAATGAGTATCAGCCCGACAACATGTTCACACTTGTAAGGTATATAGGAAGGGAGCAGTATGGAAGCAATCCGCTCATATATGGTGAGACATTTGCATCGCAGTACAATGACGTAAAGAGCCCTGAGTACTATAATGTGCTCGACGGAAAATATGTGAAGGTGGAGGCTCCGTCGGTGCCTGTATATCCTTCTAATCAGAAAATGCTCTTCCCGAGGATGTGGAATGCCGGAGTGGGAGACAATTATGTACCTTTCTACCAGATGTACACAGAAGGAAAGGGGAGGAATGTTCCAGGTGCCAAGTACAAGTTCCCTACCATGAAGGACAATCTGGAGTATTTCTTTGATTACCAGTTGGATTTCATGTATATGAGATATTTCATGTGGAATTTTGTGGGTAGGCAGAATGACCTTCATGCAACAGTTCCGGGCGACAAGTTCAAGGGGAACTGGGAGAGCGGAATTACCTTCCTTGATCAAATGAGGCTGGGCGACCAGAGTACAGGACCGGATTATATTGTAGACAGCAAAGCCAAAAACCACTACTATTTCCTACCTCTCATTCTGGGAATCATAGGTCTGTTCTACCAGTTGAAGAAGGACAAGAGGAACTGGGTGGTTACAATGCTCCTTTTCATCCTCACCGGCATTGCAGTTGTGGTATATCTTAACCAGCCTCCAATGCAGCCAAGGGAGAGGGATTATGCCTATGCAGGCTCCTTCTACGTGTTTACAATATGGATTGGATTTGCTGTAATGTGGCTTGCAGAGCAGTTGGAGAAGTTTTATAGAAACAGGGCTGTTTGCGGTGCCATTGCAGGTGTTGTATGTGTTCTTGTGCCGGTGCAGATGTGCTGCGAGAACTGGGATGACCACGACCGCAGTGGAAGATATACTGCAAGGGACCTTGCGTACAATTATCTGAATACACTGGATCCGAATGCAGTACTTGTAACCCATGGAGACAACGACACTTTCCCTCTCTGGTATATACAGGAGGTTGAGGGTGTACGTACAGATGTGAGAATTATGAATACATCCCTCATGGGTACAGACTGGTATATAGACCAGATGCAGAACAGGACATACGAGTCTGATCCTGTAAGGTTCTCAATCCCACGCAAGCAGTATCTGTATGGTACCAATGATTTTGTGCAGGTGTATGACCGTTTCAACGGCGAACCTGTATTGGGCACCCAGATTATGGAGATATTCAGGAATCCTAAGATTGTACTTCCTATGAGTGACGGAAAGAACCATGACTATATTGCTGCAACAAAGATAGCCGTCCCTGTGAACAAGGAGAATGTGGAAAAATATGGCATTGTGGCAAAGAGTGATATGGACAAGGTGGCAGACACAATTGTTCTGGAACTGAAAAATGGGGATTATCTCAACAAGACAGACCTTATGATCCTTGATATGATCTGCAATTACAATTGGGAACGCCCTATATATTTCCTCCAGCAGGGTGGTGATGTAAATATTGGCATAAAAGATTATCTCCAGTACGACGGCTTTGCATACAAATTTGTTCCGTTCAAGACCAAGGTGGGCAAGGGAGATGTTATAGACCAGGTTGATCCAAGGCTGTATGACAGGATTATGAACACCTACAAGTGGGAGTCATTTGCAGATACCACCATGAATGTGGATTATCAGAACCTGCTTACATTCAACAATTTGTGCTCACCAAGAGATATTATGACAAATTGTGCCAAGTGGCTTGTGGCAAACGGCGAGAAAGAGAAGGCTGTTGAGGTGCTGGACAAGATGCAGGAGATTATGCCTGTCTCAACATTCCCATTGAACACCTCGGTAATATCATCTCTTACCGAACGTGCCGTTATGGATGCCGTTGCGGCGTATATTGGTGCGGGTGAGGTTGGTAAGGCCGAGAAACTTGCAGATGCTCTTGTGGCTGAAACTGAAAAGTCAATAGCATTGTTCGGTACTGAGTACAACGGGGATTTCCTCTCTTCTGAAGATTTGCAGCGCAATCTGTATTACATATATATGATTGCAGATGTGTTCAAGCAGAACAACTGCAAGGAACAAGCAGAAAAATATGCAGATATAGTAGGACAGTATCTGCAGTAGCAGATGATGTGCGGCTTCTGCAGTGACAGAAGAATAGCGGCTGTGGGGAGGGGAAACCCTCCCCACAATTGTTTGCCGGCAGGCCAGATACAGTTACTATTTCCCCTCCTGGCACAATTGTTTTATATACCTGTCATCCTTATAAAGTCTTGGTACCTTGTTCTGGCCGCCAACTTTGCCCCTTTGGCGCATCCAGTTGAGGAATGTCCCTTGTGGAAGTACTGAGAGTTCCAGTTGTTTCATTGTGGCGTTGCCGGCACGTTTTGCCTCGTAGTCCGAGTTTACCTCTGTAAGGCATTTGTCGAGGGTTGAAGCAAACAGGGCTGTATCTGCAGGGGGTTCAGAGAACTCTATTGCCCAGCGGTGGAATCCTTTTGAGGTTTGTGAGTTGTCTCCCAGTTCCATAAATACAGGGGCTACTGTAAAATCTGAAACAGTGCAGTTGCACTTCTTGCAGGCCTTGGCCAGTGCCTGCTCAGCGTTGGATATCATAAGTTCCTCGCCAAAGGCGTTTATGCAGAGTTGGGTTCTTCCGGTAATTACAATCCGGTGCGGATATGTTGAGGTGAACCTTACGCAGTCTCCTATAAGGTATCGCCACAAACCACCTATTGTAGAGATTACAATTGCATAATTTACCCCTGTCTCCACTTCGGCCAGTGTAGGAATCTCCTTTATCTTCCCATCCAATACATCATCCAGAATATTCATAGGAATGAATTCGTAGAAGATACCGTTGTTTACGGTAAGGAGCATCCCTTCTGCCTGTTCTTCATCCTGGAATGCAAAGTACCCTTCAGATGCGTTGTAGTTCTCAAGGTAATGCATCTGCCGGCTAGGGATGAGTTTGTGGAATATTGGCCTGTATGGTTCAAATCCTATTCCTCCGTGCATGAAGAGTTCCATATTGGGCCACACCTGCAGGATGTCACTTTTGCCTGTATATTCCAGTATCTTGTTCAGCAGCATGAGGTTCCAACTTGGTACTCCCGAAAAATTTGTGACATTCTCCCTCGCACTTTCCCTGCATATTGCCGCAAGTTTCTCCTCGAAATCCCCTATGAGGGCCGTTTTTCTGCTGGGGGTACGCACCACCTCCACTATTGCAGGGGAATTTCTTAGCAGAAGGGCAGAGAGGTCTCCGGAGAAGATTTTTCCGGTTTTGTCGGGAGTGACACTGCCTCCCAAAGTGAGGGCTTTCCCAAGGAATATCCTGCTTTTGGGATTGCTGTTCACATAACTTGCCAGCATCCTCTTGAACCCTCCGTAATGGGTTACCTGAAGGCTCTCCATGGAAACAGGGATATATTTGCTTTTGTCTGAACTTGTTCCGCTGGATTTTGCAAACATCCTTACCTTTCCGTTCCACAGTACATAATCCTCCCCCTGGAGCAATCTGTTTATGTATGGTGCAGTGGCATTGTAATCCCTTATGGGTACCCTCTGCTGGAAATCCTTTATTGTTTTAATGTTGTCAAATCCATGTTCCTTCCCGAAAGCGCTTTCCGCCCCATTCCCAATAAGGTGGCGGAACCACTTCATCTGGTATTCCATTGGGTTGGTCTGGCTCCGGTCAATCTCCTTGAGGAGGCTGTGGGAGTATTTGAGGAATATGCTGTTTATAATGTTCATCGGGAATAAGATTCTTTAACAAATTTATGAAAAAATCTGGTGCAAGATATCCAGAGATTTTATTTCTATTGTGTTCCCAATGTGGTGGGAAATGTACTCAATCATCCTTTTTGCGTAACTGAGGCGGAGTTCTCCATTTATCTGAAGTTCCTGATTGCCGCATTTTGGCCTTGCCAGGTTGGTGGAAGGGGTGTTCATAAGTGCATGGAGCAGTTGGGATTCCCTCTCACCAATTATTTGGGTACCGTAAATGCCGTTGCCAAAAGGGTGCGCCGTAAATTTTGCAGTTGCCATATCAAACAGGGGGGTTGCGGTGGAGTAGTTGTCCATTGGCATGAAACCCAGCATCTTGCACAGGTGGGTAAGGAAATGGATATGGAAGTTGGCCACCCCCTCATCTATATGTTCCAGAATCTGTATGGAGGAACTTATAAAACTGTACAGGTGTGGATTAGCCTCAGATTCCCTCACTGTTCTCCCCAGCAGTTCACTTATGAAAATGGCAATGCTGCTCTTATAGATGTCGCTGCGCAGGGAACCCAGATTATATGGGGCAACAGCCTCCTTTATGGTAGGCATGGATTGGGTACCGTTGCTGTAGGTGACAACATCCAGAATATTGAGTTTGTGGAGCAAAGATATGTTGCTGGACTTCCTGGAGGCCCTGAAATATAGGGAGCACCTCCCAGAAGTGTTGGAATAACATTGCACCACAATGCCGGTATCCCCGTGCTTTATTGTGTGCAGTACAACTATCTGACTCTTTACAAGCATCCTGTTACAAAGTGTTGAGATATTCTGCCAGGGCCCTCATTGCCTTGCCCCTGTGGGAGATGGCATTCTTTTCATCCAGGGATATCTCCGCTATGGTGCAGTTGTACCCCTGAGGAATGAACACCGGGTCATAGCCAAACCCTTCGGAACCGCTTCGGGCGCGGGCTATCTCCCCTTCCATAACACCTTCAAACGTTTTGAGTTCACCATTCATTATAAGGGCTACAACTGTCCTGAAACGGGCAGTTCTGGAGATGTTCCCTTCCCGGGCCTCTACAGCCGAGAGTTCTGCAAGAAGTTTCTCCATATTGGCATCACTCCCTTTGTCGGGACCTGCATATCTTGCTGTATAAACTCCCGGTGCACCACCAAGTGCATCCACTTCCAACCCCGTATCATCTGCGAAGCAGTTTTTGCCAAATTTGTTCCACAGATATTCCGCCTTCTGAATAGCATTTTTCTCCAATGTATCCCCATCTTCGGGAATATCTTCTGTAAGACCCAACTCTTTTGGCATAATTAGTGCAAATGAATCTCCAAGTGCCTTTTGTGCCTCAACCACCTTATGCTGGTTGCCGGTAGCAAAAACAATCTCCATAATAAATGTATTGAATTTTTGCCAAAGGTACTAAATTGTATATTTTTGTTTTTGCAAAAAGAGAAAATTATGAAACTTTTTAGATTATTTGTTGCATCCATTGCAATTGCTTTAGTGCCGGTTGGAACCATATTGGGACAATCTGCCAATTTTAAGACTGGCAAGGCTCTTGAGGTACAATACAATATACTCAGGGAACTGAATGCGGCATTTGTAGATTCAACAGACATTGAAAAACTCATCAACACCGGAATAAACGCAATGCTGGGTTCACTCGACCCTTATACAGAGTATATTCCCGACGAAAATGAAGAGGATCTTGAGATGATGCGCACAGGGGCATACGGGGGAATAGGATCTGTAATCAGGAAGATAGATTCAGTAGGTGTACTCATCTCCCAACCCTACATAGGGTCACCTGCACTCAAATATGGACTTGAGCCGGGAGACATCATTCTGGAGATTGACGGGGTGAGTGTAATGCCTCTTGCGGCAGATGAATGCAGCAACAGGATGAAGGGGCAGCCCGGAACACAGGTAAAATTCCTTGTAAAGAAAGGGCGCACCGGAGAAACAGTGGAGATAGTGATAACCAGGGAGAGGATACACGTATCAGACGTTTCATACAGTGGCATGCTCAGGGACTCAATAGGTTATATAAGGCACGAATCGTTTACCGACGGTGGCCACAGGGATTTCAGAAAAGCATTCCAGGATTTGAAGGAGAAAGGGGCAAAACACCTTGTAATAGACCTCAGGAGCAATGGCGGAGGTCTTGTAGATGAGGCGGTGAAGATACTGTCACTGTTCTTTCCAAAAGGGACAACAGTTGTAACAGCAAAAGGGCGCACACCTGAATCTTCTTTCTCAATGGCTACCCAAACCGAGCCGCTGGATACCCTAATTCCTATAACTGTACTTGTAAACTCAGCATCCGCATCTGCATCTGAAATAGTAGCAGGGGCAATCCAGGATCTGGACAGGGGCACAATAGCCGGAACAAGGACATACGGCAAGGGGCTTGTACAGGGATTCAGGCCTGTAGGCTACAACGGCAACCTCAAACTCACTACCGCCAAATACTACACCCCAAGCGGAAGGTGCGTACAGGCAATTGACTACTCCAACAGAAACTCCGACGGCAGTGTGGGATATGTGCCCGATTCCTTGAAAAAAGCCTTCAAGACTCTGAAAGGACGCACAGTATATGACGGTGGAGGCATCACTCCCGACACCCTTATAAAAGGGGAGACCTACAGCCGCCCGGCATACTCGCTGGTAGCCAATGACATTTTTGGGGAATATGCAATAGAGTACTACAAAAAGCACAAGACCATAGCATCTGCTGCAAACTTTGCCCTTACCGATGCGGAATATGAAGACTTTGTAAAATTTGCTTCCAAGAAGGAGTTCGACAGCCGCAGCAGTGCCCAGGCCCAATTGGACCAGATGCTCAAATCTGCAAAATCAGAAGACCTGTACAACATCTGCAAAGCAGAGTTTGACGCACTGGAGAAGAAACTTACAATCTCCAAAGAAGAGATGCTGAGGGTAAAGAAAGCCGAATTCAAACCATTGTTGGAAGAGGAGATAGTTTACAAATACTATTGCACCCCAGGAAGGATAGAATCAATTATCCGCAACGATGTGCAACTGCACAAAACATTGGATTTGATAAAATAGGGCCTGTAAGGGAGCAGTTAAAAAAGATAATTTCAAAAAGAGAAAAACTTGCATAATAAGGTGCAGGTTTTTCTCTTTTTGGCATAGAGCAGCCCCAAAAGGCAGTAGTTTTGTCTAAAGAAATGTGTCCACAAAAAAGGTGGATTTACACTTACAACGGCTATGATGTTTGAAGCGGCTTTGGATGTGCCTGCGGATTCCTTGATGAATTTGCAATTGAAGTACAACATGTATCAGGCGCAACACGACAAAAGTTTTATGGAGAAACTTTCAGAAATCAGAAAATATGCGGCAATGCTGTAAAAATTCATTCTATTAAATATTTTTTATAACTTTGTGATGTGCTGATTTTCAGCACATCACTTTTTTTGTTCTTATCCACTTGATATAATTGAGTAATACAATTACCTAATTTAAAAAGATATGAAAAAACTTCATCTGCTCTTGGCGGTATTTGCAATTCTAATCAGTTGCAGCAAGAGTGACCCGGAAAATCCAGACCCACAACCGGAACAACCAAAACAGGAAACCATAACAATAGCAGGAGGCTCCGACACAGCTCCGGTGCTGGGTACAACAGGAGGAACCTCTACTGTTACCTTTACAGCAAGTGCAGCATGGAGCGCCTCTGTAATAAACACCAGGGCAAGTGACTGGTGCAGCGTATCCCCAACCAATGGCCAGGCGGGCACAGCAACCATAACCATAACAGTAAAGGAAAATACTACTCCCGACAACCGTGCGGCATCAATAACAATTACGGCAGGAAACACTACCCGTACCATAAAGGTAGAACAGAAGCAGAAAGATGCCCTTACCGTATCCCAGTCATCATTTGAGGTGCCTGCAGAAGGCAAGGAGATAAAGGTAGTTGCCAAGAGCAATGTCTCCTTTACACACACCATCTCCACTGAGGCCCAAAGTTGGATAAAGGTTGTAACTACCAAAGCGCTCAAGGACTCAACCCTTACATTTGAAATAGCAAAGAACGAAAGTATAGAAAAGAGATCCGGCGAAATATACCTTACCAGCGGCAATCTCAAGGATACCGTTAAAGTACACCAGGCAGGAGAGGCTCCAAGCATAGTAATATCCAAAGATGAGTACGTACTTAAGTCAGAAGGGGAGAGCTTTGAAGTTGAGGTGGCGAGCAATGTAAATGCCACAATGAACCTCGCATTCCCAGAAGGTGTAGAGCCATGGATTGCAGAGAATACCACCAGGGCAATGTCCACCAACAAATACATCTTTGTAGCCAGTGCCAATGAAACATACGACTCCCGCAGTGCAATGATAATCTTTGCCAACGCAGAAAGCAATGTCTCAGACACCGTAAGGGTAACCCAGGCCCAGAAAGATGCGATAGTTCTTGCAAAAAGTGATTATGAATTTGGGAAAGAGGGCGGAAACCTTGATTTTGAGATACTGACCAATGTAGATATCACAGTTACTATCCCAGACAGTTGTGCAAGTTGGATATCGCAGGTTGAAACAAGGGCTTTGGAAACCAAAACTCTATACTTCAATATTGCGGCCTGTGATACTTTGAAAACTGACAGAGTTGGGTATATAACCATATCTGGAGGGAATGCCGTACAGACCATTAAAGTTGTTCAAAAAGGATTGGGTGAGATATTGGAAGCAGAGAAACAGGCTCTGATAGAATTCTATAAAGCAACAGGAGGGGACAATTGGGTGAATAATACCAATTGGTGCAGTGATAAACCTGTTGGAGAGTGGTATGGAATACGTACTGATGATTTGGGATTTGTAATTGAGATATCTCTTATGCAAAACAATCTTAAAGGTTCGATGCCAAAATTGATAGGAGAATTAAAGAATCTTAAGTATTTATATATAGGAGATAATTATCTAGAAGGAGTTATCCCGCCTGAAATAGGGAATCTTTCTGAATTGAAAGAAATATTTGCACATGGCAATATGTTTACCGGATCTATTCCTGAAGAATTCTGCAAATTGACAAATTTGGAAAGAGTATTTATAAGAAGTACTATGCTATCGGGACCAATCCCAACAAACATAGGTGACTTGAAAAAACTTACTCTATTGAATTTATGTCAAAATCATTTAAGTGGTAAAATACCTGAAAGTATAATAAAACTTGAGAGTCTTGAAGAATTATATCTGGTAGAAAATAAATTAGAGATAGATTTACCTCAGTCCACTTTTCTTGATACGCATTGGGGACAGATGTTGCCAGACAATGCTTATGATTTAAAAAAGTTGCATATCAATTTCAGTCCATTTGA
This sequence comes from Bacteroidales bacterium, assembly GCA_015060445.1. Classification (GTDB taxonomy): domain Bacteria; phylum Bacteroidota; class Bacteroidia; order Bacteroidales; family UBA932; genus Egerieousia. Next base: position 139,853 of record SUYL01000002.1, read on the forward strand.
CATGTTGGACATAGATGGGAACCGAATGGAATCAAAAAGCATTTTCTCATCCAATAAATATACATTGATGTACCATTACAGTACCAGTAGAATGTATGAGGACGCTGATGATATCAATAAATTGAAACAACTTTACTCAGATTATTCAGAAAAAGGACTTGAGATAATTGGTTATGTCAACGGAGAGTACTATGGCGAGAATGTACCACAACTAAAAGATGTTGAAACGTTTATCTCTAAAAACGGCATACCTTGGTCAAATATTTTTATGACCCAAGATAATTGTATGGATGTAAAATATGTTTTTTACCCATACATTGCTCCTACATTTACGATAGTGGACTCCACAGGAAGAGTAGTTTTCTTCAATTATGCAAAATTTGATTCTGATATAAAGCCAGTTATAAATTCTGTTGTAGGATTTGTAAAACTTCAGTATAATGATATATATCAGTCTTCAGACTATTCACAAGACGGTAAAGTTATGACTATTCAATCTGCCACAAAGGGAGATGGTATTAATATAGTGTTGATGGGTGATGCATATAGTGACCGTCAGATTGCAGATGGGACATATAAGGCAGATATGGAAACAATGTATAATAATTTGTTTACTGAGGAACCATACAAGTCATTCAAGGACCACTTTAATGTTTATTATGTAAATGCTGTGTCTGCAACAGAGGAATATGGGTATGGCAATACTGTCTTCGATGGATATTTCGGTAATGGCACATTGGTTGGCGGAAATGATGGTAATGTGTTCAAATATGCTCTCAAAGCAATTTCTGAGGAGGAAATGGACGAAGCATTGCTAATCGTGTCAATGAACTCCGATAACTATGCTGGTACTTGTTATATGTATTATCCTGACAATAGCGCAGGGTATGGCAATGGCGTATCTGTATCATACTTCCCGCGTGGTGGCAATGCCGAGACATTTGTCCAATTGCTCCACCACGAGGCGTGCGGTCATGGTTTTGCAAAACTTGCCGACGAGTATGCCTACGAGAATATGGGAGCTATTCCCGAGGCGGTAGTTGCAAGCCATAAGTCGCAACAAACCGATTGGGGTTGGTGGAAGAATGTCGATTTCACAAGCGACCCGACCGCGACTCGTTGGAGCCACTTCGTAAATGATACTCGCTATGCCGACGAGGGCTTGGGAGCGTATGAGGGAGGTTTGACATATTGGACAGGCGTGTGGCGACCAACCGAGAACTCTATTATGCGTTACAACACAGGTGGATTTAACGCTCCATCCCGTGAGGCGATATATTATCGTATTCACAAACTTGCCTACGGAAATAGTTGGGAGTATGATTATGAAAAATTTGTAGAATGGGATGCCCGTAACAGAGCCACTGCTTCAACGCGTGCGATGGTATATAAACCTACGAATTATAAACCAACTCATCCGCCTGTAATCGTAAACAAATCTTGGAAAGATGCGAAATAAACGACTAATAACACGCAAAATATTGGCGGCACTAATTCTACTGATATCTATAGTATATCTTAATTCATGTGCAGCAAGTATAAAAATGAGAAAAGATAATGAAAAACAACCTCAAGCAGATAGTGTGGACAAGTTTGTTCCACTTCATCCGCCTGTAATTATTCCTCATACATGGAGGGAGGCACAAAGGACCAAATAAATAAAAACTCCGGAGTTTTTCCGGAGTTTTTTTGTGTCTATTTTTTAAAAGAGAAAAAGTTATCTGCTAGATTAAAAGTTTTTCTTCTTCAGACATGGGCAATATCAATAAACACTCACCTTTGAATAGGAAAGGTGTTATTAAGGGAAATATTGTTGAGGATGTAAACCGTCTTTTTGAGGTACTGAGTGTTTCAAGCATGGAAGAGTTTCTATCCAATATTGAACACAACCAATACAGATAGTGCTGGATGGAAATGTCTTTGGGCACGTTTTGCTATTGTTTTGTTCCCGACAGGGTGGTCATGGGCACGTAGAGGTGCTATTTTGTGCCCAAGTCCCAAAAAAAATGCCTGTTGGACACAAATAAGGTGCAAAATGTGCCCGCAGTCTTACTGCCGGGCACAAATCAGGCGTCAAATGTGCCCAAATCCACAAAAAATACCTCTTGGGCACAAATCAGGTGCAAAATGTGCCCGCCAGCGCACTCGGACCACATCTCCCGGACCACGCACCCTTGTGCGCCCTCCAGCACCCAAATCAGCGGCACCAATCCGCAACTGTCTGCTGCCGGCTACTCAAAAATATACACCTTATCTGATCTCCTCAACCTTTCTGGGACTGCAATTGAGCAGTATTGCCCTTTTACGGCTTTGTCTGTGGCGGTGAGGTCAACCCTAATCTCGGCAGGCTGCATCTCAATTACTCCGGTAGAAGGGCCTATGATGAGGATGTTCTGCCCTACGTTCAATTCTCCGGTTTCAATGAGTATCTCTGCAACCCCTATGTTTGAGAAGTAGTTGGTTACTTTTCCAATGTATGTCTTTTTCTTGGTGGCTTTGCTGCCGTAAACGTCACTCCATTCACCCAGGAATGCACCCTGGTAATATCCGTCCCAGAAACCGCGGTTGAACACCTGGGAAACGCCGGCCTTAAGTTCTGCAGCGTATTCAGGGGTGTAGGTGCCTGCAATTACAGCATCAGCTGCGGCGCGGTATGCTGCAGTAACCTTCTTTACATATTCTGCGCTGCGGGCCCTTCCCTCAATCTTGAATACAGTTACTCCTGCATCAATGATCTTGTCCATGAACTCTATGGTGCAGAGGTCTTTTGGAGACATTATGTATTTGTTGTCAACCTCCAGTTCAATGCCTGTCTCAAGGTCTGTTACCTTGTATCCTCTGCGGCACAACTGGTAACATGCCCCTCTGTTGGCTGAGGCTCCGTAGTGCTGCAGGCTCAAGTAGCATTTGCCCGATACGGCCATGCACAATGCCCCATGGCAGAACATCTCCAATTGTACCTCCTTTCCCCCCGGACCTTTGATTCCCTCTTCTACAATCCTTCTCTTTATCTCTTTTACCTGTGGCAAGGTGAGTTCGCGGGCAAGTACAACCACATCTGCAAACTGGGCATAGAATTTTACAGCCTCAAAGTTTGATACATTCAGTTGGGTGGAGATATGAACTTCAACTCCAATCTGGCGGGCGTATGAGATAACAGCCATGTCTGATGCAATCACTGCGGTTACACCTGCTCTCTTTGCCTCGTCCAATGCGTGGCGCATAGGCTCAATGTCGTCGTTGTATATGATTATGTTCAATGTAAGATATGACCTTACATTGTGCTCACGGCATATCTCAACAATCTTGTAAATGTCATCGGGATTGAAATTGTTGGCAGAGTGGGAACGCATGTTGAGGTTGCCCACACCAAAATAGATGGAGTTGGCTCCACCCTGTATTGCTGCCATCAGACATTCAAAATTCCCCGCAGGGGCCATTATTTCAAGTTCCATATCTCTCAATTCTCTAAATTTTGTCCAACCCTTTTGTAAACTTGAGCCAGTAGTATTTCAACGGGTTGGTGTATTTTAACTGTTTCCATGGCCTGCTGCCGTGAGGACGGTGCCATACAGGCAGATTTGTAAAGAGCCAGTTGTTGAATCCAAGTTCCAGTGCTTTATGCGAAATTGTTACATCAAACCAATTTTTGCTGGCATCAAGTTGGTCAAAGTCAAATGCCTTAAGGAACTGGGGAGTGAGCAGAGAGCAGCAGAAACTGCAGTGCTTGTCATATTTGAGAGCCGTATTCTCCCTCCCTTTGGCAGGGAGGTAAGGGTAATTTATATCCCCTTTCTCATCTACAGTTACCGATGCGGCAATTGCGCATTTTTCATCTGCAGCAGCACCCTCATACAACTTTTGGAAAGTATCTTTCTTTACTATTACATCAGATTCCACAATGGCCAGTCCCCAGTTCTTCCCGATGGACTCTTTACGTGTCATCTTAAGTACCATAAGGTAATTTGGAGAGGGGTGGTCTGTAAGGTCACTCAAATTCACCAGTTTGAATCCCATCTCCTTTGATGCCTTCTCAAGGATTGCAGTGTTCTCGGGAGTGCTGAAGTCGTTATATACGGTATATGTGAAAGGTACCTTTATCTCAGAGTCCAGAGTAGCCTTTATTGTTTCCAGTGTTAGTTCAATGGAATCCTTTACAGGAGTTATGATATTCAGCCCTTCCATTATTTTATTCTCTTTATAAGTTTGTCGGCAAATCTCTGCAATTGTTCCATCTGTGCAGGGGTGAAATCTATTTTGTTTATAATTTCAAGGGCACTGTTGTAATATTCCATGATGGATTTGGTTGCGCTCTCCTTTATCCCAAGAGTGTTGTACATCTGCTGCATCCTGGCAATCTTCTCCTCTCCCTGATCCTCTCCCATAGCCATTATTGCATCCAGTTCTTCCCTCTGCCTGTTGTCTGCAACTTTGAAAGACTCCACCAGCAGCCATGTCTTCTTGTTGTTGAGGATATCCCCGCCAATCTTTTTGCCAAAGACATTTCCCTGCCCGAATGTGTCAAACAGGTCGTCCTGTATCTGGAATGCTATTCCAAGGTCGTAGCCAAAGTCGTACAGGGCCTGTGCAACCTTTTCGTCTGCACCGGCAATGAGGGCACCCATTTTTGCGGAGCATGCAATGAGTACTGCCGTCTTGAGGCTTATCATTGAGATATAGTCTTTCATTGTTATGTATGGGATGTTCTCAAAGTTCATGTCATATTGCTGCCCCTCACAAACTTGGGCTGCAGTTTTTGAGAACAATGCCAGTACCTGCGGAAGAACGTTCCCTGGGCAGTTGGCCAACAGTTCATACGCCTTTATGCTCATTACGTCACCGCTGAGGATTGCTATGTTGTTGTCCCATTTGCGGTAAACGGTCTGTTGTCCCCTTCGGAGTTCTGCCTGGTCCATGATGTCGTCATGTATAAGGGTAAAGCCGTGGAAAATCTCCAGTGCCAGTGCAGGATACAGGATAGGTTTTTCAATTTTATCTGAAAAGAGGTTGTATGTGAGCAGGCACAACTCCGGGCGGAGCCTTTTGCCGCCAATGGAAATCATGTACTCAATCGGTTGGTACAACTCTTTAGGTTCAATCCTGAAATTGAGGGCAGCAAGCCCGTTCTCTACATATCTGTCCAGTTCTTCTATTGCAAACATATCCCAATTAACTTTTTTACCCTGCAAAGTTAATGGTTTTTGCACAATTTACTATCTTTACACGTTCGCATTCTTACAATAATTATGGATAAAGCAAATACTGCAACAGTAGTAAAACATACAGGGAGCCATTATATGCTCTCCCACCTTCCACAGTGGGATCTTTTTCCGGCGGTAATAAAGGGGAAACTGAGGCTCAAGGGGTTCAACTCCACAAACCCAATTGCCGTGGGAGATATGGTTGAATATGAGCGCAATGAGGGGGAGATGGCAACCATAAAGAATATCCTTCCACGCAAGAACCACATTATAAGGAAATCAACAAATTTATCCCGACAGTCACATGTGATTGCCAGCAATCTTGATATGGTTTTCCTCATAGTAACTGTGGAACTGCCGGAGGTGAAACTCCCTTTTGTAGACCGTTTTCTTGTAACATGCGAAGCGTATAATGTGCCGGCAACCATTATACTCAACAAGATGGACATATATTCCCCACAGGCCCTGCAGATGGTGGAGGCGTTCAAGGAGATATATGCCGGAGCAGGATATGATGTAATTGAAAGTTCTGCAACAACAGGTCTGGGGCTGGATGAGATACGGGAGCGGTGCAAAGGGAAGGTTGTCCTTTTCTCAGGGCAGTCGGGAGTGGGTAAGTCATCACTCATTTCTGCGTTGGACCCCGATTTGAATTTGCGGGTGGGTGAGATTTCAGAGTATCACCAGCAGGGAAAGCATACCACAACTTTTTATGAGATGCACCCCATATCGTCGGGAGGATTTGTGATAGATACTCCGGGAATCAGAGGATTCGGGCTTGTGGATGTGTCGCAACTGGAACTGAGCGGATATTTTCCGGAGATGCTCCGCATAGAGGACAATTGCCGTTTTGCCCCTTGTACACACACTCACGAACCCGGGTGTGCGGTTAAGGAGGCGGTTGAAAACGGGGAGATTTCTGTAGAGAGGTATGAGTCTTATCTTGGGATGCTGGATGAGCAGACCAAATACAGGTAGTGCAAAATGAACAGGACAGTACTGAGGTTAGCCATTCCAAGTATCCTTGCAAATATAACTGTACCCCTTGTGGGTATGGCAGATACGGCTATAGCCGGCAGATTGGGGGATGCAACGGCATTGGGTGGAATAGCCATAGCATCCATGCTTTTTGACCTGTTGTACTGGAATATGGGATTCCTCAGGGTTGGTACCGGAGGTATGGTGGCCCAGGCGTATGGCAGGGAAGACTTCAAGGATGCAATGGAGACTTTTGCCCTGGGTATATTTACAGCCCTGTCATTTGCAATCCTGTTCATAGTGCTGCAATGGGTGTATGTTGAGGCTGCCTTCCATTTCATAGAGTGTTCACCCGGGGTTGAGGCCCTTGCCAGGGAGTATTTCTTCATAAGGATATGGGCTGCACCTGCAACCCTCTCCCTGAATGTTTTCAAAGGGTTTTTCATTGGGATGCAGAATGCAGTGAGCCCTATGGTGGTGGATATTGTTGTAAATGTAACCAATATTGTTGCCAGCATCTTCTTTGCATTTTATGCTGGAATGGGGTTTGCGGGGATAGCCTGGGGCACTCTGGTGGCACAGTATGCAGGTTTTCTGCTGGCGGTGTCGCTCATGGTTTTCCAGTATGGGAAATACTTTCATTTGGCAGATATCCGCGGTACTCTCAAGAGCGGTAATTTAAAGAGGTTCTTTATCCTCAATGCAGATCTGTTTGTAAGGTCCGTATGTTTTCTGTGCATTTATGCAGGGCTTACATCCCTGGCGGCCCGCTATGGAGATATAGATCTGGCGGTAAGTTCCATAATGATGAAACTCATGTTGCTCTATTCATATTTTGTAGATGGTTTTGCGTATGCGGGGGAGGCTTTGTCGGGAAGATACATAGGTGCCAAAGACAAAATTTCTTTGAAAAGGGCGGTGAAGGTGATATTTGCATGGAGTTGTGCAATAGGTGCTGTGTCAACCCTGGGGTACTGGGCTGGGGGTGAATGGATGGTTGGCTTTTTGGCTGATGATGCACAGGTTATTGCACATTCTGCAAATTTCCTCCCATGGCTGCTGGTTATGCCTTTTGTGAGTTCCGTTGCATTTACATGGGACGGGGTATTCATTGGGGCAACTGCCACAAAAGCGCTGAGAAACTCAATGTTATGGGCTGTGGCAGGCTTCTTTTTGAGTTATTTTCTCCTCAGGGGACATATAGGTGTACAATCTTTGTGGGCAGGATATATGATGCATCTTCTTGTGCGTACCGTATATCTTAGTGCAGTTGCAAAAAAGGAGATTTTTGAAGCATAGAATTTTTTTGTAACTTTAGAGTTTGTATATACATCTGTAACCAAACTTTAAAGAGATATGAAAAAACTGGTTTCCCTTTTGTTTCTCATTCTGCCGGTGGCAGTAATGGCACAGACCCTTCATTTCCCATATAATCCATCATTGTCTCCCGACGGCAAGGATATATATTTCTCATACGACGGAGACATTTTTAAGGTCCCTTCCAATGGGGGACTTGCCATGAGGCTGGTTTCTCTGGGTGGCAATGAGAGCCGTCCAAAGGTTTCCCCTTGCGGCAAATGGGTGGCATTTGCCTCTGACATACAGGGAAACAATGATGTTTACATTGTACCCGTAGATGGCGGAGAGGTGAAAAGGCTCACCTGGCATGAGGGCAATGATGTTCCAAGCGGCTGGAGTGCAGACTCAAAATACATCTACTTTGAGACCAACAGGGCAAACTCAAGAAGCACATACAAGGTGGCCCTTGCGGGTGGCACCCCTATAAGGCTGTTTGAAAACTACTTCAATACAATAGTGAACGTGGTTGAGAACCCTGTTACAGGGGAACTATATTTCAATGAATCTACAGAGAGCATAAATTTCCCTACAAGGAAAAGGTATGTGGGAGACCATAATCCGAACATAAAGAGTTGGCACCCTGCAAAGAGAACCTACAGGGAACTCACCTCATACGAGGGAAAGGACACCTGGCCTATGGCAGACAGGAAAGGCAACCTCTACTATGTTACAGACCAGTTCAACAAGGAGTCCAATATAGTAAAATATAACCCTAAGGGGGCTCCGCAGCAACTTACAACCTTTGGGCAGTCTGTACAATATCCGGCAATAAGTTTCAACGGAAATGCAATGGTGTTTATCCTTGAGTACAAGATCCATTATATGGACCTTTCTACCGGAAAGATTACTGTTCCGCAGATAACCGTTGCAGACAACAATGTAGATGTAATGCGCAATTTTGCAGATGTCTCTCCAAGAAGGGTGGCTGTTTCTCCCGACGGAAAAAAATTCTCATTTTCTATAAGGGGCCTTCTGTATGTGGGTGATGCAAAAGGGAAATACCAGCACCAGTTGGATACCCCTTCAAATGAAAGGGTAGATGAAATGGTATGGGACAAGGACAACAGGACCATATACTATACCAGAACTGACAAGGGATTTACTGCACTGTACAAGATTTCTGCAGACGGAAAAAGTGGGGAGCAGTTGCTCTACAAGGCACCATGCAATGTAAAGAACCTGAAGATGTCCCATAACAGGGAGATGCTGGCTTTCATAAACGGCAACGGGAGTGTAATGGCATATAACATAAAGGAGAATACTGCAGAGAAACTTGCAGATGCACAATTCTGGTCATATTCCAGTTATAACCTCAACTTCTCATATGACGATGCCTACCTGGCGTTTGAGGCTGTAAACCTTTTTGAGGGGGATATCTTCATATACTCATTCAAGGAGAAGAAACTCTACAACCTCACAAATTCTGCAAGTTCTGAGGGGGCCCCTTGCTTCTCTCCTTGCGGCAAATACCTGTTTATGGCGGCAAATTTCTACGGCACCTCTTTCCCAAGGGGAGGCGGCCAGAGGAGCATATATAAACTACCGTTGCTGGATTACAATACAAAGCCTTTCAAATCTGACATTTATGACGAACTCTTCAAAGAGAAGCCTGAAGATGTGAAGAAAGATGAGAAAAAAGAGGGCAAGCCTGAGAAAAAAGAGGGCAAACCTGAGAAAAAAGAGAAGAAGGTATCCCAGACAAAGATAGACTTCAATGATATCTACAGCAGGATAATAAGGATGAATGAACTGCAGGGAGGGTATAGCCTGTACACATTCAGCAGTAAAGGGAAAGATTGGCTTTTGTGTTCGGCAAGAGATAAGGTTTATGCGCTTGAACTCTCGGATCCTTATGCCCAGGTGAAGACCGTAAGGGATTTGAGGAGAGGCTCTTTTATAAGTTCAGACAATGAACTGTTTGCCGTAAGCGGGGCCGACATATATAGGATAGACCTCAACCAGATGAGGGCTACCAAGGTTACTGTAAAGAAATCTGTAGAGAAAAACCTTAAGGATGAGTTTGAGCAGATGTTCTATGAGGCCTGGGGACTTATGGACCAGAATTTCTACGATGTGGATTTCCATGGTACAGACTGGAAGGCAAAGAGAGACTATTACGCGTCGTTCCTCCCATATGTAAGGAACAGGGCAAACCTTGTAACCCTGGTGAACGACATGTTGGGAGAACTAAATTCATCACACTTGGGATTCAACTCATACGGTAGGGAACAGCAGCCGCCGCAGACCCGTACCTATACAATTGAGACCGGTATTGAGTGGAACAACGCAGCGCCATATACTGTAGAGAGGGTTGTAGCGGGTTCCCCTGCAGATAATGTAGATACAGACATACAGAAAGGGGACAAACTGGTGGCATTGAACGGAACAAGGGTGAATGAGGGTGAGAACAGGGAGAAACTGATGAGTGCTGCCATAAGGGAGCCTGAGGTGAAACTCACATTCAGCCGCAAAGGGAAAGAGTTTGATGTGAAGTTGCATACAATTTCATATTCAGAACTTAAGAATCTCCTTTATGGGGAATGGGAGGAGAACTGCCGCCAGATTGTCCGGAAGAAGGGAAAAGGGAAGATTGCATATACCCATATGAGGGATATGGGGGCAGGCGAACTCAACAGGTTCCTTATGGATATGCATACAAGAACTGTAGGCAAGGAGGGTATAATCCTCGACCTGCGTTTCAACAATGGAGGAAACGTACATAAGGAGGTTCTGGATTTCCTGGCCCAAAAGGCACATTACAACTGGGGCTACAGGGACAATGAAACCAACTCCCACCCTAATGTCACCCCTGGAGACATGCCTGTTGTGGTTCTTATAAATGAAAGGAGCCTGAGTGATGCGGAGGTGACATCAAACGGAATAAAGGCGCTCAAACTTGCAACAATAGTTGGTACGGAGACTTACCGTTGGGTTATTTTCACCTCGGGTGCCAGCATGATTGACGGCTCTTCATTGAGATTGCCTGCTTGGGGATGCTACTCATTGGACGGGAAGGATCTGGAGAGGACAGGTGTAGCACCTGACATTTATGTCCGCAATACATTCAAGGACAGGATGGACGGCAAGGATCCGCAACTGGAGAAGGGAATAGAGGAAGTGCTGCGTCAATTGAAAGAAAACAAATAAACCTTGTACAATACCATGAAAAGAGATTTGAAATATTTGCAGTTGCTCTCAAAGAGTTTCCCCACAATACAGGCTGCCAGTACAGAGATCATTAATCTTGAGGCTATCCTCAACCTGCCCAAAGGAACGGAGCATTTTGTTACGGACCTCCACGGGGAGCATGAGGCATTCCAGCATGTCCTGAAAAATGCATCGGGAGTAATAAAGAGGAAGGTGGAGGATATTTTCGGGCACTCGTTGAGGGAGACCGAGAAGAGTGAATTGTGTACACTCATATATTATCCGGAGGAGAAACTCAAAATCATAAAGATAAGGGAGAAGGAGAGGGCTCTCCATGAGTGGTACAAGGTAATACTCATGAGGCTGGTAAAGGTGTGCTCCAATGTATCCACCAAATATACAAGGTCAAAAGTGAGGAAGGCAATGCCTCAGGAGTATGAATATATCATTCAGGAACTGCTGCATGAGTCCAAGAGCGGTGAGGCCAACAAACACAATTACATTACAGCAATTGTTGAGACCATTATCTCCACAGGGCGTGCAGACCATTTCATTATTGCCATATGCAACCTCATACAGAGGCTGACCATTGATTCCCTCCATATAATAGGTGACATATATGACAGGGGTCCGGGAGCCCACATCATCCTTGACATACTGGAGAATTACCATAACTGGGATGTCCAGTGGGGTAATCATGACCTTGTATGGATGGGTGCTGCTGCTGGAAGCAAGGCATGTGTCGCCAATGTGGTGAGGATGTGTTCCCGCTATGCAAATTTCAAGATATTGGAGGAGGGGTATGGAATAAACCTCCTTCCGTTGGTAACATTTGCCATGGATGTGTATGGGGACGATCCTTGTACTATATTCAGACCAAAGGGGTCTGATGCGGAGGGGCTGAATCCTAAACAGACAAGGCTGGTGGCCCAGATGCACAAGGCCATTACAATAATGCAGTTCAAACTGGAATATGAGATTATTAGCCGCAGACCTGAGTTTGGGATGGATGACCGCAACCTGCTCCACCTTATAGACAGGGAGAGGGGGGTGATTGTCCTCGACGGCAAGGAGTATCCGCTCAGGGATGATGATTTCCAGACGGTGGATCCTGCAGACCCTTACAAACTTACTCCTGATGAGGAGAGGGTGATAAACAGGCTTACAAACAATTTTGTAAACAGTGCCCATCTGGCCAAGCATATGCAGTTGCTCTATTCACACGGAGCCTTGTATCTTGTAAGGAATTCAAACCTCCTTTTCCATGGTTCGGTTCCGTTGAACGAGGACGGCTCGTTCAAGTCACTCAATATACAGGGGAAGGATTACGCCGGCAAGGCGCTGTTTGACAAGATAGACCAGATTGTGCGACAAGCATATTTCGAGACCGAGAAATCTGCAGTGAAGCAGTTTGCCCAGGATTTTGTCTGGTATCTGTGGTGCGGTCCTGTTTCACCTCCGTTTGACAAGAACAGGATGGCAACCTTTGAGCGCTATTTCCTAAGTGACAAGGAGGCCCAGAAGGAGCACAAGGGGTGGTACAATATCCACAAGAACAATAAGGAGATATGCGAGAAGATTCTGGCTGAGTTTGGAATAGAAGGGGAACCGTCGCATATAATCAACGGACATATACCGGTAAAGACTACCAAAGGGGAGTCCCCTATAAAGGCCGGAGGAAGGCTGCTGGTTATAGATGGCGGCTATTCAAAACCTTATCAGGCAGAGACCGGCATTGCAGGTTACACCTTAATTTACAATTCATACGGGTTGAGGCTGGTGCAGCATGAGCCGTTTGAATCAACCCAGATAGCAATAGAGCAGGGGAAGGACATCATCTCTGAAACAATTGTTGTGGAGTTTGTGGAGAGGAGGAAATTTGTGAGGGATACAGATATCGGGAAGAAACTCATAGACCAGATAGATGATCTCAAACAATTGCTGGTTGCTTTCAGAAAGGGACAAATTAGATAGAAATAGGTTTTGTTCAGGTAAAAAATATGCTACCTTTGCCACCGCATTATCAATTGTATTATTATGGATTGGTTCAGTGAATTAATTACGGGCAGTTCAATTGCCCATGCTGTTCTGGTATTGTCGGGAACAGTTGCCCTTGGTGTGCTTTTGAGCAGGATAAAGATCTGCGGAGTATCGTTGGGCGTTACATGGATCCTTTTTGTGGGTATAGTGGCAGGCCATTTTGGTCTTACAGTTGAGCACAATATACTCCATTTCATAAAGGAGTTCGGTCTTATTCTGTTTGTGTATTCGGTAGGTCTGCAGGTTGGCCCCGGCTTTTTCTCTTCATTCAAGAAGGGAGGCCTTACCCTTAACGGAGTGGCTGTGCTGATAGTCTTTCTTGGAGTAATATTGGCCTATATTATACATCTTGTTACAGGAACAAGCCTTGTTACAATGGTTGGTGTCCTTTGTGGAGCGGTAACCAATACCCCTGGACTCGGTGCTGCGCAGCAGACATTCATAGATGCCACAGGTGCTTCGGACCCTTCAATTGCAATGGGATACGCAGTGGCTTATCCTTTGGGAGTGGTTGGTATTGTAATGTCTATAGTTGTAATAAGGGGGCTGTTTGGAATGACAATGGAGAAGGAGTTGGAGAAGGCAACAGGTTCAAATGCGGATGCCGCAAAGATGGCTACCAAATACTCTGTTGAGGTTAAGAATGTGGCAATCATGGGCAAGACCATAGAGGAACTTCATGGATTGATAGACAAGGATTTTGTGGTTTCAAGGCTTTGCAGGGCAGACGGCGCTGTTGAGATTCCTACATCTTCAACAAAACTTTATAACGGAGACAAACTTCTGGTCATTTCTGTTGAGCAGAGCAAGGAGTCCATTGTTGCATTCTTTGGCGAACTGCTGGACATGAGTTCAGACGAGTGGGCAGATATGGACAGCATGATGTCTACCAGAAAGATTATTGTTACCAAACATAAGATTAATGGCAAAACCCTTGGTGAACTAAAAGTGAGGTCTGTATTTGGTGTGAATGTTACCAGGGTAAACCGTGCAGGTATAGACCTTGTTGCTGCACCTGACCTTGAACTCCAGATTGGTGACCGTGTACTTGCAGTTGGTGACGACAAGAAACTGGATGCTTTTGCAAAGATGCTGGGCAACTCTTCAAAACAGTTGAGGGAGCCTAATCTGCTTGCAATCTTCCTTGGCATTGCAGTGGGTATGATATTCGGCTCAATTCCGTTCATGCTCCCTGGTATGCCTCAGCCTGTAAAATTGGGTCTTGCAGGCGGTCCCCTTATCATTGCTATCCTTATAAGCCGTTTCGGATACAAATTCAATATTGTAACCTATACAACCTTGAGTGCAAACATGATGCTGCGTGAGGTGGGCATTTCACTCTTCCTTGCTGCAGTGGGTATAGGCTCCGGTGCAGGATTTGTTGATACAGTAATAAATCAGGGCGGTCTTGCATGGATTGGTTACGGAGTAATCATTACAGTGGTCCCTATGCTTACTGGTGCTGCAGTAGGAAGATTTGTGTTCAAGTTCAACTACTTCCAGTTGATGGGACTTATCTCGGGAAGCGGTACAAATCCGTCGGGACTTGCATATTCAAATTCGGTATCTCCAATCAACCAGCAGGCGGTATCTTATGCAACAGTTTATCCTCTTGTAATGTTCCTCAGGGTACTTACTCCACAGATACTAATCCTAATGGCTGTATAGAGGGATTTTTTTTACAATCTTAAAAAAGGAAATTTTTCCGTTTTCCTAAAAAGAGACAAATCTTTTGGGGAAGACGGAATTTTTTCTTTTTTTGGCATATTGCCTGTTGGAGAAGTGGTAATATTGCCCTAAAAAATGAAAAAATTCAATGGTTTTTTATTCCTGGCGGCAATGCTGTGCGGAGGTTGTGTTGCGGAGCCGGTGGAGGTTAATGTTCCCCAATTGGAACAGGTGGGGATGAGGGTGGAATTTTTGGAGTCATTCCCATTTACAAAAGGGGATGCCGCAATGGAGACTTCTGCAATTGAAGATGTGAACCTTTATATATTTGATTCAGGAGGAGTGCCGGTATATTCAAAGTTTTTTCCCGACGGCAATATAGGAGTTCAGCAGGTGACTTTGTTTACAAAATCATTGTACTCAGTTTATGCACTTGCAAATTGGGGGAAAGAGGAGAAGGTGCTCTCCAAGCAGCAGTTGCTTGAGTTGTCATACAGGACACCTGATATTGGGGAATTGTGCGCAGGGAATGGAGCGGCAATAATGACCGGATGTGTGGAGGATGTGACGTTCCCATTTGAGTCCCCGTTGCCTGTCAGGATGGAGAGGATTGTGGGGAAGATTACTGTCAAATGCCGTTACAGCGCCATAGACAAGAATGTAACATTCTCGGTGAAAAGTGTTACATTAAAGAATGTTCCGCTGGAGAGTTCATTGTTCGGGGACAATGTTGCCGCAGAGGTTACCGACGGCATTACGGTGGACGGGTGGACTTCGCTGCAGAAACTCAATTCTGAGGGGATCTCTTTCTATATGTTTGAAAACATGCAGGGGGAGGTGCCTGGAGCGGTAGGGAACAAGGTTAAGGCCCACATGCTGGGAGAGCAGAGGAGAAAAGTGTGCAGTTATGTGGAGATTGTGGCAAATCTTGTTTCAGCAAAGCATAGGGGTGATATGGTTTACAGGTTTTTCCTTGGAACATCTGATGGGGACTGCAATGTCCTGAGAAATAATGACCACAGGGTTACCGTAACATTCAAAGGTTCAGTTTCGGAGAATGAAAACAGCGTAAGTGTGGATAACGGGGCGCTGCTCGACAGGGTTACGGAAGTGAGGGTGGCACCTTCTTATATTGTGTTTTCGCAGGGGCTTGGAAAAACACACCAGTGCAGGCTTACTGTCTTGCCCGAGACCGCTTATGACAAAAGGGTCACCTGGTACTCTTCCAACAAGAATATTGTTAAGGTTGACCAGAATGGTCTCATGACAACTGTGTCGCCTGGATACTGCGAGGTTTATGCAAAGTCGGTTGACAATTCTAAAGTGCAGGGAATGGTTATGATTGATGTGAGATAGAGGTTTGCAATTTGCAAAGTGTTGGGTATTTTTGCACCCGGAACAAAACGTTTAAGTATATGGGCAGAAAAAAGAGGGAATTCCCAAACACCTATGTTATCATTTTTGCAATAATTCTGGTCTGCGCTCTGGCAACCTGGCTGGTTCCCGGAGGCGAGTATGTAAAGGGCCCCGGTACAGAATCAGTTGCTGTGCAGTTCAACGAGGTTCCTGCCGAGGGGCAGTGGTGGAGTGTTATGGAGGCTTTCTACAATGGCTTTACAAAACAGAGCGGGATAATATGTTTCATACTGGTTATAGGGGCCTCTTTTTGGGTGGTGAACAAGAGCAGGGCCATTGATGCAGGAATCTTCTCTTTTCTTGGGATGGTTACCCGCCTTGAGAAGAACAGGGCTCTGGCCAGAATTGGGGTGAGCAATATGGTGATTGTGCTCATAATGCTTATGTTCAGCCTTTTTGGAGCGGTGTTCGGGATGAGTGAGGAGACCATTGCCTTTGTGGTTATACTTGTGCCGCTGGCAGTCTCCATGGGATATGATTCAATAGTTGGAGTATGTATGGTTTATGTGGCGGCCCATGTGGGCTTTGCAGGTGCCATACTTAACCCCTTTACTATAGGTATAGCGCAGGACCTTGCCGGGCTCCCAATGTTTTCGGGAATAGAGTACAGGTTTTTCTGCTGGGTGGTGCTGAATGTCATAGCAATTGCATTTGTGCTGCTGTATGCGGCAAAGGTGAAGAGGAATCCCCAGAAATCCCCTGTGTATGAAACTGATTCTTATTGGAGGGGACATATTCAGGAGCAGGGGGGAGGAGTGGAGTATTACAGGAACAGGGCATCATGGGTGTCGTTTGCAATTGCTGCAGTTGTTGTGATACTGTTTACTGTAGAGTACAGTGGACAGACATGGCTCTCAATAGGTGCACAGAAGTATCATACTGCGTGGCTGCTGCCGGCTGTGGCGGTTGCCTTCATTGCAACCTGTGTTGTGGCATTGCGCAAGTCTGTCCATTTCTATGTATTGTCCCTGCTCGGATTTACCATTGTATATCTTGTTGTTGGAGTACTTGGCTTCGGATGGTATATAGGTGAAATATCTGCACTTTTCCTTTCTCTCGGAATTCTCAGTGGAATAGCAATGGGATTGTCGGGAAACTCAATAGTGAAGGAACTTATGGATGGAGCCAAGGATATTCTGGGTGCTGCCCTTATTGTGGGGCTGGCGGCAGGTATCATTTATATTTTGCAGGAGGGGAGAATCATTGACACAATGCTCCACTCAATGGCTGGATGGCTGGAAGGCTCGGGGGAGACGGGTGCGTTGGGCCTCATGTACGGGATACAGACACTTATAAACCTTGTAATCCCTTCTGCAAGTGCAAAGGCAGCCATAACAATGCCAATCATGGCACCTTTCTCAGATATAATAGGTGTAAGCAGACAGGCCACTGTAATGGCATTCCAGTTCGGGGACGGTTTTACAAATATGATAACCCCTACATCAGGTGTGCTTATTGCAGTGCTGGGGATTGCCCGCATCCCATACGGGAAATGGTTCAAGTGGGTGTTGCCGTTCATTCTCATGCTCATTGTGGTGGGATTCCTCCTGCTTGTGCCAACAATTTATATGCAATTGAATGGTTTTTAAGTTTCCCGACAATTGTACAAAATTGTATTTTTTGTCATAAATGCTTGTATTTAAAGAAATTATTTATACCTTTGCAAGCCGATTTATAATCGGGTATTTGTATAAAGTTAAGATTAACAATAAATTATGCCAACAATTCAACAGTTAGTACGCAACGGTCGCGAGGTGATTGTAGAGAAATCAAAATCACGCGCACTGGATGCTTGTCCTCAAAGACGTGGAGTTTGTGTACGTGTTTACACTACAACTCCTAAGAAACCTAACTCAGCTATGCGTAAAGTAGCTCGTGTTAGATTGACAAATCAGAAAGAGGTGAATGCCTACATCCCAGGAGAAGGACACAACTTGCAGGAGCACTCAATTGTTCTTGTTAGAGGTGGCAGGGTAAAAGACCTTCCTGGAGTACGTTATCACATTCTTAGAGGAGCTTTGGATACAGCAGGTGTTGACGGACGTAAGAAATCACGTTCACTATACGGCACCAAGAGACCAAAAGCAGCTAAGAAGTAAGTCATTAATTTTTTAAAATTTCTAAAGAAATGAGAAAAGCAAAGCCTAAAAAGAGGATTCTACTTCCTGATCCAAAATTCCACGACGTGATGGTAACACGTTTCGTGAATAACTTGATGTTGCAGGGGAAGAAGAGTATCGCTTACGCTATTTTTTATGACGCAATCGACATGATTGGCGAGAAGATGAAAGATTCTGACAAGGCTCCACTTGAAATTTGGAAGAAAGCTCTTGAGAATGTAACCCCACAGGTTGAGGTAAAAAGCCGCAGAGTGGGTGGTGCAAACTTCCAGGTTCCTACTGAGGTACGCCCAGAGAGAAAGATTTCACTTTCTATGAAGAACATGATTCTTTATGCCCGCAAGAGATCTGGTCGTTCAATGGCTGAAAAATTAGCTGCAGAGATACTGGCTGCATACAATAATGAAGGTGCTGCCTTCAAAAGAAAAGAGGATATGCATAAGATGGCTGAGGCCAACAAAGCATTTGCTCACTTCCGTTTTTAGTATCCAGATAGAACAAAATGGCAAGAGATTTAAAGTATACTAGAAATATCGGTATCATGGCACATATTGATGCCGGTAAGACAACAACTTCCGAGAGGATTTTGTTCTACACAGGTAAAACCCACAAGATTGGTGAGGTACATGAGGGTGGTGCTACCATGGACTGGATGGTTCAGGAGCAGGAGAGAGGTATTACAATTACTTCTGCTGCTACTACAGCTTTCTGGAAATACAATGGTGACCAGTACCAGATCAACCTTATTGATACCCCGGGCCACGTGGACTTTACTGTAGAGGTAGAGAGATCATTGCGTGTTCTTGATGGTACAATTGCCACTTTCTGTGCTGTAGGACGTGTTCAACCACAGTCTGAGACAGTATGGAGACAGGCAGACAAACACAGGGTTCCAAAAATCGCTTATGTTAACAAGATGGACCGCGTTGGTGCGGACTTCCTTGCAGTAGTTTCAGAGATGAAGGAGAAATTGGGTGCTAACGCAGTTCCAATCGCCCTTCCAATCGGTGCTGAGGACAAGTTCCAGGGTATCGTAGACCTTATCGCAATGAAAGGTTACTTCTACGATCAGGAGAGCAAGGATCTTGTCAACTATGAGGTAAGGGATATTCCAGAGAATATGGTTGCAGAGTGCGAAGAGTGGAGAAGCAAACTTATTGAGGCTGCTGCTGAGCACGATGAGGCACTTATGGAGAAATTCTTTGAGGATCCTGATTCAATCACAGCAGATGAGATTATCGCTGCTATCAGAAAAGCTACAATTGCTATGGATATTGTTCCTATCACTTGTGGTTCTTCATTCAAGAATAAAGGTGTACAGTTCCTTTTGGATGCTGTAATGAGATATCTTCCATCTCCACTTGACAAAGGTCAGGTTGAGGGTACAAACCCTAATACCGGAGATACAGAGGTAAGGAAATTCAATGTAAAAGAGCCTTTCTGTGCATTGGTGTTCAAGATTGCAACAGACCCATTTGTAGGCCGTCTTGCCTTCATGAGAGCTTACTCAGGTAAACTTGATGCAGGTTCTTATGTACTGAATACACGTTCAGGCAAGAAAGAGCGTATTTCACGTCTGTTCCAGATGCACTCAAACAAACAGAATCCTATTGAGTTCGTTGAGGCTGGTGACATCTGTGCAGCAGTAGGTTTCAAAGAGCTTAGAACAGGTGATACAGTATGTATAGAGTCAAACCCAATCGTTCTTGAGCAGATGACTTTCCCTGATCCTGTAATTGGATTGGCAGTAGAGCCTAAGACTCAGAAAGACCTTGACAAATTGGGTATTGCTCTTGGTAAACTTGCTGAGGAGGACCCTACATTTACAGTTAAGGCTGATCATGAGACAGGCCAGACCGTTATCAGCGGTATGGGTGAGCTTCACTTGGATATTATTGTTGACCGTTTGAGAAGAGAGTTCGGCGTAGAGATTAACCAGGGTGCACCTCAGGTTAACTACAAAGAGGCTATCCGCTCTACAGTACAGCACAGAGAGGTGTTCAAGAAACAGTCTGGTGGTAAAGGTAAATTTGCTGATATCATTGTTGAGATTGGACCTGCAGACGAGGGTGTTACCGGACTTCAGTTCATTGACGAGGTTAAAGGTGGTAACGTTCCTAAGGAGTTTATCCCTGCAGTTGAGAAAGGTTTCAAATCTGCAATGGCAAATGGTGTATTGGCAGGTTATGAGGTTACTTCACTTAAGGTTAAACTTAAAGACGGTAGCTTCCACCCAGTAGACTCTGATGCCCTTTCATTTGAGATTGCTGCAAGACAGGCATTCCGTAAAGCACTTCCTAAAGCAACTCCAGTAATCATGGAGCCTATTATGGCCCTTGAGGTTGTAACTCCAGAGGATTACATGGGAGACATCATTGGTGACTTGAACAAACGTAGAGGTCAGATCACCAGCATGGATGCCAACGGTAATGCAAGAGTTGTTAAGGCAAATGTTCCATTGTCTGAGCAGTTCGGTTACGTAACTATCCTAAGAACAATCTCATCTGGTAGAGCAACCAGCACAATGCAGTTCTCACACTATGCAGACCTTCCTGCAGCTCTTGCTAAAGACGTTATTGAGCAGTCTGGCAACAAGAGAATTGGTGAGGATGATGAGTAAAAATGAATTATTAATTGGTTAACAATTATATACAATGAGCCAAAAAATAAGAATTAAACTAAAATCTTACGATCACGCTTTGGTTGACAAATCAGCTGACAAGATCGTAAAAACAGTAAAAGCTACTGGTGCTGTTGTTAGCGGTCCTATTCCACTTCCTACAGACAAGAAGATCTTTACTGTAAACCGCTCAACTTTCGTTAACAAGAAATCACGCGAGCAGTTTGAGCTAAATTCTTTCCGCCGTCTTTTGGATATCTACAGCTCTACTCCTAAAACTGTAGACGCTCTTATGAAACTTGAGCTTCCTAGCGGTGTTGAGGTTGAGATCAAAGTTTGATGATATAGCTTGTACGGCCCTCAGAGATCCCTTTGGGGGCCCGTCAGGCATATAATAAATTTTGCAGGTGTAAAAATTTTAACTATTTTTGCACTCTCATTCGGGTCCTATAGCTCAGTTGGTTAGTAGCACCTGACTCATAATCAGGGGGTCGCTGGTTCAAGCCCAGCTGGGACCACTTAAATGAGCAAAGAAAGCCTTGCAGAAATGCAGGGCTTTTTTTGTATCTTTACAAACAGATAGCAATATTTGAAAAAGTATGAAGAAATCTATTAAAGTACTGGCATTTTTGTCGGCTGTTGTATTTATGGCAGTTTCATGCGGAGTGGTATCATTTACCGGCCGCAAGCAGATGCTCCTTTTTTCAGACAGCGAGATTATGGCTTTGTCGGACCAGTCTTATGCAGAGTTCAAGGGTACGGCAGAGGTTTCTACCAATGCTGCTGCAACCAAAATGGTAAAGGAGGTTGGGCGGAAGATGGTGGCTGCGCTGGAGTCATATCTTAAGAAAAATGGGCAGGAGAGTGCCCTGACAGGGCTCAATTGGGAGTTTATGCTGGTTAAATCACAGGAGGTGAATGCTTTCTGCCTTCCGTCGGGAAAAATAGTGTTTTATGAGGGGATATTGAAGTATGCTGACACTCCAGATTATGTTGCTGTTGTAATGGGGCACGAGATGGCGCATGCCATTGCCAAGCATGGTAATGAGAGGATGAGCCAGCAGTCTGTTATGAATATTCTTGGGAGCGTTGCCAGTGAGGCAATTGGGGAAAAGAAGGGGGCAAGGGCTCAGGCGCTCTTTAATGTTGGTTTTGGAATAGGTTCACAGGCCGGAGTTCTACTTCCTTATTCAAGGAAACATGAGTATGAGGCAGATAAAATTGGTATGTATATAATGGATATTGCAGGTTATGATGTTAATGCCGCTCCTGCTTTCTGGGAGAAGATGCTTGATGGCAATGGCGCTGAACGGAGTGATTTCTTCAGTACCCACCCAAGTGATGCCAAAAGGATAGCGGCCCTTAAGGAGGCTGTCAACAACAGACCCCAATTGTAGGGATTTTCTTTTTTCAAAAACAGAAAAACAGGCATTGTAAGGTTATATTTTACCGGTTTTATTTAGAAAACAGCACCTCTTTCCTAAATTTCAATTAAAAAACTATGGAAAGAGGTGTTTTTATTTATCTGTTGGCGGGTGTGGCGGCAATAATGGCTGCAGGTTGTGAAAAGGAGAGTAAAGATAATGAGTTGTCGGGGAGCACAGGCCCTGTGGAAAAGGATACGGTTGCACACATACCTGTGGAAAGGCTTATTTTCAGGATGAATGGGGAGATTTGCAGCGGAGGGGAGAACGATTCCCTAAAATTGTATGAGGAGGGGCTCAGGACCTTTGAAATTGCAGGCTATGAACCTGGCAATGCAGATGTTCCGGTAGTGGATTCTGTGAATTTCTACAGGGATGTGTATGCATTTTCGTATACAGGGGATTCCGTTTATGTTTTGGGAGGAAGTTATGCTGCCCCCAAGAACCATTATGTTTCTGCGGTAGGGGAAGGGTTCCGGGGGTGGAAGGGGAGAGCCTTAGGTGAACTCCCCCCTGTGCAGTTCTACAATTATGTAAACCGCAGTTACGATTATGCCTCCGTAGAGACTCAAGATGGGGTGCAGAGAGTCAGGTGGAGAGATATCGGGAAATTGAGGAGGTACAGGATTGAAATTATTCTCAGGCAGGAGATTCCCAACAGATTCACATTCCATTTTTACGAATTGGAGAACAGGGTTACTCTTCCCGATACAATAAAGGTTGCCCCCGGCGAAACGGTGCAACTGCAGCCTCATTTGCAGGCCCCTGAGGAGTTTGGAATCTTACAGTGGGCAAAAGGGCATGCTGGAAAATCTTACACTCCGCTCAATGAAAACACGGTGAGAATGCATTTTGAGGAGGGTATGGGTAATCCTAACCTTACAGAAGAGGGGAAAAGATACACCAATTCCAAAATTTATCTTACACTTGGGGGTATTCTTTCTGTTGCTGCAGACTGGGATCCCTGCAAGGCTGCTGCAAAGGGTGGGGCAATCTGCAATACCGTCCCAATTTGTGTAATTGCAATGCCCGAAGGGGACCCTCAGGTGGAGAGGCTCACCAGGTCATTTGCCTTTCCCGGAGGGAGTGTAGCCAGTTTGGCTCCAACCCCTTTCTTCTGCAATTCTGTAGTACAGATAGTCCCGACGAAGGGGAGACAATAATGCCCTTTATACTTTGGCTGCAAAGAAATAATCTGCAGCAAACGAGCCGGGACCAAGGATGTACATGATTATGAAAATGAAAAGATACAGCATTGCCATCTCCTTGGCCGAAAACGGGTCTGCAGCATGTACGAACAGGGCTGCTACAGCCATTGTAAAGATCATTGGAATCATGGAGAGCCTGTAGAGGAATCCTGTTATGAATCCCAGTGTGCAGAATACCTCTGCAAAGATTGCCAGGGCAAGGGAAACCGTGCTCCCCAGACCCATTATGCTTGGGAATGATGCCGCCATGGCCTTGAAATTGGCAAGTTTCTGGAGTCCATGGGTGAGAAACATTGCTCCAAAGGCAATTCTGGCAAACAGGAGCATTACTGAAAGGGCGAAATTATGATAGGTCGGGAATAGGAAATTTTGTAACATAACTTGAGTTTTTTTATTTCTAACAACCGGATATGCGGGATTGTTCGCAAAAATCCGTATCTTCAAACCTCAAATTGCAAATGATATGAAAGAGTTGAAATGTCCTAAATGCGGCAATGTGTTT
Source organism: Bacteroidales bacterium (assembly GCA_015060445.1). Classification (GTDB taxonomy): domain Bacteria; phylum Bacteroidota; class Bacteroidia; order Bacteroidales; family UBA932; genus Egerieousia. The sequence goes on from SUYL01000002.1 coordinate 163,536, forward strand.
GTTGTAGATGAAGCAGATTATATTTCAATAGCAAACCAGGTGCGCAACAATGAGTTCCATAATGATCTTGAGGCGAGGATAAGGGAGATGGAGAAGACTGCCCGCAGCCAGAGGGAGGCAGACACTTTGCGTGTGAGGGAGGAATTTATTGCCAAGATGGGGCAGAAGGAGCAGCAGATAGCCCTTCTCAAGGCAGAGTTGCAGAAGAAGGATGACCAGACAAAAATTGCCCTGCTGGAGGAGAAGAATAGGGTTCAGCAGGAACTTCAGGCCAAGGATGCCGCTATAGCGCAACTTAACGGCCGGGTTGCCAGTGAGAGGCAGGAGGCAAAGATAAGGGAGAACAGCCTTAAGGAGCAGTATGATTTCCAACTCAAACAGAAACAGGATGAGGTAAATTACTATAAGGACCTCAAGACAAAGATGTCAACCAAAATGGTTGGTGAAACGTTGGAGATACATTGCAGCACCGAGTTTAACCGTATGCGTACGGCAATGTTCCCTAATGCCTATTTTGAGAAGGACAATGATGCCAGGGGTGGTAGCAAGGGAGATTTTATATTCCGCGATTTTCAGGACGGTACCGAGTATATCTCAATTATGTTTGAGATGAAGAATGAAATGGACCAGACTGCCACAAAGCACCGCAATGAGGATTTCTTTGAGAAACTCCATAAGGACCGTACAGAAAAGGGGTGTGAATATGCTGTGCTTGTTTCTCTGCTGGAGCCTGAGAGTGAATATTATAATGGGGGAATTGTGGATGTCTCTTACCGTTACCCAAAAATGTATGTAGTGCGTCCGCAGTTCTTCATGCCGCTTATCTCACTCCTTACGCAAGCCTCAAAAAAGGGGCTTGAGTACAAGCAGGCACTTATTGCTGCCCAAAGGCAGAGCATTGATGTTACCAATTTTGAGGCAGATCTGGCAGATTTCAAGGATAAGTTTGCCCGCAATTACCGTATTGCCAGCGAGAAGTTCCGCACAGCAATAGAGGAGATAGACAAGTCCATATCACATCTTCAGAAGATAAAGGATGCTCTCATAGGCTCTGAGAATAATTTGAGGCTGGCCAATGACAAGGCGGAGGGGCTTACCATAAAGAAACTTACCAGAAACAATCCTACCATGAAGGAGAAATTTGAGCAGGTACAGCAAACAAAAGCGGAAAATGAATAAAATTCAGGATGCCCTAAGACAGGTAAAATATATTGCCTTTGATGCAGATGATACCCTTTGGGTGAATGAACCATATTTCCGGGAGGCGGAGAGGGAGTATTGTGCCCTTCTGGAGAGGTTTGCTGCTGGGGAGGAGATAATTTCAACCCTTTACAGCATTGAGATGAAGAATCTTGCTCCTTATGGATACGGAGCAAAGGCATTTACCCTTTCCCTCATGGAGACTGCAATCAAATTCAGCAACTTGAGCAAAAAATCTCCCCTTACACCGCAGGAGATGCAGCGTATAATTGAAATAGGCACATCCCTAATCAGTATCCCGATAGATATTCTTCCAGGAGTGGAACAATTGCTGAAGGAGTTGTCGGGAAGTGGTAAATATACCCTTGTGGTGGCTACAAAAGGGGATCTTCTTGATCAGCAGAGGAAATTGGAACGTTCAGGTCTTGCCGGTTATTTTCATCATATAGAGGTGATGAGTGACAAGAACAGGGAGGCTTATCTGAGTTTGCTGGGGAGTTTGGATTGCTCTCCGGAGGAGTTCCTTATGATAGGCAATTCAATGAAATCGGACATAATTCCGGTACTTGATATTGGGGCCTATGCCCTCCATGTGCCATTCTATTCCACTTGGGAGCATGAGAAGGTTGATGGAGAGGTGGTACACCCCAATCTGTTTACATGTGAAGGCAGTTCGCAGTTGCCGGAACTTTTTAGAATTTGAATTCAACTCCAAAGTTTATCACCCATGCGGTGTTTTTCTCCCCAAGGTAGTTTTCCTTGTGGTTGAGGCGCCAGTAACTGTCAACCCTGAACATCCTGAATATGTTGGTAATTCCCACTCCGGCCTCAAAATAAGGTTTGTTTACACCGCTCATGCCGGCAGGGAAAAGCAGATACGGGGCTGCTACCCCCTCTTTCAGAGCCCCTGTTGAGGGGTCTGTATTTCTGGAGATGTATTTTGCACTTCCGTTGTTTTTGTCGGAGAGTGAGCCTACAACGCCCCTGAAAGAGACAACTTCCCTCCATTTGAGTTTTTTAAGCAGTGGGATTTTTCCCAGGAAGAATCCTTTGAAGTTGTGCTCATAGAAGAGTTGTACCCAGGTATCGGAGGCAAACTCATAGTAATCCATACAGGCAAATGCGTTTGGAGAGTTGAAGTATGTGCCGTTTCCCTCGTGGAGTTTGAGCAGAGGATAAGGCACCTTGCCCCATATTTTCCCAACTTTCAATCTGAAATATGATGTCCCCAAAGGGGGCATAGCCAGGTCATAATTCACCCCTATTTCTCCCCTGTAGTATTCATGGCTCCCTTTCCACAGATCCTTCAGTCCTATCTGGAAGTCTGCTGTTATGATAGGATAGTCCGAACCCAGGTATGTCTTGTCAAAATGGTCTCTGTTTACCATTTCGTTCCAACTCAGACGGGCCCCCAGCCCTATTGTTGCACTTCTTACGGCACCAACATGCATGCTGTCGGGAGTAAACATCTCTACATATCTGTTGCTGAAAATCTTGTTGGATTGTGCAGAGAATATGGTTGTGATACCATCTGTACATTCATGTTCGTAAGAAATGCTCCCGCGGTTAACCATACTCAGCCGCTGGCTGTTCCCCTTTGAGAGCAGCGAGCCCATTATGTTTCCCTCAGTGAAGGCATCCTCTGAGGTGCCAAGTTGGAGCGCATCCCTTTTGAATGAGGCAGTAAGTTTGCGGGTAGGCTGTTTGCCGAACATATATTCAACGGTTCCTCCACCTTTCAACTCCTCATCTTTGGTTCCGTATGCAATGTATCCCCCCAGCCTTACCTTCTTGCTCAGGCCGTATGTGGTACGGGCTCCAAACTGGAACCGGGCCCCTTCAAGGTTATTGAAACTGAAGAGTTTGTAATAAGGGCCAATCTCAAACTTGTCAAACTCATAATATCCGCCAAAAATGGTGGAAACCACATTGTAAAGGGTGTTGTAAAGGGGGACGTTCTTTATTGAGTCCACCATGTTGTAGATGTTCTGCTCCCTTTGGGTAAGTGCGTACGGACGCTCCTTCTCCCAATATGCAGGATCGTTTTCAAGCACATCTTCTTGTATTACCACATTGGTGTTGTATTTGAGGATATCCTCCGGTATTTTCTGGTCGAGTTCTACATTTGAGTAGTTTACCTCCCTGTGCCCCAGGAAAGAGACAAGTTTTGAGGAGTCACTCATGGTTACAGAAAAGTCTACATAGAGTTTCTCCCTCTTGTTGAACCAGGTGGAGTCATTCAGACGTTGGTTCTCCACCTCTATAGCCATATCCCTCACCCAGTTTACATTCAACCCTTTAACCATCTTTACGCGGGCATCCCTCAGTGCCATTGTAGTTGAGTCTATGGTAAACTCCCCATCCAGTACGGGGGCAGATTTCATTTTAGGATGAAACCTCAATTTGTAGGTCTTCCTACCATCCATCTGCAGGCTGTCTATAAGGTAATAGTTGTAATACATGAACCCGTGCTCGTTGAGCGGGCTGGCAAACTTTATGTAGAAAATGTCTATATAATTGTCGTAGAGGTTCACATTTGCATGAAGATGACCTGTAAATTGGGCAAGAGAGTAATCTTCCTCTATTCCCGATATCCTGCTGGCATCAATAATCTCCCTTGAAAGAGGAGGATTTTTCCTCTTGTAATATCTGGCAGATGATTCTGTAATCATAATTGGGAGATATGCCATTCCCGATATTGCAGATGTATCCATATAATCCTCCACAAATCCGAAATTCTTCTGCAGAAGTTTGTTCTTGAGGAAAGGGTCTATGTTGGCAATGTCGAGTTCCATTTTGGTATATACTTTATACTGGGAACTCTCCCTGTTGTCGGGATTATTGAAAGGTTTTCTGTCAAACACCTTTCCCATAAATGCCTTTATCCTTTTGTCATCTGCTTTTACTGTAACTCCATCCAGCAATACAGATTCTGGCTGGAGGGCAAAATTAAGTTCAGTAAATCCTCCCACTGTAACTTTTCCCTCCTTGCTTGAGTATCCCAGTATCTCTGCCTTTATTGTGTTTGGTACGCTCTGGCGGGTATCAATGGAGTAATGGCCGTCAAAATCTGTGGTTACACCAACCGTAGTGCCGGGAAACCATACGTTTACAAAAGGGAGCGGTTCTCCGGTAGAAGCATCGGTTACAGTCCCCTTTACTTTGGTGTTCTGGGCAAATCCCCCTGTGCAGAGCAGCAGAAATGAAAATATGTAAAAAAAATACTTTTGCATCCTCATGTGAAACAGGTTGCAAAAGTATTCTATTTTCTGCAAATGCAATAGTCTTAAAGATTATTTTATTGGTGAAAGTTCTGCACACATTTCAAAATATTTGAAATCCGGTTTCCCCAGTTTGAAGGCGGCAGCCTCCAGTTTATAGACAATTCCGGTACCCTCCTTCTCCTTCTGGTTGAGGAATATTTCAATGAGGATATTCGGATCTTCAGGGGAGAGATTTCTCCAGTGCCTGTATTGCCTTATGTGGCTTACCAGAAAATGTTCATGAGCCATGGCCTGTGCGCACTCCTTTACAATCTGAATTGAGAAGATGCTTGGCACAGGAAACTCCTGCAGCAGATCTGCCTTTATCTTTCCGTGTCTTGTGTCGGAATTTGGATAGGAGATTTTTCTTATGTTAAAGTGTGTTCCCTGCAGTTTCATCTTTTTTCTCCATAAAAAGTTTTATCCTACATTTTGCTGCGGTTTCCCCCTCCACGTATGTACATGCATCCACTACAACTGCTTTGCCTTTTCTTGAGGCTACAGATATCTGTGTATGCACTGTCTCATCTGTTTTGGGGAGGAAGCATAGAGAAAAGTCCTTGATTTCCCCTACCGAAACGTGCCCCATATCCCCATTGGGGGATACTGAGGAAATTGCAACACGCACCATGTCATTTAAGATAACGGTCTCTGTAATGCTGTTTGTAATCACTCCTTCCATAAGCAAAAAAAAGCCCTCAATTGTTTGAGGGCTTTAGTACGGGATAGGAGAATCGAACTCCTATTTGAAGAATGAGAATCTTCCGTCCTAACCGTTAGACGAATCCCGCGTCTTGTTGTTTGGGACTGCAAAGGTAAGCATATTTTTTAAATTTCCAAACTTTTTCAAAAAAAATTTAGTTTTCATTAAAAAAATTAGGGACTTTAAGAAAATTTAGTTATTTTTAAATCGTAATTATTAAAAATAAAGTTGATATGAATACAGATATAAAGATAGCACGTGAGCATAAGATGCTCAATATAGAGGAAATTGCAGGAAAACTGGGACTTCACAGAGACGATCTGGAACTTTATGGGAAATATAAAGCAAAGATACCCCTAAGGTACAAAGGGGGGGATTATGGAAAAAAAGGTGCCCTAATTCTTGTCTCTGCAATATCACCTACTCCTGCAGGAGAGGGAAAGACTACTGTTTCAATAGGCCTTACCCAGGCAATGAACAGATTGGGACATCAGACTACAGTAGTGTTGAGGGAGCCATCTCTGGGCCCGGTTTTCGGTATAAAGGGAGGTGCTACAGGCGGAGGATATTCGCAGGTGGTTCCAATGGAGGATATCAATCTCCATTTCACAGGTGACTTTGCGGCAGTGGAGAAGGCACACAACCTTCTGGCGGCAATAATAGACAACAATATCCAAAGCAAGAAACGCTCACTCAATATAGACCCGCGCACTATCTCCTGGAAGAGGGTTATGGATATGAACGACCGTTCGCTGAGGCGCATTGTTGTGGGATTGGGCGGTACAACGTCGGGAATACCAAGGGAGACAGGATTTGATATTACAGCGGCTTCGGAAATTATGGCAATCCTTTGCCTCAGCGAGGATTTGCAGGATTTGAAACGCCGTTTGGGCAATATCTTCATAGGATATACATTTGACAAGAAACCGGTTTATGCACGGGACCTCAAGGCCCACGGCGCAATGGCCGCTCTGCTTAAGGATGCAATAAAGCCTAATCTGGTACAGACATTGGAGCATACACCTGCCCTTATACATGGAGGCCCTTTTGCCAATATTGCTCAGGGAACCAATACGGTAATAGCAACAAAAACATCATTGGCATTAAGTGACTATACAATTACGGAGGCAGGATTCGGATTTGATCTGGGAGCGGAGAAATTTCTTGATATAAAATGCCGTTTTGCAGGATTGAATCCTCAGGCTGTGGTGCTTGTGGCAACAGTAAGGGCACTAAAATATCATGGCGGAATGTCTTTGAAGGCCCTTAAGGAGGAGACCACTGCATGTGCAGACGGGGTATGTTCTGTAGAGGAGATAACAGGAAGGATAGAGGCTGTTAAGGCCGGAATTGAGAATCTCCAGAAACATGTGGAGAATATCAAGCAGTTCAATCTTACCCCTGTTGTTGCAATAAACAGATTTACAACAGATGCCCAGCAGGAGATAGATTTCATTAAGGAATATTGCCGGGAGTTGGGAGTAAGATGTGCAGTGGCGGAGGTATGGGCAAAAGGTGGAGCAGGAGCAGAGGAGTTGGCAGAAAAAGTTGTTGAGGTTGTGGAGGAGTCATTGCAGAACAATACCCGTTTTACCCCTATGTATGCCCTGAAGCAGAGTGTGGAGGATAAAATTGAGACAATAGCCAAGAGGATATATGGCGCCCAGGCGGTTGACTATACCTCAAAGGCAAAGGCAGACCTGAGGAAAATATATGATCTGGGGCTGCAGGATCTGGCAATCTGTATGGCCAAAACCCAGAAATCCCTTTCAGACAATCCGGATCTTCTGGGCCGTCCTAAAGATTTTATAATTACCGTAAGGGAGATAGAGATTGCTTCAGGTGCAGGCTTCCTCATTCCAATTACAGGTGAAATAATGCGTATGCCGGGGCTTCCTGAGATTCCATCTTCAGAGGCAATAGACATAGATGAAAATGGAGAAATAGAGGGGTTGTTCTAATTATACAAACCTCCTTACAAGTTTTTCATTAACTTTGTGCAATCAAGCGCAAGTTATGAACAACAAGGCCAAAGGTTATATTCTTGCAGCGTTTTCTGCTGCTACATACGGTATGAATCCGCTCTTCTCCCTGCCGCTTTATGCAGATGGGATGGGGGTGGATTCCGTTCTTTTTTTCAGGTATCTGTTTGCGGTGCCCATGGTGGCGCTTATGGTAAAGAGCAGGGGGCGGAGTTTTGCCATACAGAAGGGTGAGTTGTGGCCCTTGCTTATGGTGGGGGTATTCTTCGTACTCTCCTCTATAACCCTTTTCAGAAGTTATCTCTATATGGATTCCGGCATAGCCTCCACCATCCTGTTCATTTATCCGGTAATGGTGGCCCTCATCATGGCAATATTCTTCAAGGAGAAGGTTTCCCTGCAGACATGGGTGTGCATTGCAATGGCCCTGGCCGGAATAGGTTTGCTTTACAAGGCTCCCGACGGGGCAACTCTCAGCACTCTTGGAATCCTCTTCGTATTGGGATCTGCACTGGCATATACGCTGTATATAATTACCGTAAACAAGACAATACTTAAGGATGTTCCATCGGTGAAGGTAACCTTTTATGTGATATTGATAGGATTCATTATCTTTTCGGTTATGGTATTGCTTGGCGGTGGCCTTCAGACCCCTACCAAGTGGTGGCTGTGGCTTGATCTGGTGGCCTTTGCCCTTTTCCCTACAGTAATATCGATGTATTGCGCCACAAAGGCAATAGTTTATATAGGTTCCACTGCTACCGCCATTTTGGGTGCGCTTGAACCGGTAACAGCGGTACTTTTCGGGATAACATTGTTTGGAGAGACATTGCAGGGAAGAGGTGTGGCAGGATTATTGCTCATTATAGTGTCAGTAACTATGGTAGTTGCAGGGGGTAATATATCATCTGCTCTGGTAAGATTTAAAAAACTTTTTCCCAAACTGAAAAAATGACGGAATTTCTCATAATAATTGGCCTTATCCTTTTCAACGGAGTTCTTTCTATGTCCGAGATGTCCATTGTCTCCTCCAGAAAGTCGCGTCTGGAACTGGAAGCAAAAAAGGGTAGCGTTTCAGCCCGCAAAGCATTGGACCTTTCCAATAATCCCGACAATTTCCTCTCTACAATTCAGATAGGGATAACGCTTATAGGCATTCTTACAGGTTTGTTTTCCGGTGAGGCATTTGCCGCAGACCTGGCAAAATATGTGGAGAAGATTCCATATATAGGAGAATATGCATTTGGAATATCGGAGAGTGTAATTGTAGTTGTGGTAACATATCTTACACTCATATTTGGAGAACTCGTTCCAAAACGTATAGGGCTGGTAAAGGCGGAAGGGGTGGCAAAAGTGATTGCGCAGCCAATGGGCATGCTCTCCAGAATTGCATACCCTTTTGTGTGGCTGTTGGCCAAGAGTACAAAGTGTGTTGTAGGCCTTATGAATATGCAGGAATCGCAGGAGAGTAAAGTTACGGAGGAGGAGGTTAAGGCAGTAATGAAGGAGAGCCTCTCGGATGGTGAGATAGAGGAGGTAGAACATGACATAGTGGAGAGGGTATTCAATCTGGGAGACCGTAATGTAAGTTCCATAATGACACACAGGAAAGATCTTGTTTGTCTGAATATCAATGATCCGGTGGAGGATTTGGCGCAGAAAATAAAGGAGAATGTATTCAATACATATCCGGTAGTGGATGGAGATATAGACAATATAATTGGAGTGGTACATCTGAAGGCAATATTTGCAGTTGCCGGAACTCCAGCCTTCAACCTTGAAAGTATAATGACAGATCCGTTTTACATTCCTCAGGATATGAGCGTTTATGATGCATTGGACAAATTCAAGGCAGCAAGGATGAAATCTGCAATAGTGACCGATGAATTTGGAGGAGTTATGGGAATAGTTACCTTGAAGGATATTATGGAGGCCCTTGTTGGCGCAATGCCGGAGGAGAATGATGCAGATGATTGGCTGGTTAGGGAAGACGGTTCCATACTGGTTGACGGACAATATCCGTTCTATGATTTCCTGGCGAATTTTGACATGGAGGAACTGTATCAGGAGAATGATTTCAATACAGTTGGAGGGTTGCTCATAGCCCTCAAGAACGAGATACCTCGTATAGGCGAAAAGTATGAGTGGAACGGATTTGCATTTGAGGTTGTAGATATGGACGGGGCAAGAATAGACAAGGTTCTGGTTGTTCCCTACAAACAGTAAAATACCATAAATTTGGTATTTCAAAATAAATTGGCAGGGGTTATCTTTGCACTGAAGATAGAGATTTTAAGCCATTTATTATTGTTTGTAGCACAGACCGCCCCTCGTACAGACGGCGGTCTGTACTGCATATAGGCAAGACAAAAAACAATATATTATGGAATACAGGGATTACAGGATCTTTACAGCAAGGGACAGGATGGAGTCCCTCATTACAACAAATTACCACCTTTTGAACATACTCAGCAGGTTTGGAATCTCATTGGGAGTAGGGGACAAGAGCATTGAGGAGGTTTGCAAACTCAATGGTGTTGACTGCAAAACATTCCTTGCTGTGGTAAATCTCATCAATAATCCCGACAATTTTCAGGGGGATCAGGACTTCTCGACTGAAGAACTTATAAAGTACCTGCAGAAATCCCATTCATATTATATTGACTATCGTCTCCCTTCAGTAAGAAATGCATTGGAGAAGGCAATTGACGGAGGGGGAAAACAGATGCAATATCTCATCCTCAACTATTTCGACGATTATGCTGCAGAGGTGGCACGCCACATGAGCCAGGAGAACGAGGAGGTATTCCCTTATGTGCAGAAATTGCTGGTGGCATATGAAAAAGGGGAGAATTTGTCGGGAGGAAAGAATCCGCACATTTTCAGTGAACAGCACAATTCAATTGATGTGAGGTTGGGGGAGTTGATAGATATTATTGTAAAGTATTATCCCGGGGGGGCTACAAATGAGTTGAATACAGTGCTTTATGATATTTTTGTGTGCCAGCAGGATCTGGAGAGCCACAATCTCATAGAGGATGTGCTTCTGGTACCTCAGGTTAAGAAAATGGAGGAGGCACTCCAGAAGAACTCGGAGAAGAAGGCAGATGAGGAGACCTTGAGCGAGAGGGAGGTAGATGTGCTCATACATATTGTACGGGGACTTACAAACAAGGAGATTGCTGCCAGGATGTTCCTTTCTGTACATACAGTGAATACCCACAGGAAAAACATAATGAACAAACTTAAGATACACAGTTCGGCGGGCCTCACCATTTATGCAATAGTGAACAAACTGGTTTCAATAGAGGACCTGGATATACAATAGACGGTTCAGAATAGGTGTTTTACAAGGGCATAGAACGCAATTGCCAGGAGGGTTGCTGTGGCAAGGGGGGCAAACCATATTCCGCGTATCCTGTTCTGACCTTCCCGGGTGTTGCATATGCCCATCTTGAGGGCGTCGTGCCTGCACTCCCTTACGCACTCTCCGCAGAGGTTGCAGTCTATATCAACAACTCTTTTCACACTCTTCACATCAACTGCAAAGGGGCAGGCCTTTGAGCACTCTCCGCATCCGGAGCATTTGCGTACATCCCTGTGTACATGCAGCAATGAGAGGTTATACTCTGCCTTCTTGAAATAAACCTCCAGCAGATATCCGCCAACGGCCATAACTACAAGCCCGGTTGTCCCCAGAGAGGGGAAGATGATGTTTGCTGCAAGCCCTGCAACAAAGAATACCGTAAGCCTTACAATATTGCTTACGGAGTTTATAAAGCAGAAGTATTTGCAGAAGAACATGTTGCCGAAAATGCCGCCTATTATAATTGCCGCAAGGAGAAATGCAATAACAAAGCAATTGCCGGGCATTTGGAGTGCCTCTAAAATGGCAATTAGAAACAGGTATTTGAAGCAACGGAGAATATTGTCGGGAAGAGACCATCTCCTTATTCCCCACTTGTTGCCAAAAAATTTCCTCTTCAATTTGAATACAAGTTCAGAAAGGAGTCCTGCCGGACAGAGATGGCTGCAGAAAAGTTTCCCAAAGAGGAAGTTCCCCACCACAACCAGCCAGATGAAGAATGGGACCGCTGCATGCATCCCTGCAAGGATGTCTGTAAAGAGAGAAAGGTACACCATTGCAGCAAGGAATCCCCACTGCATAATACTTCTCAACTTATCCAGAAATGAACCTCCCATACAAGACACCCTTTCCCACAAAGTTATAAATTTTCTATCTTTGCGCCATGAAATTTTTTGACAACCATAATCACAGCACTTTTTCTCCCGACAGCGTTTCAACTGTTGAGGCTGCAATAAGGAGGGCAATGGAACTTGGGCTTGCCGGGATTGCCATTACAGACCATTATGATATTGATGCCCCTTCCAGAGACCAGGAGTTCTTCTTTGACCCTGCTGCACAGCAGGCGGAGATAGACAGGGTGGTAATGGAACTTGGCGGGGATATGCTCAAAAGCGGCTTCCAGGTGATGAAGGGGATTGAGGTGGGGCTGCAGCCCGGAATTATGGATAAGATAAAGAATTTCACCTCATCATACAATTTTGACACCGTAATTGCCTCCATACACTTTGTAGATGGGACAGACCCTTATATGGGGACCTATTACGGGGACAAGGAGCCGTTCCAGGCCTTCAGCCATGTACTTGAGGTAATGTACGAAACAGCAGTGGCGTACAGGGATTTTGATATCCTTGGGCACTATGATTATGTTGCCCGCTACTCCCCATACGGTCCCGGATGCAGGGATATTACCATGGCAAAATTCGGCGACTGGATTGAACCTATCCTCAAATTTCTTGCCCAGGAGGGGAAAACCTTTGAGATAAACACCAAAACATACAAGAACCATAAAGGGTATGTTCCGGCCCTCGATACCGCCATCCTGCGCCGCTTCCGCGAACTGGGAGGTGAGGCACTGAGCCTTGGCTCAGACTCCCACAATACAGACCGCATTGGAGACGGATTTGAAAAATATGCCCATATAGCAAAACAATGCGGCTTCCGCTACCTTGTTTACTTTAAGGAGAGGAAACCGCAGTATTATAGGATTGAACTGTAATTACTTCTTTTTCTTTTTCAGATCTTCCTTAAGATAGTATTTGCCGTCCTTACCCTTCTTGTACTCCTTGCCGCGTCCAATGAGTTTAAGGTATTTTATGTGCTGCTGCTCATCAAGCACAGGTTTAAGGGCATCAATAACCTTCTGTATCCATTTATCGCTTACGGCCCTGTATGTATCCACATCCTGGCTTCCCCTATCTTTCAGATTCTCTATATCTGCGTACATGAGTTCAAAATTGTGGCGCAGGATAGAATCTACATAAAACGTTTGGGTTGCAGTAAGTTTCAACTCCTTTTCCAGCCTGTTGGCCTCCTCTATGGCCTGTTCCTCCGGAGATTTCTGTGGCTGCTCCTGCGCAAAACCGGCATTGCAGCACAAAAGTGCAGTTATGGCAAGGAAACAAAATAGTGTGTGTTTCATAAAACTCCCTTTTTTACTATATTTACACCGCTAAGATAGTAAAAACACTTAAAAGTATTATAATGAAACTGATTTTTAAATCATTGATGGTTCTTGCAGCCCTGTTATCATCCATTAACATTTCAGAGGCCTGCAGTAACCTTATCATCACAAGAGGAGCCACCAAGGATGGCTCGGTAATGGTAACCTACTCGGCAGATTCCCACGTGCTTTATGGTGAACTTTATTTTACCCCTGCCGGTGTATTCCCTAAAGGGAGCAAACTCAAGGTATTTGAGTGGGATGGGGGGCATTTTCTGGGAGAGATAGCCCAGGTGCCGCGTACCTATTCAACAATGGGCAATATGAATGAGCACCAGGTGATCATTACAGAAACCACATTCGGCGGCAGGGAAGAACTGGTAGACACCACCGGAATCATAGATTACGGCTCTCTCATTTACATAACTCTACAGCGTGCAAAAACTGCCCGTGAGGCCATTAAAATTATGACAGACCTTGTTGCAGAATATGGCTACTGTTCTGGAGGAGAATCATTCTCCATAGCAGACAAGGATGAGGCATGGATTATGGAGATGGTTGGAAAAGGGACAAAACTCAACTCAAAAGGGGAGAATGAGAACAAGGGTGCAGTATGGGTTGCAATCCGTATTCCCGACGGATACATCTCAGCACATGCAAACCATTCCCGCATAGATGCAATCCCTTTCAATGATACAGAAAACTGCCTTTACTCAAAAGACGTTGTCTCATTTGCCCGCGAAGCAGGCCTGTATGAGGGTACAGATGAAGATTTCAGTTTCTGCGACACATACGCACCTGCAGATTTCAGTGCATTGCGTGCATGTGAGGCCAGAGTATGGGCAGCATTCAATATTCTTGGTGGCGGTATGATAGGTGACAAGCCTGCAATGGATTATTTCGACTATGCAAGCGGCAGCAATCCGGCCAACAAGATGCCTCTGTACATAAAGCCAGCCCACAAACTTACAGTTAAGGAGGTAGCGGATGTAATGAGGGACCATTTTGAAAACACCCCTCTGGATATGAGGAAAGATATTGGAGCAGGCGGCTTTGAACTTCCATACCGCTGGAGACCCTCTTCTTTTGAAGTTGACAGTGTACGGTACACAAACGAGCGCGCCATTGCAACGCAGCAGACCGGTTTCTGGCTCCTTGGCCAGGCCCGCAACTGGTTGCCTGATGAGATTGGCGGTATCCTGTGGTTTGGCGTAGATGATGCAGCAACCTCTTGTCTTACCCCTATATACTCAAGCGGCCTTAGAACCCCTCATTGCTTTGCTGTGGGGAACGGCCACATGACCCAATACTCTCCAACTTCTGCATTCTGGCTCTTCAACAGAGTGGCACAGTTTGCATATCTGAGATACAATATTGTTGCCCCTGAGGTACAGCAGGCAGCCGCAGAGCATGAACTTGGTGCCATGCAGATAATCCCTACGGTGGATGCCGAGGCCTTGAGAATTTACAGGACCAAACCTGGAGAGGTTAAGGAGTATCTTACAGTATGGAGCGAGAAATTTGCAGACCGCATGTTCAAGAAATGGAAAGAACTGGATGAGTACCTTCTTGTAAAATATATAGACGGCAATGTGAAACGCCAGAACCCCGACGGCTCGTTCAAAGATAACGGCTCCGGCAAGAATATCCCTGCCAACCCAATACAGCCTGGTTACAGCGACCACTGGAAACGCAAAGTGGCAGAGGATGCAGGGGAAAGGTTGAAAGTATTGAGCCAGGAGGAGATGTTGCGCAATACCCAGCCTAAACAGGAGCCTGTACCGGAACCAGCGCCAGAGATGATTACAATAACCGGTGTGGTGAGGGACTCAACTGGAGGGGCACCTCTTATTGGAACATCAGTACTGGTAAAAGGAGAGAAAATGGAGGACGGAAAAGAGGCCATACTGTATGAGGCAACAACAGATGCCAACGGTATGTACACCATAACTGTCCCTAAAAACTCGGTACTTACATTTAAATTTATCTGCTATTATGAGAAACAGGTGACTGCAACTGAAACTGCGGCCATAGACGTTCTCCTGGTGCAGAATCCCGACGAACTGAACAAAACATTGATAATATATTAGTGAATGGCAAAGAAGCCGGTCAAAATCAATTTGACCGGCTTCTTTGATAATCCCAATAGGGGGAGATTACAACCCGAACACCTCTTTCACTTTCTCTACAGAATCCAGTTTCTCCCAGCCGAAGAACTGTACCTCTTTCTTTACCCACTCTCCGTTAACTTTAACCTCAACCTCTTTTGTATAAGGGGCTCTTCCAAAGTGGCCGTATGCAGCGGTCTCCTCAAAAATAGGGTTGGTCAACTGGAATTTCTCAATTATCTTGGCAGGGCGGAGGTCAAACATCTCTCCAATTTTGCGGGCAATCTCACCATCTGTAACACCGTTGAGAAGGCATGTACCGCGGGTATTTACAAAGATGCTCACAGGTTTTGCCACGCCAATGGCGTATGCCAACTGTACAAGAATCTCCTTTGCAACACCTGCTGCAACCAGGTTCTTTGCAATATAGCGTGCAGCGTATGCTGCAGAACGGTCAACTTTGCTTGAATCTTTACCTGAAAATGCACCACCACCGTGTGCACCCCTTCCGCCGTAGGTATCAACAATAATTTTGCGTCCGGTAAGACCTGTATCTCCGTGAGGGCCTCCAATCACAAATTTTCCAGTAGGGTTCACATGAAGTATGTAGTCACCCTTGAACAGTGCTGCAGTGTGCTCAGGAAGTTTCTTCAACATTCTTGGGATAAGGATATTCTTAATGTCGCTCTTTATCCTCTGCTGCATTGCAATATCAGAATCAAACTCATCATGCTGGGTAGAGAGCACAATGGTATGGATCCTTACAGGCTCGTCGTTGTCGTTGTACTCAATGGTAAACTGTGATTTCGCATCAGGCCTCAGGTATGGCATCAGTGAGGTATTCTTCCTTATGTCAGCCAACTCTGTAAGGGCAAGATGTGAAAGATAAATTGCCAACGGCATATACTCCTGGGTATCTGTACATGCGTAGCCGAACATCATACCCTGGTCACCTGCACCCTGCTCGTCCTTCTCCTTCACTACAACACCACGGTTAATGTCGGGAGACTGCTCGTGAAGAGCAGAAAGGATACCGCAAGAATTGCCGTCGAACATATACTCTGCCTTGGTATAACCAATCTTGTTTATAACTCTGCGGGCTACCTGCTGAATATCAACATAAGCATCCTCGCTTCTGACCTCACCTCCAACAACCACAAGACCTGTACTCACAAAAGTCTCGCAGGCAACTTTGCTGTCGCTGTCCTGGCGGAGGAACTCATCAAGGATAGCATCTGAAATCTGGTCTGCAACTTTGTCGGGATGCCCCTCTGAAACAGACTCTGAAGTAAACAAATAAGACATAACTCTAAAAACTAAATTAAATTAATACTCCCGATAACAACTTCCCGGCTGCAACTTCGCCTCAAAAGGTGTACCGATTAACAAAATTTAGTGTAAGATTTTGACTTTGTGCTGAAATGATTGGGATCGTTTTAGCATTTTTTAATGTGGTTGCAAGCAGTCAAATCCTTCCACTATAGCCTAAGCAGGCGCAAAGGTAATATAATTTGTTGATATACAAAATTTACAGTGCATTTTTGGCCCGCTTTATGCATTTTGGGCAAGAGTACAGTCAATTATCGGGAAGATGAAGTGGTGGAGACTATTGTTTGACCTGCTGTTCCCCAAGGAATGTGCGGTCTGTGGCAGAGTGCTGAATTATCACGAGCAGCACTTCTGCCTTGAGTGTTTTGCAGATATGCCACTTACATATTTCTGGAGTGTGAAGGAAAACCCTGCAGAGAGGGTATTCTGGGGAAGAACCAGGGTGGAAAGGGTGTATTCCCTCTTCTATTACACCAATAACTGGCGAACTCCGGTACATCTGCTCAAATACAAAGGAAATATTCCGGTGGGGAAATATTTGGGAAAAATGCTGGGAGAGAAGATTGCTTCTACGCAGGAAGCAATGCCGGTAGATTACATTGTGCCGGTACCGCTCCACTGGAGAAAAAGGATGAAAAGGGGGTATAACCAGTCTGAAATAATTGCCCGGGGAATAGCAGAAGGAATGGACTCCGCCGGACTTATGGCCCCCACCGGCCCGAATGGAAATAATTCTTTCCAGCCATCCCGCAAACTGCCTGAAGTTATTCCCAACCTGCTCAAAAGGGGGGCCTTCACCGCAACACAAACGGCAAAAGACCGCCTGGAGAGGTGGCACAATGTATCTTCTGCCTTCCGTTTCAACCCCAAATGCCGTACTCTTCCCACTCCAGAAAGCCATATCCTCCTTGTAGATGATGTCCTTACCACCGGCGCAACCCTAGAAGCCTGTGCAACTATTCTGGTGGAGCAGTTGGGGTGCAGGGTGAGCATTGCAACGTTGGCGTATGTGGAGTGATAAAGGCGCTTTTCCTTGATAATTCAAGTAAATTTGATGGCATGTATATTGCAATATGACGTCATTTATATATCTTTGTAAAAATGACATGACTATGGGACAGATAGCAACTACCATCAGAATGGACGCAGAATTGAAGGCTGAGTTTGATAAACTGTGCGAAGAATTTGGCATGAGTGCCAATACGGCATTCAATATATATGTTAAGACAGTTATACGTCAGAGAAGGATTCCTTTTGCAATAGAGGCTGACCCTATTGATGACGTGATGGAGAGAGGAAGAAAAGCATTCTATGAAATGCGCAGAATTGCTGCAGAAAATGGAACTGCGGGCATGAGCCTTGAGGAGATTAATGAGGAGATAAGATTGGCCAGAAGGGGAGACTAAAATGAAAATCTATGCAGTTATAGACACCAATGTGATTGTATCAGCGCTTTTGTCGCGCCACCATGATTCAGCAACAGTCAAGGTTCTCAATTATCTATATGACAGGGTTATTGCACCAGTCTACAACAACGAAATAATTGAAGAGTACGTAGCCGTTTTGAAAAGGCCCAAATTCAATTTTTCGGAAGAAACAATCAATGCTGTCATTGATGCTATCAGGGAAGGTGGTATAGATTCTCGGAGAATTGGCAGCAATGAACAATTCCCGGATCCAAAGTATATTGTTTTCTATGAAGTTGCTCTTGCAACTGAAGATTCATTCCTGGTTACCGGCAATACAAAACATTTTCCAAAGAAGCCGTTCGTGGTTACTCCTGCAGAGATGCTTCATATTATCCAAGAGATGAATTCGCCTAATCACGGTTTGCTTTCAGAGCCTTCTGTGTGCTATGGCAAGAAGTAAGTTTGTTCACATTCGACTTTTTGACAGAAATTTTGCTATCTGTCAAAAAAATGCATAAACTTGACAGATTGATCTAATTTGTAATAGACTTATATCACTCTAATATTGTATTCTCACTTCAGGCGCAACCCTCGATGCCTGTGCCAACCTGTTGCTCGCCCATTATGACTGCAAGGTCTATATCGCCACGCTGGCGTATGTGGAGTAGGCCTGATGGAGCCCTGAAATACTTTCCCAGTTGATGCTTGTCAAGAATTCAAAAGGCGAATAATAAAATTATATTCACAAATTAGGCGGCAGTAGGGCGTTAGTTCCTCTTTTTTCTTAACTTTGAGGTTGCTTTGTTGCTGGTGCCCTGTCTGGTGGCGTTCGGCTGCCTGTGCCGGACTCTCTGTACGGCATGCATGTGACATATATGCAGGCTCTATTTGTTAATTTTTAATTGTTACGCTATGTTTGATTTTATAGATATTCAGTTGATAGATGTCATTGACATTATTCTTGTGGCCCTTCTGGTCTACTATGTCTATAAGTTGATAAGGGGTACGGCTGCAATAAGCATTTTTTCGGGCATTATTCTGATATATGTTGTGTGGATAATTGTCAATGCGCTCAACATGAGCCTGATGTCTGCAATAATCAACCAGATTCTCGGTGTTGGTATGATTGCCCTAATTATACTTTTCCAGCAGGAGATAAGACGTTTTCTGCTTCATCTTGGAAACAAGTATGTGAGTGGCGGACATGCCAAGATCCTTAGGCGTATTCTTGGCCGAAAGCAGGA
>SUYL01000017.1 GCA_015060445.1 Bacteroidales bacterium
CATTGCTGTCCGGAGAAATTTTTACCATAAAGTAAGTTGCCTGTTTGAGTCGTCCTCCGGAACATTAACCGGCTCATCAGGTTTGTTATAAAAGTCTCGGATGTCACCTCTCTTGAAGAGGATTTGTCCGATAGAGTTTGAGATTGTATGAAGGCTTGGCTTCAATCCATTTTGCTTCTTCGCGATGATAAGCAGCAGGTAGTCACAAATGGCTATCCATATCTGCGTGTAGACAGCATTGCGGGTTGTGCCGTAAAAGGTCTTGATATGCAAATGCTGCTTGATCCACTTGAAGAAGATCTCTATCTGCCATCTTTCTCGATACAACTCTGCAACAGTGATTGCGTCAATCGAGAAGTTGTTAGTGAGGAACCGATAGACCTTTCCGTCTCTAAAGTCCTCATACACAACAAGTCTGAGATTGTCAGGATACTTCTGAGAAGTATAAAATCCTGTCAGATGTATCGTCTCATCGGAGATAAGTCCCGTTTGAGTGTCAACTTCTCTAGACTCGGTAACTGTATACAACATATTGTCCTTGGCTCTGGTAACAAACCATGCGTGGTTTTGATGAAAGTGCTTATAGAGCGAATCAAACTTCACATAGCCTTTATCCAAAAGATAGTAGGCATTTGCCACGACTGGTATTTCATCCATAACCTTGGAATCATGAATAGAGGCCTCTGTAAGTCGGATAAATATAGGAATGGATCCTTTCAAGTCCATCAGGGTGTGCATCTTAAAGCCTCCCTTGCCATGATGGAGAGTTGCCCATGGACACAGTGCCAGACACAACTCAATGGTGCTGCTGTCAAAAGCGCAAACCATTTCATCAAGGTCAATCCTAAGTTTTTCTCCTTCGTACAGCTTTTTTGCCTTTTGTATCAGGATATAGCCAAAGTCCTGATAGATACGCCAATCCTTTTTCTCGTTCGCTTCAGCCAGTGTAGATTTAGGCATAATCTTAAGTCCAGACCTATACAAGTCCTGCGAACAAAGATCAAGAGTAGTCTCAATATCTCTCAAGCCACTGCGATTAGTGAACTGTGCAAAGCTCATTACCAGAAACTGATCTCGGCAATTGAACTTTATAGAATGTCTGTCACCGTTATATCGTTTGACGCACTTGCTGAATTCATACTCGGTGAAGAGAGACATAAGTTGCGCGAAGATTGTTTTGCCTTTATTCATGGTCTGCAAGAACTGGCTCTAATGCCGTTCCGCAAACTTACGAGTTCTAATCGAAAAATAATTTTTGTCTTGTAACTTCCTAAAATTTAAATTGTTAAACACTATTGGAGATTTTTTCTCCGGACACTAATGAACACAATACAAAGTTAACTATTTAGTTTACCAATAACAAAATAATTCAACAAATCCCCTTCCGCGTCCACAAAAACGCCCCTGTCCGTGGACAAAAGTCCCCTCCCGGCACCAAACTTCCACAAAAAGCACCTCCTGCGTGGACAGGCGGCTACTATTTTCTCTCCGCATCCACAAAAATGCCCCCGCCTGTGGACAAAAGCCCACTCCCGGCACCAAACTTCCACAAAAAGCACCCTCTGCGTGGACAAATGCCCACTCCCAGCACCGGACTTCCACAAAAAGCAACCTCTGCGTGGACAGGCGGTTGCTATTCCCTCTCCGCATCCACAAAAAGCACCCTCTGCGTGGACAAAAGTCCCCTCCCGGCACCAAACTTCCACAAAAAGCACCCTCTGCGTGGACAGGCGGCAACTATTTCTTTCCGGAGACGCAACCGGGGGTGCTGCCGGAGACACAACCGGAGGTGCGTTTACTTGTCGGGAAGAGGGAATCAAGGACTACCTCATCCAACCTCAGCACCCTCTTAAGTTGCTTATTTGTAGCATTATAATTGAAATGCAACTTAGTGGCCACTGCAATTTTCTGCTCTTTATCCAACTCGGAAATTTTCTTCACTTCGTACTCTTTTCTGGACAAAGAAACTGCCACCGAAAACAGTTCATCATCTGTATAGGTAACCCTATCGCCTATCTCCCTGGCAATGAAGGCATAACTCTCAACTTGTCGGGAAAGCAAATGGAAATAATTGTTGGGACTCCTGAAAAATTGCTCTGCCCTGTCAATCTTGCAGTAAGAGGAAGGTAACACGTATCCATCAAAAAACTTGAAGGAATCAGGGAAATCCACATTGCGGGTAAAAAAGATACTGCGCAATTGTCTCACTGAAAAACCACTTAAGGGTGTAAAAATAATCATCTCGCACAAAGGGTTGAAAAAGTAAGGAGAAGTCCCCCAAGAATAATTGTATGGAGTATATGAAGTATTGGCTACATAAGCATTCCTGTTAATATATGCAATAACATTGCGCATATAGTATAAATCTTTAATAGCAAATAGTTTACAACCAAACCCATTGAAATCCGACACCCTCTCCTGCAAACTCAGATAGCGCTTCAACCGCTTGGAAATGAAATTAAAAAAAGCAATGCAATCCTCCTCTTCACCTCTCAAAACAAAATGTAAATGATTGTTCATAATTACAAAAGTGTAAATATCCACACTTTCATGCAGGGCTGCCGCGTGAGCCACAAGATTCATCCCATAGACAAAATCATTCGCCTCCCTAAAAAGCAGTCCGCCCAGATCCCCAGGAGTACACAAATGCCAGAAGGGCCCCTGCTGCTCAAAATCATAAATCAAAAATTCATCTGTAGACATAATCCAAAAATTAGTTTCGGCAATTCTAGCAACAGACCCCTTCACGCACAACATTTTGCGTAAAATTTTCTTCTCGACAACCCCACATTTTTCTCTTTTTGGAATTGCTGATTTTAAAAACAGAAAATAATCTGAATCGGAGTGCCCTCCGGCACCAGAAAGTCACTCCCTGGGCACCTTGCATCCACGCTGGGCACCCTGTACGTGGACAGGCGGCAACATTTCCCCTCCGCATCCACAAAAATGCCCCCGCCTGTGGACAAATGCCAACTCCCGGCACCGAACTTCCACGCTGGGCACCCTGTACGTGGACAGGCGGCAACGTCTCCCCTCCGCATCCACAAAAATGCCCCTGTCCGTGGACAAAAGCCACCTCCGGGCACCGAACTTCCACGCTGGGCACCTCCTGCGTGGACAAAAAACACCTCCGGGCACCGGACTTCCACGCTGGGCACCCTGTACGTGGACAGGCGGCAACATTTCCCTTCCGCGTCCACAAAAATGCCCCCGCCTGTAGACAAAAATCCCCTCCCGGCACCAAACTTCCACGCCAGGCACCCTGTACGTGAACAGGCGGCTGCTATTTCTCTGCAGCATCCACAAAAATGCCCCCGTCCGTGGACAAATGCCACCTCCCGGCACCGAACTTCCACAAAATTCGGCTCAAATGTGGACAGAAGGCCAAAAATTGACCAAAAATGTAGCCAAAAAGGCAACAAAAGTCTTTACCATAACAAAAACTATAATTATCTTTGTAAGTTGTACAGACACTTGCTCCAACAAGCAAATTAACACATATGAGACTCGGGAAATACATAGCATTTTTTGTCATATTTTGCACCGCAGCAACCTTTGCCGCAGCCCAGTCCCATATGCTCGTAAGACATGAAAGGATGTCGGGAGTACCGGATAAAAATTGCTTGCAGAAACACTTCTCCAAACACCTTTCCGACACCCTATTCATCTACTTTAAGGTTGGCAAGTCAAACATTGACACTTCATTCAGAAACAATGGCGCAACCCTGAACACATTCAACCACTTCCTCACAGAGTACACAAATCCACGTTTCAACCTCATTCTCAATGGAATAACCCTGCAGGGAAGCGCATCACCAGAAGGAAAACAGCATTGGAACAGAATCCTTGCAAACCGCAGGGCAGATGCAACAGCCAAATACCTCAAAAATGAATACTCTGTAAATCAGCAACTTGTACAAAAAGACAACGTAACAATAAACACCGGTGCCCATCATTCTGCATGGCCAGCACTCAGAAGTACCAGAGTAATAGTTGATTACAGCAGAGTTTCGAAAGAAAAGCCTCTGCCACAAGTGGAGCAGCCGGAACCGGTAAAAGTTGAAAGCACTGTTGCTTCCCGACATAAAATAGCAGGAACAGCAATACCAGCAACTGCAGCAGCAGCAACAACAACTGCAGCAGCAGCAACAACAACTGCAACAACAACTCCAACAACAGAAATTCCAGCGGCAACTGATTTGCCTGATACACCAGAACAGCAAGGGAAATTCCGTTTTGCCGTAAAAACCAATGCACTGTATGACATTCTTTTGACACCGAATATTGGGGTAGAAATACCAGTTACAAACAATTGGACCGTTGCGGCAAACTGGATGTATGCATGGCAGAAAGCAGATCCGAGCAGTTGGTACCACAGAGTTTACGGAGGAGATATTGAAATCCGCAGATATATAAAACAGTGGCCGTGGAAAGCATCGAGCGCCATGAACAGCAGCAGGGCCGCCACAAAAAGCAAAGCCTCAACAGGAAAAGCCTCAACAGGCAAAGCCTCATCCGGCAAATCCTCAACCGGCACCACAAACTCGGCAGCACCTCTCACCGGATGGCACATTGGAGCCTATGCCCAAATGCTCACATACGACTTTGAGTGGGGAGGAACAGGATACTTAGGAGACAAGTGGTCGTACGCTGCCGGCATAGCGGTAGGCTATTCAAAGAACATAGCCAAAAACCTCAATCTGGATTTTACACTGGGAGTGGGATACCTCACAGGAGAATATAAGGAGTATGAACCAATAGACAACTGCTATGTATGGCAGGCCACCAAGAACAGGCACTGGGTGGGCCCTACCAAAGCGGAAGTCTCATTAGTATGGCTGTTGGGAAGATGGTAAAAAGACTCCTCATATATCTCGCCGCCGCTATCCTCACACTGGCAGCCACATCGTGCACCCACAAGGATTTGTGTCTGATGCATCCGCACTCGGCCCCTATGAGGATAAATGTAGATTGGAGCAACTTTGTACACAAGGAAACGCCGTCGGGAATGACAGTAATAGTATACCCGCAGGACGGAGGGGCCCCAATATCCACCAAAAGCAACACAATCTCCCACGTGCTGGTACACTTGCCTGTGGGGCACTACAACTCAATAGTGTTCAACCAGAGTGAAACGGAGTTCGGCACACTGGAGTTGCGCAACCTCAATAACTACCAGACAGCCGAGGTGGTAACTGTACAGGCCCCAACAAAATGGTACACCACCAAAGACCAGAACGAGCGTATAGTACACGAACCCGAGTGGTTTGGAACAGACAATGAAGAGAATGCGGAGGTAACCGAACAGATGCTCGCCCAAAGCACCCAGGACTATGCACAGAACACCGGAAGTACCCGCAGCACCACCAAAGGGGGAATAGACCTCATATACCACACCCCAAACAACATAATACACACAGTAAATGTAACTGTACACATAAAAAACATATACAACCTAAGATCTGCTCGCGCAGCACTGGAAGGAATAGCGGAGGGATACAAACTGGGAGCCGGCAAACGGAGCAGCAATCAGGTAACCCACCTGCTGGAGGAGTGGAGCATGACAACAGACCCGCAAGACCCCACACAGGGCACCATAAAAGCACAACTGCTCTGTTTCGGTCTTCCCGACGGTCACAAGGCAACCCCGCAGGAGAACATCTTCAACCTCTCATTACTGCTGGTAGACAACAAGACCATCCTCGACTACACCTTCTACGTAGGCGACCAGTTTGTGGAGGACCCTGAAGAACACCTCACCCTCCACCTGGAAATAGATTTGGGAAAACCTCTTCCCGACGTTAAACCTGAAGGGGGCCAGGGAGGCGGCTTTGATGCCACCGTAGATGACTGGGGAGAAGAAATTGAACACGACGTAGAACTATAAATAAAAACAAGAATACTCATCCAAAAGAAAACTAAATAATTAACTTATAAAACAACTAAACATTATGAAAAAGAAATTATTCTTAGGCCTATTGGCCGCTGCAGCTGTAACATTCACAGCCTGCCAGAAAGATGAAGTAATCAACGAGGTTCCTCAGGACCAAGCAATCGGATTCGGCACTTATGTTGGTAGAGATGCTCAGACGAAGGCTTCGATGATGGATCTTGGCAAATTACAAGCTAATGGTGTCGGTTTTGGTGTATATGCTTACTATACAAATACCAGTGATTATGATCAAAATTCTCAACTTAACTTTATGTGGGATGAACACGTAACCTATTCCACCACCACATGGGGTTATACAAACACAAAGTATTGGCCTTCAGAAACGGGAAAGAAGTTTACTTTCATTGCATACGCACCTGCTAATGATAACACCAATATAACAGATAAGCTAGATAATAATAGTGTTCATGCAGGTGATCCGACATTCAAATTTACTGTCAATTCAGATGTTGCAAACCAGACAGATCTTTTGTACGCTGCAATTAAAAATTATCAAACCAAAGCTACTAATGATGTTCAGAACTTCATGTTCCATCACGCACTCTCTCGAATTGGATTTAGTGCAAAACCATATAATGAAAATGATAAAATCTCAATCACATCAATAAGCATAAAAGGTTTATTTACAAGTTCAGGAACTTTTAATATTGCAACTGGTAATTTCTCAAACCCAATAAATACAGTAGAAGTAATATACACTCCTACAGTTAGCAATACTGAGATTACTGGAAGTACAGCAGCTTCTATCACCACAGATGGAAATTACATTATGATAATCCCAACTGAAAATTTCAAAGAAACTGACCCAAATAATCCAAGTAATGATAAGAATATTACAGTTACTGTAAATTACTCCATACAGGTAAAAGATGATAAAATGGCCGGAGGTTACTCTGCAGCAATCCCTAAAAGAGAAACTGGTACTATAGACCACATTGTATTTGAGAAAGGCAAAGCATACACAATAGTACTTACAATATCTCCTAGCGACCCAATTAAATTTGGCGTTACAGCTGTTGACGCATGGGACAATGACCCTAATGAGAATGGTGAGCAAACTGAAGAGGCACCCGTTACAACATCAGGAAATTAAATATTAATTTAAAGTATAATAGAATTATCTCCTCAACGGGATTGAATCCCGTTGAGGAGGTTAAACAATAATTAATGTTCAATAACAGGACAAATACAGCCAAGCAATCAATAAGGTTTTTATCTTTGGCTTTATCAGCAATTATTACCATCTGTCTGCTCTCTTGCTCCAAGAGCGCAACGGAGCCTGATGTGCCTGCAGATGAGGAAAGTACCATTCCGTTGGTCTTCTCCCCTACGGCGGGGTGGAATGATTTCACACATGAGGGTAGTGATACAACAAAAGCCTCTGGCCTGGTAAATAATTCCACTGATTTGCAGAATTATTCCATTTCTTTGTTGGCTAATGCAACAAGGGAAGGAATTGTATACCCTGTTTTCAAGAACCATTCACTGGATTATGCTGCCGGAACATGGAGTTATGAAGTTACCAAATACTGGATTCCGGGGGCAGTGTACAGTTTTGTGGCGTTTGCGCCATATGCCACAACTGGTGAAAAGACATCAAAAACAATTTCAAACGGCACTGTTGCTGTTACCGGTACAGACAGTGAGCCTTCTATAAGAATTACAGATTATATTACCGGCAGGCCTACAAACAAGGCCTTTGATGCCAGGAGCGAGGACCTGGTTTTTGCAGAAGTTGTACGGGACAATACAGATAACAATGATTATTCTACTGTTCCGCTAAATTTTTCACATTTGCTCTCCTGTGTATCCTTTTATGTAAGGAATGCAACCAATCAAGACATTGAGAGTATAGACAATATCAAACTGGGAGGCATTGAGTACAAATGCAACATAAATATAGGTTTGCAGGGGACATCTATTGTAAATACACCCTTGCAAAACAGTGAGGATTCTTCTCCTTATTTTACTGGGGATGACAGACCTACTACAGCAGAGAGTACGCCGTTTCTTCCAAAAGGTATGGCAGAGAATGAGTTCAAGCCTTTATTTGACTGCACCTCCCTTACATTATTGCCACAAAATATATCGGGCAAAGAGATAGAGATTTCCTTTACCACTCACCATACAGAAAAAGATGACCAAAACAATGATGTGGAAATAGAAGTAAATTACTCGGGCAATCTTGGCACAATTGAGGGGATTACAAGGTGGCAACCGGGGAAAAAATACAGATACAACATTACAATAAGCAGCCAGGAGATTATTTTCCAGGTTGCGGAGGTTCCATGGATAAAGCATGAAGTGGAACTTTAAGAGATTATATACCTAAACATTGAGCAGTATTGAGAAGAGTTATATACATAGCGTTAGTGGCAGTTAGTGCAATATTTGTTTCTGCATGTTCCAAAGATGATTTGGGCAATGGGGAAAACCTGCCTTATATTACTTTTGGAATTTCCGGTCTGGATATTGAAACAAAAAGCCTTATTACAGGGAATCTGCTTGATAACAATCCCAATAAACTCAGGGATTGTGTATATGTTTATGGGGTAAGGAACAATACAGACCAGATTTACTCCAAAACTCCAATAATGAGGGAGCAGAACAGCAGTAACTGGCAACCTTCCAACAAAAGGCAATGGGCAGCAGGAAGCAGTTACTCTTTCTATGCTTACACCTCTTCTCCTGCCGCTTCCGCGAGCGCACCAACCTCAGACAATGGCGGCATTTATGTAGAATACTCCGGACTTAAAATTACTGTACTGCAACCTAAAGATTATAATGAGGCCAATATGGTTGATTACATGCTCTCCCACGCATACAAAGTTGCAGATGGTGCCAACTACCGTACCGTAATGCTCTATATGCAGCATGCAATGGCATGGATAGAAATAGTGGTACAGAAAGAGATGCCCGAGCACACCATTACCTTAAACAGCATTACTTTGGGCAACATATTCAGATCTGCCACCATGCAATGTGAATCTCAGGGAATTGCCAACTCGGGAGAGAAGAATATATGGATGGTGCAACTTTCGGGAACAAATGACCTCTCCTATACAAAAAATTTTCCTGTAGATAGTGGTACATATTTTCCTCTTCCCGACAATTATGACCCCAACACCTATCTTGGGGCAATGAACCTGCTTACAGTGCCGCAGCAACTTAGTTCCAAAGCGACACTCACCGTATCATACTCTGTAGATGAGGATGACAATAATGAAACACCACAAAAAGAATACAGCCAGACATTCCAATTGTTCAACTATATTCCTTATGTGTGGGAATCCGGAAATAAAATTACATATACACTTTCTATAAATACCGGTGTGGCACTTAAGGCATCCATTTCAGACTGGAAAGATGCCGGCTATACAGAGGGTGTGGTTCTGCCAGAAAATGGAACCGGAAACAACAACTGATTGCCTATATGAGAGATTTGAGAATATATACAATACTTTTGGTTCTCTGCACATTTTTCTGCAGTTGTGAGAGGATTGAGAATCCCGACGACCTGAAGTCTAAGGAGGTAAAACTGTTTGCCAGAATGGGGGTACATCTGAGTACATCTGGCCAGACAAAAGGTTCAATTACCTCTACCACAGACGTTGAGATGAATATTGGAGTGTTGAGACTGGATGAGGGCTCAAAGGGAGAGGAAAACTTTTTTGTAAATTGTGGTTCTGCTCCCCTTACCGCAATTGTGGGGAACCCTGACCCTGAAGAAGGATATTTAAGGAGTGTCAGCAATTTCAGCGAACCTCAATTTTTCAAAAACCCAACAGAAAAGATCTGGTACACCGCCTGGTATCCATGGCCTGAAAACTGGACATCAGAAAACAAACAGGGATATGAATATTCGTCGGGAGGAAATGGTACAGTTATAACATTTCCAATACCCGATACTGGAGATACAGATATCATGTACTCCAATATTGTGGAGGGTGAAATGCAGAATGGGTTTGATGTAATGAAATTCAATCATGCCCTCTCCCTCTTTAGAGTTTATGCTTATTGCAGTTCGTCTTCATTGGATTGGGGGAAGATTACACAATTGCAACTCACCGGGTTGCCAAATGCATGTACCATTACACTTCCAAAGAATAAGAGCAATCCAAACCATACAATAGAATATTCAGGTGATGGAAATATAATGTCCGTTCCATCTGATGTTGATATTCCAATGGGGTTTGAAAACAAAAGTTTCATTAAGGAGTGGATTGCAGCACCTGCTACACTGCAAAGCGGCACAAAGGTGCTGAATATAACTGTAACAACAGCAAATGGCGGAGAAGGTACTGTTGGCTCTCATGATATTGCAATTGCCAGAAACTTTGAGCCCGGATACTCTTATGATATAATTTTAAGGTTTACAGATGAGGGAACTGTTAATGCAGAAGTACGTATAGAGGACTGGATAGACACTAATGAGGATGTTAACTCAAATGTTGAAACATCTTCTATATTCTACAATCTGAGTGCAAACGGAACTGCAAACTGTTATATTGTTTCATCTGCCAATTTCAATTACTTTTTTGATGCAACAATTAAAGGGAATGGAAATATATCTGCAATGCCGGGAGCAAGGATAGACCCATACATATCCCCTGAAACCGTTAAGGTTATATGGAGCGACAATCCTGAATTATGGTCTCCTGAAGGGAACGGAAGCAACAAGTTCCACCTTGAAACTAACAAGATTGTTGAAGGTAAAGTGCTGTTTAAAATAATAGGGAATACCACAGACATCTCAGACAAAACCCTGAAAAGTGAAGGTAATGTCCTTTTAGGTGTATATGATGCTGGTGGCAATTGCCTGTGGACATGGCATATCTGGATTACCGACAAGCCTCAGAAGCAAAATTATACAAAAGGGTACATAGCACTTGACCGGAACCTGGGTGCTATTGCTCCCGCCCCTGAAAATAGCAGCAGCAATGGTATGCAAGGTCTCTTTTACCAATGGGGAAGACCTACCCCGTTCATATTGTATGAAGACAACGGGATAAAAAGAGTTCATGCCAGTAAATATGAGAGCCGTGTTTCTCCAGATGAAGCAGTTGCCAATCCCGACAAATTTTATGGAAAGGACATAACTACTGAAAACGATATGACATACAATGATTGGGTTGACAGAGAGCAATTCATGTATGTGAACAATTTATGGGGATACAGGGAACAGGAACACCAACAACCTATAAAGACTTTGTATGATCCATGCCCGCATGGGTACCATGTTCCTTATGCCAGAACCTGGGCAGAATTGGAAAAATATTGGGAAAACAAACCTGCTGGAGATGCATGGCCACCTGCCTATGGCATTAATCTGCAAATTGAAGGGGCAGATATCTGGTACCCGTTCCAAGGATACATAAAGAAAGACGGTACATATTCTGCGGGACATGTCCATATAGGTAACGACAATTCTGTTGATTATGAAGATACACCAATTGTTGAAGTATGGTCTGCCCTTATAAACAGGCATGATGAGGATGACACTCAAGAAATTGATGAAAGGATAAACGATTCACCTTACAGATTCCTGTTTACCAAAGATTACGGTGCTATGCTCTCTGATAAATATTCCAACAGGAGCAGAGGATTGGCGGTAAGGTGTGTAAGCAACAATACTGCAAATGTAGTGAAGGATTTGAGTGCATCACAGACCGCAAACTGCTATATGATACATGAAGACGGATATTATAAATTCAAGACTACTATAAGGGGCAATGGAGTGGGAAGCCTTTTGCCTTTGGGCGGCACAACTACTGCCGAAATTAACGGTGGGCTTTCTACAACAATATCACCTGCTGTTGTGGATGTTTTGTGGTGGCAGGGAGATTTCACACAAGGGACAACAGATTTTCCTACAGATGAAAATGAAAAAATTAGAGATTCTGCCCCTGAGAACATGCGAATCTCACTATTGGATAACGGTATAATTGGGAACGACGGTTATGTAGGTTTCCAGGTTACCGGTTTCAAAAAAGGAAATGTAATACTTGCCGCATATAACAATGAAGAGAAAGACCAGATACTATGGACATGGCATTTGTGGTTTACGGATAAACCTGCAGATGTAAGGTCCGGGAATTATACTAAAATGGACCGATTCCTGGGGGCCACTTTTGCTCCCAATTGTGCAAATAAGCCAATTACTTGGGGAGAGGGAGAAAAGCAGGCCACACTTGGATTCTACTACCAGTGGGGACGCAAAGATCCTCTTATAGGGCCGCCAAGTTATAATAGCGATGATGACAATACTGCAACAACCTCAAGTGAAACAGTAGCATCGTCGGGATGGTGGAAAAAGGGAAATAATGGTGAATGGAGGTACTATGAGACAATTCCAGCAAAGGATAAGGCATCAATTCCAGAAGTTGTAAAGGACCCTACTGCATTTTACAGGAGCACTTCCTGGCAAGCAGCCACAACCAGCCAATGGTTCCCTGAGTCTTTTGCAGACGGATATACAAATGTGGCACTGTGGGGATATGCTGTAGCCGATTATTCTATACAGGGACAGACTTTCTCCAAAACAATGCATGACCCATGTCCTCCTGGATATCGAACCCCATTCCATTTTTCTTGGAGGTACAACTCCCAATATAAGTATGCAGAGGGGGATGAGGGCGAAGCCACAACCACTTTAACTTCTGATGAAACAGGATATGATTCCAATGGCATTGTAACAAATAAAGAGCCTTATTTTGAAAAAATGTGGTTCCCTTTTGCCGGATACAGAGATCCCCTTACAGGCGGTTATAAAGAAGTGGGTACAACAGGCTATATGAACACGGGGATGCCTATGGGAAGATATAATACCAGAACATTCTGGTATAATAACAATTACACAGGGCAGCATGCCGACTCCGGCAACAACGGATATGGCTCTGCATACGGAATGATGGTAAGATGTATGAAAGAATAGAGAAATGAGAAAATTATACTATATACTATTAACGCTGGCATGTTTTTCTTTTATTGCGGGTTGCAATAAAATGGAGGATGATTTTGCTTACTCTGATATTGTAAAAGAGGGAGTGATAACCCCTTATTGCCTGTTTGAGAGCAATTCAGACAATGAATATGCCTCAGACAAATTGAGTACAAAATCTCTTATAAACCAGACCACGAGTGTTGATACTATACTATGTAATTTTTTGAGGATAGAAGAGAATGGTGGATCTTTTTCTGATGAAAACGGATACACGACAAACTGGAATAAAGCATATCTCTCTGAAGGCACAATTGCCACAGTTCCAAATGCCACAGACCAGACTGGGGGCTTAAGAGCAGTATCACTGTATCCGGAACAGCCATATAATACTATAGACAAGAATATTAAAAGCCGCATGGTTGGCTGGTACCCCAGAACAAATAATGTACCTGAAAACGCATCCGGTACTGATGTCTCAATACAATTTGAAAATTTTACAGGTACTATAACCAACGGAACAAACAATAATGACGAGAAATATATTGGAGTAAGATTCACAGGTCTCGACGGTTCCATAGACATTATGGTGAGCGATGTAAGGGACGGTTCATATAATAATCCTTTCAAATCACCTGAAAATTATTTCACCTTCAAGCATTATCTCTCTGCGGTAAGGATATATGCAAAAGCGGAGAGAAGTTCCCAGGATATAGGAATGTGGGGAGAGATAGATGAGGTTATAATTATGGGACAGCCAACTTCATGTGTTGTTGCTTTACCGGAGGAACCTTATAAGGAAGATGTTTCGTCGGGATACGGAGAGGTTGTTGAATGGGGTAGTGAAAATGCCAAGTTTCCCATACAGAAGAAGCATATTTTTGGGGAAAAGGACAACAATAATCCCAACAATACAATAGTCGAAGAGTATCCTATAAGGCTGGATGGAAACTCTATTGAAAAGTACCTGGGCTATTCACTTATAAGGCCTGAACAGAATTTGAGGATACAGGTACATACCAATGCCGGAATATACGATGTGGTAATGCCTGCAACATACAATGATACAGATATCTTTAAGGCCGGATATATATATAACCTGCATCTCGATTTCAAGACAGACGGAACCATATTTGCGTTTTTGGAGCATGAAGGTGATGAAAAATACTATGACCTTACTAAAGGAGAGGCATACAAGTTGGATTCCGACGGTGATGAAGATGTAGATAATGACGATACTGAACTTTTCAAGAACAAGTTCAGCAATTGCTATATAGTTTACTCGGATCCAAGTTCAACAGGTCAGGATCCGGAAGGGGACCTGGAAACTTATGACGGTTTCTGTTTTGATGCAACCGTTGTGGGGAATGGAGAAGGTGGAATACTCTCAACAGGTGCCCAGACTTTCTACCCTACCAATGCGCATATATCCCCGGCAAGTGCAGATATTTTATGGGAAACATCTCCAAGGCTCATAACCCAGGTAGAACTTACATTCGGCCATGTAAGGTTTAAAGTGGCTAAAGAAAATGATGGTACATTCAAGGAAGGTAATGCTGTAATTGCAGTATATGACAATAATAAAAGGATCTTATGGAGTTGGCATATATGGATAACAGACAAGCCAGAGGATGTATCATACACAGAGGGGGAAACAGAAATAACCATTATGGACAGGAATTTGGGGGCTACATTTGGGGATATTCCAGGAAGTGATGCTGACGCACTTGCCAGCTATGGTCTTTATTACCAATGGGGAAGGAAAGATCCTTCAATGGGGCCTCCTGCGTGGGACTACTCCCCTATCAATATGACTACTGCACCTTATTATGATTATTCTTCTGAAGAGAAAACTGCAGCAGAGGTTGTAAGGTTTGCTGCACCTACTTTAAAGGATGCGGTTGAGAATCCTATGTATCTTATTATGCCTACAACACTTACCCAGTCATATTATTTTAACTGGCTATACGAAAAGATAGATTTCTTGTGGGGCAACAGTGTAACATCTGGGAACACACATAAAACAATATATGACCCGTGCCCTTACGGATACAGGGTTTCCGGCGGTGAACTGGGAGACTTGTTTGCGTACGCAACAAATATTTCCACAACCGGGTCATATGATATTACAAGCGGATATGGTCAAAAGGTAAGTGTACCTAAAAACTCTACTGCTCCAGATGGAGAAAAGGCTGTTTTCTTTTTCCCTTATGCCGGCTTCAAAGGGGTTGACAGAGGTTTGAACTCATTGGTTTCTTCCTGGAAGTATGTTGGGCAGAAAGGTGATTACCAATCTGCTATTGTAAGCCGCAACTCCAATGACCAGGACTACTATATGCACAGAACAAGGATATACATATCCAAAGAAACGGCATGGGACGAACTGAATGTGGGACAATACACAGGACACCAGGTTGAAGACTATACAAACAGGAGGACTGCCGCTCCGGTAAGATGTGTAAAAAATGTAGATCATAACAGGGTTATGGCATACATTACGCCAAAACAATACACAATAAAGCCAGACCAGAGTGACCCTATTAAATTTGACCTGTTTGCGGAGACATTTGAGTCTGAACTGGCAACCGCTACCCTATCCGTTGCATATCACTTAAAAGATAACGAGGGGAACGAAGGACCACACCAGGAGCATGTTGTTGAGACTTGGAATCATATAGATAACAGACAATGGAGTATAGATGATTTTTCATTTGATTTTAATGATGATTTATTCTTGCTTGACAATAACGGAAATAAAACAAGCACAAATGTAACTCTATCTGAGACCACAGGCAATTTCAGATTTATACTGCATGTAAAGAGCAAGGATAATATTAACAAGATATCTTCAACCACAATAAGAATTGCAACTAACAGTGTTACCTTCCATGAGTGGAAACAACAGGACAGTACAGTAATTATTGGAGAACCTATAGAAAGGAAATTCAGGGTATCGGGAGATTCAAGACACTCAAAAGTTGAAATGATTCAGGTTGACCCTTCAGGTAATGAGTCTTCACCAATTGATATAACATCATATGTATCACCTGCCGGTGATGCCGCAGCATTCGATTACTATTACCACACAAATAACCTCCTGAAATTCTCCACAAAGGGGTGGAACAGTGTATACTTCAGAATAACATTCGGCAATGGTGATGTAATCACAACTGAGAAGAGATGGTTCAAGGTGGCTGGTATAAGTATACAATCTCCTGTTACTGGTGTTAATAACATAAGTCAAGGAAACTATTATATAATTGAAAATGTTTATCATTCCAATAATTATTTATACGACTACGGAAGTTATATGAGAGCCGACAATACAATTGATGTAACCAAACCGTTCAAGTTTATTCCCTATGGCAATAATACATTCAAGATTCAGAACATGCACACAGGTGACTATGTAAACATAAGCGGTTCAAATATTAACATTACAGCCCAAACAGAAACTGCTGCAACTGTATTCACCCTTACATATTCAAACGAAAAATTTACAATAGTAAATAATTCCAATTATTGGAGATTACAATATCTCATTTGGAATGTTACTTTAAGAAATTCAAATACCACTGACCAGACACAATGGCAGATATATGAGGTGACGGAAGATTTATCAGGAATTGGTGCAACTCCACCCACTGGAAATCAATAGTTAATACTCAACCTCAGATGAGACATTTGGTGCAGAGAGACATTTGGTGCAGAAAGACATTTGGTGCAGAAAGACATTTGTCCACAAAAATGCCCCCGACTGTGTACAAATGCTCCCTCGCACATCGTTTCGTCCACAAAATCACCCTCCTGCGTGGACGGGCGATAACTATTTCCATGCGGCGTCCACAAAAGATACCCTTTTTGTGGATGATGAGATAAAATAGCCCATTTCTTGGATGAAATGGGCCTTATTTGTGGACAAATGCCACTTTCTTTGCTATTGGGGGGGTACTATTGTCGGAAAGAAACTACAGCGCCTCAATCTCTGCTACGGTGAGGCCGGTACAAATGGAGATAGTGGCTATGGCAATGCCGTTTGCTTTCATGGATTTAGCAATAGCATTTTTCTCTTGTTCTATACCTTGCGAAATGCCTTCAGCGAGCCCTTTGGCTGTACCTTCTGCCAGGCCTTCTGCAAGGCCCTTCTCGTGGCCTTCTGCCAGGCCCTTCTCATGGCCTTCTGCAAGACCTTCCTCGCGGCCTTTGATAGTGGCAAATTCAATGCAACTCATGGTGTCCATGTAGTTCTTGAGGTCGCTTTCGTAGCGCAGTTGGTCCTTTTCGGAGAGGGTGCTGATATCGGCGGTATCAAGGACTTTGTAGAATAGTTCCTTGGTCTCTTGAGGCAACTTGGTGGCTGCAACCTCCTGTTTCAATTGCTCTATTGTTTTCATCCCTTTTTGCATTTCTTTTAGCAAATATAGCAAAAATTCATAGTTCGCATTGCACTCTCCAAGACTTTCGGCCTTA
>SUYL01000018.1 GCA_015060445.1 Bacteroidales bacterium
AACCATAGAAAAGAAAAGTTGATGAAATAAAAGAAAACTTTACCTTTGCAGAACACTGTAACCTTGATGCAGAAATCACTGCACTGCTGATGCCAAAAGCACTGTAGTCTTGATGCCAAAAATACTGCACTCGCTGTTACCGAAATCACTGCACTTCTGGTTACCGTTTACAACTGGTCTCCGGCATTTATTGCACTTATGATGCGGCTCCCTTCCGGAAGGAGTTTTCCTGCCAGTTTGCGGTTAAGGGCAAGGTCCATAATGGTCTGCAGAATTTCCGGACGGGCCCTGTTGAGTTCATCCAGAAAAAGTACAATGGGTTTGCCGTCAACCGGGAACCAGTATGGAGGCATAAAATTTGTCCTGCCAGTCTTCTCATCTTTGGTAGGAAGGCCAATAATGTCTCCAGGATCTGCCATCTGTCCCAGAAAAAGTGCTATTACAGGCATCCCTTTCCCTTTGAAATATTCTGTAAGTATTTCAGATTTTCCTATGCCATGGTTGCCAACCAGCATAATGTTGTGGGATGCCGGTGTGGCATCGAGCAGTTGTTTAAGTTCCGTTATGTTTACTGTTATGTTTCCCATATTGCCGTTTTCCCATATTTGCCTTTAAAATTACTAAAAAGATGGCAAAAATTTATATTTTTGTTATGGTATATTTACGCAAACATAATTGGATATGGAATACGAAAGAATTTTAATTGAGACCGACTGCGATATGGAGATTGCTGCCGTAGTATGGGCTGGTATAAATGAGAGAGGGGAACTTGTTGTGGAGCATGAGTTTGAGGATTATGAGGATGAGGGTAACAACTTCAGGCGTACAGCATTGCTGGACAAGGAGGAGACAGCCAAAATGGCGGAATGCCTTGCAGTGGAAGTGAATGACCTTCCGGAGGAGTTATATGACGAGTTTGGGGAATTGTCGGGAGTAGGTGTCCCTTCTGACGCAGAGTGCATTTTTGCGGATGTACTTGATTTCATCCTCGACTGCGGGGCAAAATACAGTTTGAAATAAATATTCTATCTGTTTTTAATTGTTGATTCTGTCCAGAATTTCGTTTATTATATTGTCTGTTTTTTCCTGATGTGCCTCCAGACAATATTGTCGTTTTTCCAAAGAGTATATACTATGGAATATTTGAGAGTTTGATGCGGCTAGATTTCTAAGAGCCACAAATGTTCTCATAATACGTATGTTTACTTCTATGGCGGTTCTTGAATGAAGGACGCTGCTCAGCATTGCAATTCCGCATTCAGTGAACGCATATGGCCGTTTCCTTAGGGACATTCTTGTAGAATTGGAAGTCGCAATTTGCGACTTCCAATTGTTGAACTCATCTGTAGTCAATTGAAACATGAAATCGTCAGGGAACCGCTCAGAATTTCGCTTTACTTGTTCATTCAGACGTTTTGTGTCAACTTGGTATAATGCGGCCAGATCCCTGTCAATGATAACATGTTTCTCCCTTATGATATGTATCAGATTTTTTATTTGAAGGTCGTTTTCTATTCTTTCCAAATTTTTGTCAGTAGGTTCCATTATCATAGTACGTGTATAATAAAATTATTGCGCAATATGAGAAAATTATTTCTGGATGTGTTTCTAAAAAAGAAAAACTGATGTCTGAAGCTCAAATTTTTTCTTTTTTTAGTATTTCAGTCAAATAAGAGATTAAAATTTATTCATTTTTTTACCTTTGTACAATAAGAAATTTATGGATATCAGTATATGAGAGCAGTTAGAATTCTACTTTCGTCGGTTTTGGTTTTATTTGTTTTACAATGTTGTATAACAAAATCTGGAGAAAATTTGAAACCTCACAACGTAATCTACCTCATTGGTGACGGAATGGGGTTTGGTGCGGTTTCTTCGCTGCTCCTTTCGGAGGAGGGGGAGACAGGGTTTGAGATGGCGCCTGTAATAGGGCTGAGTGAGACCCAGTCTGCAAACAATTTTGTTACCGATTCCCCTGCAGGGGGTACTGCATTGGCAACAGGTACCCGTACCTGCAACGGTTTTCTTGGTGTGGGTCCCGACAGTGTCCAACTGGTGAGTATCCTCAAGAAGGCGCAGCAGATGGGAAAAAAGACCGGCATTGTGGTAAATACTACCCTTACAGAGGCTACTCCAGGGGCATTTTATGCAGGGGTGACATCCCGTTCAATGAGTTACAGGATTGCAGAGCAGTTTACCCAAAGCGGTGTGGATGTGGCGGTAGGAGCAGGACTGTCTGCATTCATAAACCGTCCGGATTCGGTTGACCTTACAGCGGTTCTTATAGATAAGGGATATGATGTGTATCTGGATTGGAAGTCTGTTCTCAATACACACTCTGAGAAGTTTGTGGGGATACTGGAGATGGGTGATGTTCACAGGCGCAACAAATCTTCAAACAAGACAGCAGGAGCTGCAGACGGGGCGGAGGTGTGTCTTGCTGCCAAACTTGCAGCAGAGGCTTCAGATGGGGATACAACCCGTTTTTCACAGCCTACAGAGTATCTTGAGAAAGCCTCAATAAAGGCTATAGAGCAACTATCAAAGAATGCTCCCAATGGTTTCTTCCTTATGATTGAGAGTGCAATTATAGACGGGTACGGCCACAACAACGATTCTGAGGGGATGATTGAG
This sequence comes from Bacteroidales bacterium, assembly GCA_015060445.1. Lineage (GTDB taxonomy): Bacteria > Bacteroidota > Bacteroidia > Bacteroidales > UBA932 > Egerieousia. The sequence continues at coordinate 2,635 of SUYL01000018.1, forward strand.
GAGATGCAGGAGTTCAACCGCACTCTCAAGGCCCTTGTTGAATATGTAAATGAGCATCCGAATACCCTCCTGGTGGTTACGGCAGACCATGAGACCGGTGGAACAGGGGTGGGGTATAAAAGCCATCCTGTAAATGAGCCTCAGGGATTGAAACTCAATTTCAGCACTAAGGGGCATACCGGCACAGTAGTTCCAATCTTTGCATACGGAGCGGGTGCCCAGGAATTTGCAGGCATTTTCCAGAACAGGGAACTTCCGGGGATTATTGAGGGCCTGATGAAGTAGGCTGCTCGTCCTCTTTCTGTGGGCTCTCCAGGTGGATGTGTGTAATCTGGGCAAAGTGCCTGTTGTAGATTATCTTTGAGAAGAACCTTATCATTACAATAAGGAAGAGGATTATGAACAACGATATCTCGGCGAACAGGTGTTCGTTGATTTGGGCTGTTGCGGTTATTATTTCCGGGTCCTGGGAAAGGATTTCTCCCAGTTGGGCAGTAGGGTAGTTCCCTCTGGCCCATTTTTCCACAATTATTCCGTTGTTGATGTATGTAAGGCCTCCGCTGGAGCGGTTGAATGATATTACCGCCTTGTAGTCTGAGTAGAGGATCTCATAGTTGCCGCTTTCATTAAACAGGGCCTCTGTCTCCTCTACCGGATTGGCGCTTATTATGTACAGTTTGAGGTTGTGGGCCTGCAGGGTATCTGCAAGGGCCAGTATCTTTTCAACGGATTTCTCCCCAAGGGCTCGGGAGTTGTATATTGAGATGAAGAATACCGGGCCGTCGTGCATGAGAATTTCATTGCCTACAGGGTTGCCGTGGGCGTCAATGAAAGAGAACTCCACACTGGCATCCTCCGCTGCCTCTGATACAAGTTCAGTCCTGGAATCAACAAAAGTCCAGGTGCTGTCGGGAATATTGTTGAGGGTAAAGGTCTCCTCTTTGCCGTCCTTTGAGTATATGAGGGTAGTCTCATACTCCCTCTCCTGAAGTTCCTGCTGGGTGGCTATGAGGTCTGTTCCCGGTTTGTATATTCCAAAATCTATCTGGGGTATATTGCGGAGCGAGTACCCTTGGAGTACAAGGATGAGTGCCGCATATATTGCAAGGTAGCCCCATTCAACTTTTGGGGTGGCAATTGGCTTGAACCTTTTCCTCTGGAAAAATACCAGCAGTGCTGCTGCAAAAAGGGCAACATTCTTAAGGAAAGTTCCTCTGTTGCTCAGGTGCATGGCCTCTCCAAAACATCCGCAGTCGCTTATGGGGTTTGCAACCGCTATCCATAGGGTGAGCAGGGTGAAGAATGAGATGAACCCCAATGCAATCTTTGAGAACAACTGTATCCTCAACCCTTTGAGAACTGCAACACCAACCAGAAATTCTGAAGCGGCAAGGAGTATGGCTGCAGGAATGGAGACAAAATCCAGGGAATCCAACCCCATTGCCCCCAGATATTCCTTCACCTTAAGGGCGGTGCCAATAGGGTCAATGGATTTGAGGAATCCCGACAAAACAAACAGGATTCCAAATGCAAATCTGCACAATGCCCTCAGAAGTTTCATCCTACAAATAATTTAAAACAGTTTGTCCACTTGCTCCTTTATATTCCCAAAAATCTTGTCGGGAGGAAGCATCTTCCCTTGTGCATCCTCGCAGCATACCTTTACAAAATCCGGGTCAGATTCTGTCTGCTGCAGGTATATCTCCCTCACCGATATCTGGAACCTTATGTCTGCCTCATGAATGTCTGCCTTTCCGTTAAGATAATCCCTGTCATCATCACCGTTGCGGCTCTCCTTGAGTTTTGAATCCACAAACTCTATAGGTACGTTCAGGAAGAGGTTAAGGTCCGGCTTTGGAATGCCGTACCTGTTGTACTCTGTGTCAAAAATCCAGTTGCGCAACTCCTGTGCCAGTGCGGTGCGGTTCTCCTCAAACTGCGGCTGCATCATGATTTTTGAGCACTGGTATGCAATATTGGAATATACATAGCGGTCCAGCAGCACACAGTCACCTGCCTCCAGCCACTCCTTTATTGTGGAGGCGGCATCCATCCTGTCCAATGCAAACAGCAGTGCCACTATTTGCGGGTGCACCTGGTCTATGCTGCCAAAATCCCCCCTGAGATATTTTCCTATCAGTTCCCCGTAAGGCTGGGAGCCGTAACGTGGAAAATGGAGATACCTAAGATTAACCCCTTTGGAGATAAGGTATTCCTTGAGCAGTTTCACCTGGGTGCTTTTACCTGCACCATCCAATCCTTCCAGAACAATTAACATGGCAATTCTATTTAGTACAATAAACAAAGATATAATAATAAAATGAGAAAAATACTTTTAATTTTGCCAACAATTGAGTATCCCGACAATTTTAAAAGTATGACTGTACAGCAAACCCCACAGGTGATGGGGATAATAAATGCAAACAACGAGTCCTTTTTTTCTTCCAGCAGATTTACGGCAGCGGAAGAGATTGGGCGTGAGATTTCAAATATGATCTCATTTGGAGCATCAATTATAGATATAGGGGCATGTTCAACCCGCCCGGGAAGCACTCCTGTAACGCAGGAGCAGGAGTGGGACTACCTGCGTGTGGCTCTGGATGTTGTGGAGAAGAGATTTATGGGAGCCGTTTCACCTTGCGGGGAGCCGGTAAAGTTCTCAATTGACACTTTCCGCAGTGAGATAGTGCGCCGTTCATATGACATAATAGGGAAGTTTATAGTAAATGACATTTCCGCGGGGGAAGATGACCCCCGTATGCTCCCTACCGTGGGGGAGTTGGATCTCCCTTACATAGCAATGCACAAAAGGGGGACACCTGCAACAATGCAGCAGATGTGCGACTATCCCAATGGGGTAGTGGAGGAGGTTATAAGGTATTTCAAGGAGTTTGAGCAGAGGGCTTCCCAATATGGGATAACCGAGTACATTATGGATCCGGGATTCGGGTTTGCAAAGAATCTGGCGCAGAATTATACCCTCTTCAGGGGGATGCCGCGTCTGGTGGAGGAGATTATGCACTACAGCGGCAAAAGACGCAAACTTCTGGTTGGAATATCAAGGAAAGGGATGATATGGCGTCCTCTGGGCATTACACCGGATGAAGCATTATGCGGCACAGTGGCAATGAACCTTCAGGCCCTTATGCTGGGAGCCGACATAATAAGGGTGCATGATGTAAAGGAGGGGATGCAGTGTGTGAAACTGTGGGAATGCCTTACTTCTTGAACATTCCAAACGTGTAGGTGAAGGTTATGCTGAACACCTCCTGGAACTGGACCCTTTTTACCATAATGGTTTTTCCTTCTTCATCCAGCCGGTTGCTTGCAATGAGGATATTGTCGTCATAGATAAGGTTTGTCCTTATTCCTGTCTGCAGATACTTGTTCAGTTTATAGGTGAGTTGCATGTCCCAGTTCACCTGAATGTTGTCCGGTTTGTTCAGATAGTCGGAGAAGAGGGTAAGTGTTGAGTTTACCTTCATGTTCTGGAACAGGTTCTTGTTAAGTGTAGCCTTTACCTGGGCACCAAGTTCCCACCTTACCACCTGATGGGCCCCGTTACCGTATTTCTTCCTTATTAGGGTATCTTTATCGTTAACAATCACTGCATTTCCGGTCAATGGGGCAATATTTACGGAGAGTTCCTTCCCGTTGCCAGGCTTGTAGTCTATACCAAGACCCAGAGACATATATGCCGGGGCCAGGAATTTTGAAACCTTTTTGGAAATGGTTACAGTCTCTTTCTCCCCTTTGTCGTTGGTAACAGATGATTTGCTGTATTCAAAGCCTGGAGAGAACTGCGACCTGAAATTGAAGTTTGCTGAGAAATAGAAGTTCTTTATTGCCTTGTAGCCCCATTTGCTGTCAATTACAATCTTGTCGTTGCTCTTCCTGTAGCCGTCATCAAAAGACTGTATGAAACCGTACGACAACTGTACCCTGTTGTCCCAGAACATGCTCCCCTTGGCGTAGTTTGCATGGGCGTTCATGTAACTGTTCAAAGCAAGGGACCCGGAACCTCCGGCTGCCCAGTTTGTGAGGGAGATCTGGGAGAATCCCATCTCTGTAAGCATGCCGGTAGTCCAGAATTTTGGAGGGGTTACAGGCTCATAGTTTATGGTAGGTACCGCAAACTGCGATCCTATAACCCTGCACAATTCCTGGGCGGTGTTGAGATTTGAGAGCCTGGCCTGCTCAACCGCCTGCTCATTTACCCCCTTCTTGTTTTTGTCCCCATTGTTCTGGGCACACAAAGGGAGTGCTGCAAACAGCACTGCAAATGCTAAGCAAAGTATTCTGGCCGGTATGACTCTCATTTTCAACTATTCATTTTCAAGGACATCGTCTGAGTTGTATTTGTAACCCATACGTTTGCCTGTCCTCATTTTTGCACTCTCAATTTTTGCATTTATCTGTTCCACGCTGGCAACCTTTACAAGGTCGAACGGCGGAACAAGCAGGTCAAAAGACAATGAATACATCATTGCAGACTCAACAAAACTTACCAGTTCCTCTTTTGTGAGGTCTATCTTCCCAAAATTTGATATCTTCTGTCTTGCCTGTCTCTTGCCCTCAATGAAGAACTTCTTGTCCTTGTTTACGAACATTCTGGCAACAAGATATCCCAAATCGTCATTCCTGCTGAATTTCAAGGAATCCGAAAGGAAGTTATAGACACTTATCACACCGCAGTAGGTGTTGTAGGGAGACTCTTTGGAATAACTGTTCTTCCAAATGGCATGATCCCTGTCAAACTGGAAAATGTCTGTATGCATGCTGAATACAAGCACATCGTCCGCAAATTTGAGTTCAGCCTCAAATTTGCCCCTGTCCCTGTACTCCAACCTTATCCTGCGGTTGGTCTCAGACTCGGAGAGGATGTCGTTGAGGTCGTTGCTTATCTCGCTCAAAACCTCCTTCAACTGGTTGAACACATCCAGAGCCTGGTCATATACACACGATTTCAAATGGGCTTTAACCTGAAGCCCTTCAAGTATTTTCTGTTGCTGTTTCGGTAACGGGTCCGCTTCCATATATCTCTTCTTTTTTAGTATGATCTTGCAAAAATTACTCGCTGTTTAGAAGGCTTGCCCGAGTAGATGCATTTGCCTTCTTCCATAATTACATTGGTATCCAGAGGGATGCATCGGATGGTAGCCTTGGTTTCCTCCTTAATCTTCTCCTCTGTCTCAGGAGTACCGTCCCAGTGGCACAAAAGGAATCCTCCCTCCTCAATCTTCTGTTTGAACTCCTCCCAGGTGTCAACCTGTATTGTGTTGGCAGCCCTGAAATCAAGTGCCTTCTGGTAGATATTTGCCTGAATCTCATCCATAAGGGCGTTTATTGTAGCCTCAACACCCTCCAACTGCATTGACTCTTTGGTAAGTGTATCCCTTCTTGCAACCTCAACTGTACCGTTTGCAAGGTCTCTTGGCCCCATTGCAACCCTTACAGGAACACCTTTGAGTTCCCACTCTGCAAATTTGAAACCGCTTCTGAGGTTGTCCCTGTCGTCAATTTTTACAGACAGGCCATATTTCTCAAGTCCTTTCTTGAGTTCCTCCATCTTGGCTATGATTGCTGCATGCTCCTCCTCAGTCTTGAAGATAGGAACCATAACAACATGTATAGGGGCAAGTTTTGGTGGAAGCACAAGGCCGTTGTCATCTGAATGGGCCATAATTAGTGCACCCATAAGACGGGTTGAAACACCCCAGGAAGTTGCCCATACATACTCAAGAGTACCCTCTTTGCTTGCAAATTTTACATCAAACGCCTTTGCAAAATTCTGTCCGAGGAAGTGTGAAGTACCTGCCTGCAGAGCCTTTCCATCCTGCATCATTGCCTCAATGCAATATGTGTCAAGTGCCCCGGCAAACCTTTCGTTGGCAGATTTCTTTCCTACAACTACAGGAACAGCCATATACTCCCTTGCAAATTTTGCATATACATTCACCATTTTTTCTGTCTCCTCAATAGCCTCCTCCTTAGTGGCATGTGCGGTATGTCCCTCCTGCCATAGGAACTCTGCGGTTCTGAGGAAAAGCCTGGTCCTCATCTCCCATCTCACCACATTTGCCCACTGGTTGCAAAGGATAGGAAGGTCTCTGTATGAGTTGATCCAGTTCTTGTATGTATTCCAGATGATTGTCTCTGATGTAGGCCTTACAATAAGTTCCTCCTCAAGTTTTGCGCTTGGATCCACCACAACGCCGTTACCCTGAGGGTCAACCATAAGGCGGTGGTGTGTAACTACAGCACACTCTTTGGCAAATCCCTCCACATGCTCAGCCTCCCTGCTAAGGAAAGATTTGGGGATGAAAAGCGGGAAGTAAGCATTCTGATGCCCAGTCTCCTTGAACATTTTGTCCAACTGGTGCTGCATCTTTTCCCAAATTGCATATCCGTACGGTTTAATTACCATACATCCCCTTACAGCAGAATTCTCTGCCAAATCTGCTTTTACAACAAGGTTGTTGTACCACTGAGAGTAATTCTCTTCTCTTTTTGTAACCTCTTTTGCCATTATGTTGATATTTTATCTTCTTCTTTCCCTATTTTTTCTGATTGGAATAATTTTTGATATATTCGCATATATAATGAGTGACAAAAGTACAAAAAATATATAAAACACAGGAGGTAAAAATGAAAAACAGGAACTTATTTATTCTAATGGCAGCAGTTATGCCGCTCATCTCTTGTGGCACGGCTGGCCATTCGGCATTTTATGGCGGTTCCCAGTTCAGGAACAGCATATATTACACTCCGTCAAACCAGGAATATGCACAGGTGCAGCCGGGCAATGTGCAGGAGGTTGTACAGAACAGTACCTCGGGTGAGGTGCAGCAGTATGAGTATGACGCTTCGGCAAACACTAAGACAGTTCATGTAGGGGAGGCCAATGAGGTGAACATAAACTATGAACCGGGGGTTACATATGTAATAGCAGATGATGATGAGAGTTACCAGGCCCGTCTGAGAAAGTTTGATTCGCCTACCTACAATATCAATATAGATTTTGTAGAGCCAAGTTACTGGTGGGATATCCGTTTTGGCTGGTACAGGCCATATGGTGTTGCCTGGAGGAGCGCTTGGTATTCTCCATGGTGGGACAGGTATTATTCATGGTATGGGCCAAGCCTGTATTATTGGCATGACCCATGGTACACCGGTCCGTATTGGGCATGGTACAACCCTTGGATAGACCCATGGTGGGGTCCTGTACACAGACCTGGACATCACTATCCGCCTCACTGGCCAGGCTACGGTCCCGGCCCGGGACACGGACACGGTCATCATGGAAGGGATGTGTATTATGGAAAGAGGAGTTCAGGCTCTACATACAGGGATATGGATAGAGGCTCTGTAGCAACAGGAAATCACAATAATGTACAGGGAAGGCCCAATACTGGAAGTGTGACCCGCAGACCTTCAGTGGGTACGGCACCTGGAAACGCAAACAAAGGGAGTGCCGTTGTTAAAGGGAGCAGCCAGCAGAAGGAGCAGCAGTACAGGAGAGTTACAAGAAGCAGAAGTTCGGAGGAGACAAAAGTGAAGTCTTCCAATGGGAGTTCAAACAGGAACAGCAACTATAACTACAACAGGAGCAACAGCAGCAATTCCTACAACAGGAGCGGATCTTCATACAGCAACAGTTCCCAAAGCAGCAGTTATGGCAACTCGGGTGGCGGTTCAAGGTCGCAGGGAGGAGGATCATCCTACAGGAGAAGATAGGAGTGGGAAGGCTTATATGTTGAATTAAAAAGTTATTGGAATGGTTAGAAAATTGATATTCAGTTTGGTGCTGGCATGTGCAGGTGCATTTGCCTATGCTCAGAATGCCTATGATGCGCTGAGATTTTCCCAGCAGTACAGTGAGGGTACAGCCAGGAGTGTGGCAATGGGAAATGCCTTTGTGGCGCTTGGCGGCGATATGGGCGGATTGTCTGTAAACCCTGCATCCAGTGCAGTATACCGATATTCGGAACTGGTGTTTACACCGTCAATTACAGTTTCAAATACTGAATCTGACTATTTGGGATCCCTTGCCTCGGCCGGCAAAACCAGGGCTGGTATTGCAAACTTCGGTTTTATTGGGTCGTACAGTACCGGACGCAGGAGCGGTCTGGTGAACTGGAGTGTGGGCCTGGTACTTAACAAGCAGAACAATTACACCAATGCCCGTAAAGTGTATGGCGTTACAGATGAGAGCAGTTGGCTGGCCAGTCTGGCATACGGTACAGACGGTATCTTTGCACCCGATATGGATTTGAATGACCGCAATGAGCCTTTCTATTACAGCAATGCTTCATGGAATTCTATCCTTGCGTGGAACAACTCACTCCTTGATACCCTTCCCGGAACAAGGGACCAGTATTATGCTGCAACAGAAAACCTCAACGGATACGACATTTCAGTTGGAGGGGAGTTGGCCCAGCGGTTCAATGCGGTCTCTACAGGAAACACTACAGAGGCTGTGATAAATTGGGGAGGCAATTTCTCAAACAAACTGTTCATTGGGGTGAATATGGGTATCCAGAGCATTGTATATAAGTATGAGGAAAATTATTCTGAGGAGGCACTCAACAGCAGGGATTTCATGTCGGGATTCAGTTATTTCAACGCAGGATACAGATACAAGGCAACAGGTACAGGTATCAACCTTAAGGCAGGTCTCATTTATCTCCCTACAGAGTGGTTGAGGCTGGGAGCAAGCATATCTACTCCAACCTGGTTTTATTTGAGCGAGGAGTGGGAGAACGGTATGAACTCCGAGTTTGATGACGGGTACAGGCAGAGACTCATCTCCCCTTTGGGTACATACAATTACAGGTTGGACACACCGTTCAGGTGGAATGTGGGAGCAGCGCTCAGGATGGGTAACAGAGGAGTGTTGAGTGCAGATTACGAGAGGGTAGATTATACCAAGGCGCAACTCAGGGATGCAGATTATGAGTTCGGTTATGATGTTGAGAACAGCGATATAAAGAGGCTTTTCACCACACAGGATATTATAAGGATTGGTGCGGAGGTGAATGTAAACCCTGCTTTTGCAGTAAGGGGCGGTTTCCAGCATTACTCATCACCTTACAGCGGCGGCTCATCTGATGATGCTCTCAGTATTGGATCATTGGGTATAGGATATGTATGGCCTTGTGGCGCAAGCGATTTCTTTATTGATGTGACATATCAGCAGAAACTGCAGAAGAGCAGTGAGGAATTCTCACTGTATGACGATACCAATATTGCCGCTCCAATAGGAATTTCTGAGAATTCCAACTGGAAACTGCTGGTTTCATTTGGATTCAAGTTCTAGGAAGGATATGGAATTGGGACCTTCGTTGAACAGAAGGTCAAGAATAGTAAGATTTGGTACAAAGCCCTGCTTGTTGGTGAAAACCTGCCAGTAGGGCTTTTCCAGTTTCAGATCCTCAAGTATGCGGGACCCTTTTTTAGGGTGGATGCACTCTCTGAAATCTGAAATCCCTGCCAGTTCCAGTTCTCTGGATTGGGGGATAAGGTAATTGCCGTCTGAAAGTGTTACAGGTGTTTCTACCCCTACAAGTTCTGCAATCTTTAAGGTTAGCCTGGTATTGAGGGCAAGCAGGGTCTCCTCCCCGGAATCAAGTATTCCATAAATGTCATCCATATAGTACTCAAAGAATGGAGAAGACATATATGCCGCTTCCAGTGCCCTTTTGTGCTGCAGGAGCCAGGGCTTTGACCAGTCTATCCTAAGGTCTGCGATGGGAAGTTTATGGCTGCCCTGTTCATCCCCTTTGGCTGCACTCCTGAGTACAGGTACGGTAAGAACAAGAAGCCCGTTGGCACCATTAATGTGACAACGGGTTCTGTATGACTGTTTCTGGTACATCTCCCCGCTTTCAATTTCTACCCTTTCTGAGTTTGCCATTACTGCAAAGTACTCAATGGGAGGGAAATATGCTGTACTTAAAAGTGATGTTCCAAAAACCATTTTGTAAAGGATTATTCGTCTGAAAGGGCTTTAGGATTGTATTTGATGATACCTCTCTTTGAACGGGCAATGAAGTCGAGAATGGTTCTCTTTTCAACGCTCTCTTCAAATTCTGCTTCAACCTTCTTGCACGCATCTGTTACATTGAGGCCGCTCTGGTAGATTACCTTGTAGATGTTCTTGATACGCTCAATCTGCTCTACGGTAAAGCCTCTTCTGCGCAATCCTACAATGTTTATTCCATGATAAGATAGAGGAAGTTTTCCGGCCATTGCGTATGGAGGGATATCCTTGCCTATACGTGAGCCCCCGGCTACCATTGCATGGGCACCAATGTTGGAGAACTGGTGTGCAGCGGATGCACCACCTATGATAGCCCAGTCGTCAACTCTGGTCTCGCCTGCGATACCTACATAACTTACAAGGATACAGTTGTTGCCAACCTCGCAGTCATGAGCCACGTGGGCGTATGACATAATGAGGGTGTTGTTCCCTACAACAGTCTTGCCTTTTCCGCTGGCTGCAGTACCTCTGTTTATGGTTGCACATTCCCTTATGGTTACATTGTCTCCAATCTCCACATAAGAAACCTCATTGTCAAATTTGAGATCCTGAGGAATTGCTCCAACTACGGCTCCTGGGAAAACTTTGCAGTTCTTGCCCATTTTTACATAGTCGTATATTGTTGCGTGAGGGCCAATCTCGCATCCGTCCCCAATTTCTACATTCTCTGCAATATAACTGAACGGGTGGATTGTAACGTTGGCTCCAATCTTTGCATTTGGATGAACAAAAGAAGTTTCCATAAATATGCTTTTAAATAAGTTATTACTCTTTATTCTTGATTACCTGTGCAACCATGTCGCTCTCGCAAGCCAGTGTGTCGCCAACGTATGCCTCTCCATGCATGCATACAATTGACCTTCTCAACGGCTGGGTGATTGTAAGTTTGAATACCAGTACATCGCCAGGGATAACTTTCCTCTTGAATTTGGTGTTGTCTATCTTGGCAAAATATGTTGAGTATTTTTCAGGCTCATCAACACTGTGGAGTACAAGGATACCTCCAACCTGTGCCATAGCCTCAACAATAAGCACACCCGGCATTACCGGTTCCTGAGGGAAGTGACCCTGGAAGAAGCCCTCGTTTACACCTATTGTCTTTATTCCCACTACATAGTCTTCCCCTATCTCTGTAATTCTGTCAACCATAAGGAATGGTGGACGGTGAGGAAGAAGTTTCTTAATCCCGTTTACATCCAGTACGGGTGCAGCATTGGGATCATATTGAGGTATGTTCTTTTCCATTTTGTATATCTTTTAGTTGTCTTTTGTCTGTTCTCTGATAATTTTGGCCAACTGGGTATTTATGCCATGTCCTGTCTTGTACCCTATAACCTTGGCTTTTAGAGGTTTGCCTATAAGGGCAAAATCACCCATAATATCCAGCAACTTGTGTCTTGCACATTCGTTTGAGAATCTGAGTTCCAGATGGTTGAGGTATCCCTCAGGGGCCCTTTCCAGAGATGAGGTGTTGAATACTCCGGCCAGCCTGTCAAGTTCCTCCTGTGGAACAGGGTGTTCAACTATTACTATTGCGTTGTCAAGGTCTCCACCCTTTATGAGGTTGTTCCTGAACAGCGGCTCCAGTTCATGGAAAAATACGAATGTCCTGCAAGGGGCAATGTCCTTTGCAAAATCTGTAGTCTCATCCAGTCTGGCATACTGGTTACCCAATACTTTTGAGTTGTAGTCTATCATGAGGTCAACCGAGAAGTGATCATCAGGCATTATTATAATCTCTGAGCCGGTCTTCTCGTTCCGGTAAACTATCTTGTCCTTCAGTTCCAGATACTCCCTTGGTGCATCCTGCTCAACAAGGCCGTCTTTGCAGATGGCATCTACGTAAGGTTTTGCACTTCCGTCAAGGATAGGTACCTCCTGGGCATCTATAAGGACCATTGCATTGTCAATGCCAAGTCCGTTGAATGTTGCCATAAGGTGTTCCAGGGTTGATATCTTCACTTCTCCCTTCTCAAGGGTTGTACCGCGCGCAGTTGTTGTAACATAATCCACCACAGCATCAATTACGGCGTCCTCTCCAATGTCTGTCCTCTTGAATTTGATTCCGTGGTTTACAGGTGCAGGCTCCAGGGTCATTGTCACATTTCTTCCTGTGTGGAGCCCTTTCCCTTTGAAAGTATATTTACACTTGAGCGTATGTTGCTTCTCGTTCATATATGTATTAAGGTGTTAGGTTCAGTTTGCAAATATAATGATATTTCTCTTATTTGTTGTTGGGCAGTTTCCTGAACAGGGCGTAGCATTTGAGATACTGTTTAAGGTCAAATGCAGGGCTTCCCATAAGGGTCTCACCCTCTTTTTTGGTACTTCCCATTATACCTGCCTGTGCCCCTATGCTTGTTTTGTCATGTATTGTAAGGTGGCCTGCAAATCCAACCTGGCCTCCAATCATACATTGTGCGCCAATCTTTGTAGAGCCGGCAACTCCTGTTTGTGCAGCCATTACAGTATGCTCGCCTATCTCAACATTGTGCGCCACCTGTATGAGGTTGTCCAATTTTACACCCTTCTTTATCAGGGTTGTTCCCATAGTTGCCCTGTCAACAACAGTATTTGTACCAATTTCAACATCATCTTCAAGGGTAACTATACCTGTCTGGGGTATCTTTTTATAGGAACCGTCCTCCCTTGGGGCAAATCCGAATCCGTCTGATCCTATTACCACATTTGCATGGAGGATACAGTTGTTCCCAATTTTACATCCGTCATAGATTTTTACACCTGGATACAGGATACAGTTCTCTCCAATTGTAACTTCATTGCCTATATACACCTGAGGGTAAATTTGGGTATCCTTTCCAATTTTGCTCTTCTTCCCGACAAATGAGAAGTCACCCAACCATACCCCTTTGCCCAATTTTGCGCTCCAGGCGCATTTTGAACTCCAGGCTCTTCCGCTTTTCTTTGCCTTCTTGAGGGTGTTCAGCAGGTCGAGCAGTGAGGCAACCGCCTCGTATGCATTGTCTACAAGGATAAGTGTTGGGGCAACAGGCTCCTTTGGCTTGAACTCCTTGTTTATGATTATTATACTTGCCTTGCAGGTGTAGAGATGGTGTTCATATTTTGGGTTTGCAAGGAAACAGATGTTGCCTGATTTTCCCTGCTCAATTTTTGCTACCGACGAAACCTTTACGGTTGGATCTCCAACAATTTCTCCATTGAAATGTTGTGCGATTACTTCAGCTGTTACTTCCATAAATGAATAGTATATATATAACAGAGCAAAAATAGTAAATATTTGTAAAATAAAGAAGTGGTGCAATTTATTTGTTTTTTTTACATATTTTTCTTTCCTTTGCACTCAGAAAGAAAGGCTTGAGGGTGACCGCATGCGGTTGCCCTTTGTCATATTTGACTGATTATGATTACATCTGAAGCATTAAGCGGCGCAATAGCCAACTATTTGAACGACAATGGACTGTTTCTTGTAGATATAGAAATTTCCAAGGATAATGACATTACAATTGCAATTGAGAGCAGGGATGCGGATGTGAAAATTGACAACTGTATTGACATAGACCACATTATCAGTGGCGTGTTTGACAGGGATGTTGAGGACTATTCGCTTACTGTAACTTCTGCGGGTCTGGACCAACCTTTTAAGGTTCTGGACCAGTATATCAAATTTGTCGGGAGTGAAGTTGAAGTGGTTGTAAAAGGTGGGGGAAAAATGAAGGGAATCCTCACTGCTGCCTCGCCAGAAGGATTTGAGGTAACGGTAAGCAAGATGGTTAAGGTTGAGGGGAGCAAGAAGAAGGTGCAGCAGGATACTGTAACCGCATTTGCTTATGATAACGTAAAATCCTGCAAGCCTGTAATCAAGTTCAAGTAAAAACAAGTAAAAAACTGAATATAAAAAATGGAAGGTCTTAATTTGATTAGCACATTTGCTGAATTTAAAGAACTCAAGAACATCGATCGCCCAACAATGATGAGTGTGCTGGAGGATATTTTCCGCACACAACTTGCAAAGATGTACGGTACAGCCGACAACTTTGACATCATCATAAACATAGACAAGGGAGATTTTGAGATTTGGAGAAACAGAACTGTAGTTGAGACAGTTGAGGATCCGAACACCGAGATTTCAAAAGAGGAGGTTGACAAGATTGACAACTCATACGAAATTGGCGAGGAGTTTACCGAGGAGGTGAAACTTGCAAGTTTCGGAAGAAGGGGTATCCTCAATTTGAGGCAGAACCTGTCGGGAAGAATAATGGACATTGAGAAGGCAAACCTCTTCAATGCATACAGGGACAGGATAGGTGAGATTATGGTGGGTGAGGTTTACCAGGCATGGAAAAAGGAGGTTCTTGTACTCGACGAGGATGGCAATGAACTGCTTCTTCCAAAATCTGAGCAGATTCCTTCTGACTTCTTCCGTAAAGGTGAGTCTGTAAGGGCTGTGATCTCAAAGGTTGAGATGAAGAACAACAACCCTGTAATCATCCTTTCAAGAACCGCTCCAATGTTCCTTGAGAGATTGTTTGAGCAGGAGGTTCCAGAGATTTTTGACGGCCTCATTACAATTAAGAAAATTGTACGTATCCCTGGAGAGAGGGCAAAGGTTGCAGTTGAGTCATATGACGACAGGATTGATCCTGTAGGAGCATGTGTGGGTGTGAAAGGTTCACGTATCCACGGCATTGTAAGGGAGTTGAAGAATGAGAACATAGATATCATCAACTGGACATCAAATACCCAGTTGCTTGTGCAGAGGGCATTGAGTCCTGCAAAGATCTCTTCAATAAAGATTGAGGATGACCGCATAAGCGTATGGTTGAAGCCTGGTGAGGTTTCCCTTGCAATTGGAAAGAACGGAAGCAACATCAAACTTGCAAGCATGCTTGTAGGCCAGGAGATAGAGGTCTTCAGGGAACTTGAGGAGGAGGAAGAGGATGTATTGTTGACAGAGTTCAACGACGAGATTGACCAGTGGATCATTGATGCCCTCAAAGGCATTGGCTGTGATACTGCAAAGAGTGTCCTTGCCCTGTCTGTACAGGATATAGTAAAACGTGCAGACCTTGAGGAGGAGACAGTTGTTGAGGTACAGAACATCCTTAAAGCTGAGTTTGAGGACTAGGTCCGGTAAAATTATTGTAGAATTAAAATGGGGGATATAATATGACAGGAAACGATAACATTAGAATAGGTAAAGTACTTAAAGAGTTCAACATAGGCATGGGTACCCTTGTTGACTTCTTGCGTAAGAAAGGTATAAACATAGATTCCAATCCGGGAGCAAAACTCACTGGAGAGCAATATGCCATTATTGCCAAGGAATTCAAGAAAGAGCAGATTGTGAAGGAGGAGTCCAAGAAGGTGGCAATCAAGGTGAAGGATATCACCGACAAAGAGCCTAAAGCCATTGAGGAGAAGGAGCCTGAAAAGGAACTTTTCATAAAGACTTCTGTGGAGGAGGTTAAAGGGCCTAAGGTCCTTTACAAGATAAATCTTGACAAGCCTGCCAAGAATGAACCTAAACCTGAAGCAAAACCTGAACCGAAACCGGAAGTGAAGACGGAGCCTGCTCCACAACCCCAGCCGGTGAAAGTTGAGGCTGCGCCGCAGCCGAAGCCTCAGGTGAATGCAGTTTCCAAACCAGTGGAAAAGGCTCCCGACAACCCTAAAGTGGAGCACAAGCCTGTTCCCCCAGCAGCAAAACCACAGCAGGAGACAGCACCTAAGGCATCTGAGGCGCCTCAGGCACCACAGCATATTGCCATAGAGGTTAAGGCATTGGAAGGCCCTAAGGTTACGGGCAAGATAGACCTCTCTGTTTTTAACAGGAAGAAGAGCCAGCCAGAAGGCAATAAGAATGGTGGAAAGAGGGAGAGAATGATGCACAAGAAAAATGAGAAGGTTGATGTTGCCAAAGAGTCAAAACAGAACAACGGCAACAAGCCTAATGGCAGTGGAAACGGTCAGAACAACAAGCATCAGGGAGGCCCTAATGCCAACAAGCACCAGCAGAACATCAAGAACCAGAATAACGGTAAAGGGAACAAGAAAGACAAGTTCAAACCGGTAAAGGTTGAGATTGATGAGGATGCAGTACAGAAGCAGATAAAGGAGACCTACCAGAGAATGGTTGAGGGCAAAGGCAAAACCAAAGGTTCAAAATACAGGAAAGAGAAGAGGGAGTTGAACGTACAGAGGATGATGGAGGAGGAGGAGATGGAGCAGATGAACAGCAACGTACTCAAAGTAACCGAGTTCGTTACTGTAAATGAACTTTCAACCATGATGAACACTCCTGTAATTAAGGTAATTGAAGCATGTATGAATCTTGGCCTTATGGTGTCAATCAACCAGAGGCTGGATGCCGAGGCTCTTGTGCTTGTAGCAGAAGAGTTCGGGTACAAGATAGACTTTGTAACTGCAGAGATACAGGAGACCATTGACGAGGAGAACGATGTGGATACACCTGAGATGATGGAGGAAAGGCCTCCTATCGTAACGGTGATGGGACACGTTGACCACGGTAAGACATCATTGCTGGACTATATCCGTAAGGCTAATGTAATTGCCGGTGAGGCCGGTGGAATTACCCAGCACATTGGTGCATACAATGTAAAACTTCCAAACGGAAGGAGAATCACATTCCTTGATACTCCGGGCCACGAGGCGTTTACTGCCATGCGTGCCCGCGGAGCAAAAGTTACCGACCTTGCAATCATTATTGTGGCAGCGGATGATGCCATAATGCCGCAGACCATTGAGGCAATCAGTCACGCACAGGCTGCAGGATGTCCTATGATATTTGCAATCAACAAGATAGACAAGCCTGCCGCAAACCCTGACAAGATTCGTGAGCAGTTGTCACAGATGAATATTCTTGTAGAGGATTGGGGTGGAAAATACCAGTGTCAGGAAATCTCTGCAAAGCAGGGTATAGGCATTGAGGAACTTCTCGACAAAGTGCTTCTTGAGGCAGATATGCTGGAACTTAAGGCCAATCCTAACAAGAAGGCTATAGGTTCTGTAATTGAGTCCTCTTTGGATAAGGGTAGGGGTTACCTTGCAACTATCCTTGTACAGGCCGGTACTCTTCATGTAGGAGATGTAATGTTGAGCGGATGCTATACCGGTAAAGTAAAGGCAATGTTCAATGAGCGTGGACAGAAAGTTACAGAGGCAGGCCCTTCAACTCCGGTATCTATCCTTGGTTTGAACGGTGCCCCTACCGCAGGTGAGAACTTCAACGTATTTGATGATGAGAAGGAGGCCAAGGACATTGCAAACAAGAGGGAGCAGTTGCTCCGCATCCAGGGCTTAAGGACTCAGAAACACATTACCCTTGAGGAGATTGGACGCCGTATTGCAATTGGAAACTTCCAGGAACTTAATGTCATCATCAAAGGTGATGTAGACGGTTCAATTGAGGCTTTGTCTGACTCACTGATCAAACTCTCAACAGAGGAGATTCATGTAAACGTAATCCACAAGGCTGTGGGTGCAATCTCTGAATCTGATGTGCTTTTGGCTGCAGCATCAAATGCAATCATTATAGGATTCCAGGTAAGGCCATCTGCAAATGCGAGGAAACTTGCCGACAATGAGGAGATTGAGATCCGACTCTACTCTGTAATCTACGATGCCATCAACGAGGTCAAGAGCGGTATTGAGGGTATGCTTGCTCCTGAGGAGAAGGAAGAGGTTACAGCAACCGCAGAGGTTCGCGAGACCTTCAAGATTTCCAAAGTTGGTACAATTGCCGGTTGTATGGTCAAGGAGGGTAAACTTACCAGAAATGCAAAAGTGCGCGTAATCCGCGACGGTATTGTAATCTATACCGGAGCACTCGGTTCACTGAAACGCTTCAAGGATGACGTTAAGGAGGTTGCAAGCGGCTACGATTGCGGTTTGAACATAGACGGCTACAACGATATCAAAGTTGGCGACGTTGTTGAGGCTTACCAGATTGTAGAGATCAAGAGGACCTTGTAACTGCCCTTAATCTGACCCTTCGTAAGAGGGTAACCCCCAAGGTCATAATAATAAAGGAATATCCCCGTTAGAATATGCTCTAGCGGGGATTACTTATTTTGGAATTGCAGGAGGAACCGTTCAGCCATCTGTGCAGGCCGTGAATGTGTGGAGTCGGTATAAAGAGTGTTTGTGTGAAGCCCTCAGTAGCAATAGAATTTGCAATTGGAAAAGAAAATCTTTAAATTTGAGATTATTTTACTTAATTGGATAAGACTATGATAATGAGAAGGGTTCTAATGTTCAGTATTGGTTTGTGTCTGATCTCTTTCTGTTTGTCTGCATCGGCTCAGGTCAAAATTACAGCATCGCATAAGGATTTCAAGATTCAGGTGCTCAGATGTGCGGTACAGGGGAGCAGTTGTTATGTAGATATGCTGTTTGAGAATAAAGGTGCTGCAGATTTGAATGTGAGGGCCGACATTGATGCCCTGAAAGGATATGATGATGCAGGTAACCAGTATAAATACGGAAATAATGCAAATGGTGCTTTCCTGTATATTGCGGATATGAATTATGCAATGCCGTCATATAACAGCAATGCTGTATTTGCATCAGAGGTTCCTGTGAAAGTAAGGGTGGAATTTACAAATGTAAGTGAGATAGCAACGCAGATAAGGAGACTGGAATTCCATTACGTGGGCCCCAACGATTATTTGGACAAACGGGTTGTGAAGATTTCAAATATTCCCATTTCCCGATAAGTACTGTAAGTAAATAATGAAAATTATGCTCAAGAAACTTTCAATACTGTTTATAGCCGCATTTGTTGCAGTTTCTGTTTCCGAAACTTTTGCCCAGGGCGTAAGATACAGGACAAGTTTTGAGGATGTGTCAATAAAGGTACTCAGGTGTGCCGTGCAGTCTGACAATTCATGTACTGTTGATTTTCTCATGGAGAACAACGGTAACAGAGATTACAGGTTGCTTGCCACAACATGGTCGAGTGTAGTGCATGTAAACAGGGCATATGATGATATGGGCAATGAATATTCAAAAATTACTATGGCTGTTGGAAATACTTCAAAGTATGTTGGAGAATGGGATAAGGTGAAGAATTTTCCTGCAGGTGTGGTATTGAAAGTGAGGGTGAAGATATCTGATGTGTCGGAGTTGGCAACAGAACTCAAGAGGCTGGACATTGACTTGTGTGATGAAAGCCAATGGAATTCGTCGAGAAGACCGGTAACATTATTTGATATTCCAATTTCCAGATAACAGTATTAGAATATGAGGATATTTGCAATAGTATTGTTTTTGTTTGTGGGTGTTGTATCTTTTGCCCAGAACAGCAGTATTGCGGGAAGGGCTAAAAGCAGGATGGATGCAATCCGGAACAGGCATGCCGACAAGGTGGAAAGGCTGAAAGCCGAGCATGAGGCTTTCAGAAAGGAAGTTATGGCCAAGTGGGGGGAGAAACAGATGGTTGAGAGTTCCCAAAAGGTATGGGTGGAGTATTCAGATGATAAGGAGAGCAGGTTCAGTGTGGATTTTGAGAAAGGTGAGGTTAAGGTGGAGGTGCTTTCAGATAAGGATGAACCGGTAAAGATTACTCAGGAAAAGATACAGAAGGCAGTTGGCAGTATGCTGGAGAGCAGGGGAAAAACTGTTGATTTCAAATCCGAGGTGGTGGAACAGAAGCCGGTTGCAGACAAGCCTATTTTGGAGAACCAGATAAAGGTTGTTCCAAAAGAGGTGGCAGCCAAAAGCAGTTCCCATTCCCATAAGGAGGTTTCTACCAGTGGCGGGGTAAAGAGAGTGAGTTCTGTTGTTTTGCAACTTAATCCCGATCACCTTAATCAGAGGGCACAGAAGGTGAGGCCTTATGTAGAGAAATATGCAAAGATGTATGGCATAGATGTTCCGTTGGTATTTGCCATTATTGAGCAGGAGTCGGCATTTAACAGGATGGCCCGTTCCGGCAAGAATGCTTATGGCCTCATGCAACTTGTGCCAAAATATGGCGGGAAGGATGCCTATATGTATGTGTTCAAAATTGATGATGAACCCGAACCGGAGTTTTTATATGATGAGGAGAATAATATAAGGTTAGGGACAGCATACATAAAGATTCTTATGACAAGGGAGTTCCCTACCATTAAGGAGAAGATAAACAAAATGCTCTGCACAATAGCGGCATATAATACAGGGGCAGGCAATGTGGCAAGGGCATTTACCGGGAAGTTAAGTGTTAGTGGTGCGGCAGGTCAGATAAATGCCATGAGCAACGGGCAGTTGTACAATTACTTGAGAGAGAATCTGCATCATCCTGAGGCAAGAGGATATGTTAAAGGGGTGACGGAGAAGATGAAGAAATATGTAAAATGATATCAATATGGGAAAGAGATTATTACTGTTGGCAGCAGTGCTGATGATAGGCGCGGTTGCTTCATATGCTCAGATGAGCAGTAAGGAGATTGAAAAACTTGCATCTGAACAAAGTGAGGAATACCGTAAAGAGGGGTGGAAAGCAAATGTTGGAAGTATGCCTTTAAAGTACCAACTTATAAAGGCATATACCATGCAGGAGGAAGTTGTAAACGGACACAACAAATATATAATTGCAGATGGGAAAGTAAAGGGTGCTGCATTTGAGGCTGCAAGGGTGCATGCAATGGAAATGGCCAAACGCAATATGATATCCATGATAGATAATATGACCTTTACAGATTCTGAAGGGAACACCATAAATGTGGAGGGGTCCGATATTGAAAGTGAGAGTTTGCAGGAGACCAGGTACAAGACATCAAGTTCTCTGGATTTGGGGAATCTGATACCGGTTCTTACATGTTACAGGGAACTCCCGGAAGGGAAAGTTGAGGTGTTGGTAAAGTTGGCATGCACCAGGGACAATGTAGTGAAAGCTTTGCTTAAGAGGGCAAAGTCAGAGGCCAAAATACAGGATTCTGCACCAAAAGTAACCTCATCACATACTCTATAACACATTTATGGGCAAATATAAAGGAGCCATAAAGGATGCTTTGTTGGCAAATATGCTTACACTGGTGGTTTTGTCCATCCTGTATGTTTTTGCCGGAAGTCTGTTCTCATTTTTTTCTACAGGAAAGGACAGCAGTTGGCTGTTGTCCAAATATGTAACATTCAAGAATAACGGAAGGGCTCCAGTGTATGAGGATAATGTGCTGATATGTTCTATAGAGGGGGTAAGTTCAAGGGATTCCATAGCGGCCATTATTGGTAGACTAAACAGTTATGGCCCCAGTGCAATAGGTTGCGACATTATTTTTTCACAGGCAAGTGGCGTTGATTCAATGCAGAATATTAGATTGAAACAGGCTGTGGAGGGTAATGGGAAGATTATTGTGGCGCAAAGGCCTGTTCTCGACGGGCTTGGAAGGTTGAGCCATGTTGAGGAATCCATTTTTGACGATTGCCTGAGCGGTGATGTTACAGTTTATTCAGATGGCAGCCATTCGAGGAATACTTTTATTGATGGAGTAAAGTTTGAGAATTTCGCTTCCCTTGTTGCTGAAACTGCGTGTGGTGAAGTAAGGTATCCAAAAAAACAATATTCTGTTGATTATACCAACAGGTATTTCCCTGTGATGGGGATAGACGATATTGTTGAATCTGATGTAAAAGGAAAAATAGTTCTCTTGGGTGATACTGAGGATTTGAGGGATTACATAGATATGGATTTTGCAATGACCGACCACAGGTATTCCAATACTATGACCACCTCAAAAAGGGTTCCGGGAGTTTTCCTTCATGCATACGCGGTGGCTTCTATGGTTAATGACAACTGGATTATTGCTGTACCAAACTGGATAAGCCTGATATTGGGATTTATAGCCTCATTTTTCCTTACATTACTGGGCAAATGCTGGACATTGAAAGGTATACCCCGGTGTTATTTCAAATGTGTGCATCTTGCAGTATTCACATTTATGATTTGGGTGTGTTATCCATTGTATTTGTGGTTTGATGTGATAATGAGTCCATTGTATTTTACAATTGGAGTGGCAATGAGTGATTTCTCCCTTGCAGGATTGGATATGGCAAGGCATATAAAGTCCAAACTTCCTATAAGGCGCAAACATGTTTAGGAGAATATATATATTGGCATTATGCTTTTTAGTGGCAAATATTGCGGCTTGGGGCCAGCAGTACAGGGTGTGTGATGTCTCTTCTGTACCTGCACATGTAAGGCTTGCCAGTGGAAAGGATGTGGTAAGGAATATGCAGGTTGATGGGAAGGATATCCTTGAATTTGCAAGATATTCCAAAATATCTTTGATGGATGTAAAGAGCAAAGAGATATTTTTCTATGCAGGAGAGGGGAGATTTAAAGTTGAGGATATAGTGGGGAAGAACAGGGCACAGATAAAACAAAACCTGAAGGCCCATCTTAAAGATTTGCTTCAGGGCAAGACCCACACAAAAATGGCAGGAGTGGTTTATAAGGATCTTGCTTCGGAAGTGACAACTTTGCATGGGAACTGTCTTCTTATTGTAAATGAGAAAGGGAATATTGTTGGACAAAGGGGTATTGAGGAAGGGGGTATCTATTATTTTGTAGTTTCAAACACATCTGATGTCCCGTATTTTGTAAATGTGATAAGTACAGGGGCAGATGACCGGAAGAGAGTATGTTGCCTTTCTGGAGATGCCATGGCACAGATGGATCTTCTTGTACCTGCGGAGGGAACAGTGATGCTCTCTGCTTTCCCCCAAATGGGCAAGGACCTTATGTCGGTTGAACTTAAGGTTGTTGCAAGTGAGGCTCCTTTTGATGCAAAAGCCTATCTTGAGGAGAATCCTTATATCCAGATATTGTCCCCTGCACACAATTCAACATCAGGTTATCCCTACATTACATTGAGGTTCCTTGTTAAGGATCCCGACAAAATAAAGTCAGTGGATGCATTCCTGAACGGAAAGGAGGATGGCAGGATTGCCGTTGTGGAGGGGATAAATGAGCGGAAGTTCAAGTTGGCCAGTTATGGACCGAATTTGTTGGAATTGCGATTGCAGGATATGTCGGGAAGGAAATATTCCCTGAATGTTTCTGTAAACTATGAGAGGTTGGACAAGCCGAAACTCCACATTATGGCTGTGGGTATAGGGAATTACAAAAACAGCGAAATTGAGAAACTCCATTATGCTGCAAGTGATGCGGCAATGGTTGCAGAGGTTTTGGATACATTGAGGGCCATGAACCTGGATCTGTATGATAAGGGGGGATGCCATTTCTTGCTTGCAGATGAGGAGGCCACAAGGGGAAGGATTCTCAAATGTCTGGATGACATAAGGTATGAGGCTGATGCTGGAGATATTGTGATGATATATATGTCGGGACATGGAAAATACGTTGAGTTTACATCACAGAGGTATTTTCTCCCGTATGATGTTGAGGATGATATGTATATTGAGTCTACAGCAATCAGTTATGCAGATCTGAAGGGAAAGTTGAAACAACTTGAGGACAAGGAGTGCAAGGTTATAGTATATATGGATGCTTGTTATGCAGGGGAGATGTACTATACAAAAGCGGCAAATGATTTTATAGGTGATTCTGACCCGGCTGTAATAGGTTTCTATTCAAGCACAAGAAACCAGCCTTCTCTTGAGAAGGTGGAACTGAATCATGGTGTCTTTACCTATGCATTGCTTAATGGCATAAAAGGTGGGGCGAGTGATTCAAACGGGAATGTGACAATTACAAGCCTGGGAGATTATATTACAGAACAGGTGCGTATTGAGTCACAGGGACGGCAGACTCCAAAGGTAGACAATGGCGGGGAGGATTTCATTCTGTTCAGGGCTGGTGACAAGAATATGAAGGTGTCGGTACCGGCAAAGGGAGTGAAATTGTGGGGAGAAGAGGATGCTGTGGAAACGGGGAAGAATGCGGCAATTGTGCTGGCAGAGAGTTATTATATGGGAAAGGCCGTTCCGCCAACAATGGAAGATGAATTTAAGGCATATGTTGCCGCAGCGGAACTCGGAGACTTGAAGTCAATGTATATGGCTGGTGTATGCCTTGAAAAGGGGAAGGGCACCCCTCAGGATTATGGGGCTGCATTGGAGTGGTATGGAAAGGCTGCAGTTGCAGGACTTGCGGCAGCACAGTACAATTTGGGGGCAATGCACTATAACGGAACCGGAGTGGCAAGGTCTGTTGATTTGGCTGAAAAATGGTTCCTGGAGGCTGATGGAAAAGGGTATGCAATGGCCTCGGCAGCATTGGGACACCTGTATTACCATAAAGATACGCCAGATTACAATAGGGCGTTCAGGTTTTTCAGCAAAGGTGCTGAGGGGGGAGATGCTATGGCGCTGTTCTATTTGGGTGAGTGCCATTTGTATGGAAGGGGAACAGTTGAGGATATATCAGCCGCTCTGCAGGCATATAAGCTGTCTGCAGAAAAGGGTTTTCAGGCTGCAAAAGATAAATTGATGGAGATAGATTTTTAATTGGCAGAAATGAGGGTATTATTAGTATCATTAATGGCAGCATGCTGCATTTTGTCTGCAGGTGCTTTGTTTGCACAGAGTAATGTCAGCAGGCCAAAGTCCTTTAACATTACAAGGGGCAGCGGTACCGCTGCCGCCGGAAAGATTTTAAGTGGAAGTGATGTTGAACGGGATATACCGGTTTCAAAAGCAGAAAACGAAAATACTTTTGTGGTGATAATAGCAAACCAGATGTACAAAAAGGTTGCACCTGTTGAATTTGCATTGAATGACGGTAGGATTTTCAAAGAATACTGCAAAAGGACATTGGGTATTCCGTCTGACAATATCCATCATGTGGAGAATGCCACGTTAAATGAGATAAGGGCAGAAGTGAGATGGTTGAAGGAGGTGATGGATGCATATTCAGGAGGGGCAAAAATAATATTCTATTATGCAGGGCACGGTATTCCGCATGAATCTGAACGTACGGCATATCTTCTGCCTGTTGACGGTTATGAGACAGATATTGAAACCGGTTACAAGTTGGGGACATTGTACAGGACGTTGGGAGAGATGCCAAGCCAGTTTGTGACAGTTTTTATAGATGCCTGTTTTGGAGGGTCGAAACGTGAAGGGGATATGATTGCAAATGCAAGAGGTGCTGTGATAAAGGTGAGGGAAGAGGAACCTGTGGGTAATATGGTTGTGTTTACTGCCTCGCAGGGAGACGAAACAGCATATTCATATAAGGAGCAGCAACATGGTATGTTCACATATTTTTTGTTGAAGAAATTGAAAGCATCCAGAGGGGACGTTACATTGGGGGAGTTGGACGATTATATAAGGAGAGAGGTAAAGCGGAAGAGCATTGTACTTAACGGCAAATCCCAGACACCTACTGTGATACCGTCGCTTACTTTGGGTGAGGATTGGAAAAATATGAAGTTGAAGTAATGAAAAAGATTTTGTCAATTTTAATTCTGTTGTTATCCAATGTTGCGGTTGCTCAACATGTGACTGATGTGGATGCATATCAGTTTGGAGACAAGATAATTGTTGAATATGCCATATCCGGCCCGGAGAACCCCAGTTCAGGCGGCAGATATTCTGTTGTCCCAAGTTTCTCAGTGGACGGTGGTAGAAACTATACGGCTCTGAGAAGCATTTCAGGAGATTTGAGTAATGTGAATGTAGGGAGAGGAAAAAGGATAGAGTGGCGTGTCCTGGAAGATTATGACTCATTTGTCCATCCCGAAGTAATTTTTAAAGTTGATATTTATGGCGGTGGATCAGATACTGCTGATGTACAGGAACGGAAGGCTGAATCTTCTTCAACAGATAAATCTTCTTCAACACTTGAATCAGGTGCTGACTATTATAGAAAAGGGCAGGAGTGTGAAAAAAACAAGCGGTATGCTGATGCAATAAAATATTATCGTCAGGCCTCCCAAAAAGGGTATAAACAGGCTGATGAACGGATAAGGGCACTGCAACTGCAGTTCTGGTAATAGTACAGAATAAGGGAGAAATTGTCATTTCTCCCTTATTTCTATAATCTGCTGATGGATGAATTTTTCGTTGTTGGGAATTCTTGCAATCCATTCAACAATCTCTTTTGCCGATTGTGAATCCTTGTCAAAAGCCCATTTGCGGGTAGTGAACAGAAAAATCAGTTTGTTGAATTCCTTGTCCAAGTTGGGACTTTTGGCAAATTCTATATAACTGCGGGAGTCCTCATTGAGTTTGTACTCCTGGTTTGCATAGTATTTCTGGTCTTTTACATACTGGTTGGGGATGAGCATATAGCCGGTTTTCTCATTTTCAATAAGGAAAAGCATCATATAGCACTCCTTATATGGGGTAAAACTGAAGTGGAGTTCTTCACCTGTAAAATACACACTTCTGATTCCCTTTATAGGAACAATGAACTCCGGGTCTGGGGCAATCCCGGTTTTTACCTTTACATCTGCAATGCAGTAAAATAAAATTGCCCCGTCTCCCAGTTCAGTTCCCTCTTTGACTATATTGAATTCTACAATTTCCCCTTCCCTTGAACTTGTGTTGTAATTTACAAGATTGTTGAGCGATTCTGCCCCCTCTCCATATTCAGAGTTTGCAACAACAAGATCCGACCAGCTTTTATACACTTCAGATGTAACTTCAGATATGGCTTTCTCCTTGCAGCGTGCGCGGAGTTGCTTTTTTATATCTGCAGTTGAATAATCCTCCGAGAGCAGGACTGTATATTCACATCTTACATTTTTAAGTGTGTGTATGGTCTCATCCTGTGCTTCCATATTGAGGCTCATGGTGAGCAGACATGCCAAAACTATAAGGAATCTTGTCATAGGATATGCTTTTTAGTATCTGAACTCGTAGCAGAACGGATGGCGGGCGTATACTTTGAAGCCACCCTGCTCAAGTGCTTTTGAGTAGATCCCTTTTATGGTTTCCTCTGGAGATGCAACAGCCTTGACTGTTGCTTCTGCGCCACCAAGCATCTCCATAAACTGCTCCATTGATGTTTTTGCCTTAGGATACTCCACTATTCTGTATGAGTTGAGGTCTGCACATGCTGCAGCATAGTCAATGGCATCAGTAATGCCGCCAATTGCGTCAACAAGTTTGTTTTCCAATGCGTCTGCACCGGTCCATACGCGTCCCTGGCCAACTTCATCAACATATTCTACAGGGAGACTCCTTCCTTCCGATACAAGGTTGGTGAATTTTGTATAAATGTCTTCCACCATTCCCTGCATGAATGCCACCTCTTTGGCATCAAGAGGGTCTATTCCGTTCATCATGTTGCTGTGGGCATTTGTCCCTATGTCGGCAGTGTTTATTGAAAGGTGTTTTCGCAAACCTTTGCCGTAGTTCATTGCCATGCTGAATACACCTATTGAGCCGGTGATGGTTGTCCTGTCTGCAAATATCTTTTCAGATTTTGCGGAGATCCAGTATCCTCCAGATGCGGCATATTCTCCCATACTCACAATTACAGGTTTGCTCAGACGCATAATCTGAAGTTCGTTGTTCAAAATTTCTGCAGCCTGGGCATCACCGCCAGGTGAATTTACCCTAAGTACAACAGCCTTGATTGAAGAGTCTTTGCTTACCTCCCTTATTATAGGGTAGAATTTCTTTGCAGAAAGGCCTTTTGAGTCGTCCATTGTTATTTCGCCGTCTGCATAAATTACGGCAATTTTCTCTTTGGCTTTGAGGTCAGGTTTTACAACAGCCTCCGCATATGTAGGCAGGCTTATGAATTTGAGCCCTTTGTCTGACTTGACATCAAACAGGTTGCACAGGATGGTTGACATTTCATTCCTGGTTACAAGACCGTCAATCAGGCCGTTTTCAAGCATTGACTCTGCAGAGAAGAGTTTTAGGTCATCTACCAGCCTGTTTATCTGTGCAGGCTCAATGTTGCGGCTTTCTCCAATCTCCTCTATCCAACTTTCCCAGATTGATCCCAGCATCTGCCTGTTCTGCTCGTAGTTCTCCTTGCTTATGTTTGATGCTATGAACTGCTCTGCGGCAGCCTTGAATTTGCCGTGCCTTATCAGTTGCACTTCAATACCAAGTTTGTCGAGAAGATCCTTGAAGAACATCATGGTGCTTCCAATACCCACCATTGCAGATGAGCCCTCGGTATTCATGTAAATCTTGTCTGAAACTGATGCAAGATAGTATGAACCCTGTGAGAAGTTGTCAACATAAGTTATGATTGCTTTTCCCTGTTTCTTTACATTTTCAAGGGCATTCCTTACCTCTTCAAGGTTGGCCATACCAATGTTCATGCTGTTGATGTTGAGGTATATGAATTTGATTGCAGGGTCTGATGCAGCATTCTCAATAGCCTTTACAGCCTTCAGTATCCCGACAGGTTTTGATGAATTGAAGTTCAGGCTCTGGAATGCAGCCATTGCATCTTCTTCTCCGAGTTCTGTAACAGGATTGTTGAAATCTATCCTCAATATGGCCTTTGCAGGTACAGCCGGTTCTGAACTTTCACCTAAGGCTGCAATGGAACCAATTATTCCAAAGAAGAGGAATGTGCTGATAGCCATGGCAATAAGGGAACCAATAATTACTGCCAATGTGGTTTTTAGAAAATTTTTCATGACCTGTAGATTTTATTGTTATTTATCTGTTAATACAAATGTATGAAATTTTTACTATTTTTGCCGCTATGAAAAAGGCTTTGAGGAATTTTTTGTTTTTGGCTTTGGCTGTGCTCTATACCATGTCTACAATGGGATATGGTGTGCACAGGTGTACTGAAGACGGAACGGCTTCCCTCATATTGCTTTTTGGGGAGACCCCTTGTGAATGGGTTCACTCGCATATAGACAGCGATGGAAATACATATACCCATGCGCATGCTCCGGGAGAACATCATCACCACCATTGCACCGGAGAGGAGTGCAACGGAAGTTGTACTGGCGGGCACCATGAGTGTGGCGATGTTGAGTGTTGCGGCAACTGCAATTGTTGCACCGGTGAAGAGTGCTGTAGCGGCCACAGCAGCAACTGCTGTTCTACCAGCGTATATACGGTTTCCCATGACCAGAACACTACTGAGGATTTCCAGGTCATTGCACCGCAACCTGCAGTAGTTGATTTCCTTTTCCAGTCTTATTTGGAGATTGCTGCATTTTCAGACAATTCTTCTGCATGCGGCATTGCTCCACAGTTTCAGAATTCTTTAGGGCAGCAGGGGAAGATGCAGTCCGCGATATGCACTTTCAGAGTGTGATTTTGTGATACAACCAACTGATTGCCAATATTATGGCGTTTTAAAACCGTATCACAGAATTTAAAAACAATTACAATGAAAAAAATATTTGCAATTTTATTATTGGTGTTCTCATGCACTACTTTTGCTGTTGCCCAAAGGGTTGCAGGCAAGGTGTTTTTCCTTAATCCACAAGGCGAAAAGGAGCCAGGTGCCTATGCAAGCGTATGGTGGATGGAGGGGAAATCTGCAGTGGAGGCAGATGAGAACGGAACTTTTGTAATCAAATCATTGAAGGGAGACAACATTACCCTTATTGCCGCCTATGTAGGGTACAGGCAGGATACCGTAAAATTGTTTGAGAATGGTGTAAACCTTCTTCCCGACAGAGAGATTGAATTTAACCTCTCTCCGGAGAATGAACTGGAAGGGGTGACCGTTACCGGAAGGCAGCAGGCCAATTTCCTTTCAAAGACTGCCAGCATAAAGACTGAGGTAATCTCGGCCGCCGGATTGTGCAAGATGGCATGCTGCTCCCTTGCAGAGAGTTTCGAGAGTTCTGCAAGTGTGAGTGTTGGCTACTCCGATGCCGTTACCGGTGCAAAACAGATCAAATTGCTGGGATTGTCGGGAAGTTATACTCAGATGCTGGATGAGACCCGTCCTGTAATGAGGGGACTGGCTTCTCCGTTCGGTCTTACTTACGTTCCCGGACAGTGGCTTGAGAGCATACAGATTGCCAAAGGCCCTTCATCTGTAGTTAACGGACTTGAGGCAATTACAGGCCAGATTAATGTTGAGCACAGGAAACCTACTGCGGAGAACCCTCTTTTTGTAAACCTTTTCACCAATACAAACCTAAGGACAGAGGGTAATGTGGCTTCTTCGTTGCAACTCAATGAGAAATGGAGCACTGTAATGATGGGACATTTCTCAAAGGACAACAAGATTCATGATGAGAATGATGACATGTTCAGGGATGATCCCCTTACCCAGCAGTTCAACTTTGACAACAGATGGCTGTATTTCAACCCTAACGGAACACAGGTGAGGTTTGGAGCCAAGTTTGTGAATGATACCCGTATAGGCGGACACAAGGATTATGAGGAGGGGATGAACGACAGGGGTGCATCATCTTTTGGAGAGGCTTATGACAAGGGTATCTGGGGAAATGAGATTCACAATACCGGTGTGAGCGGATTCTTCAAGTTGGGTATTCCGTTGAATGAGGACCAGAGCAAGAACATTGCAGTGGTGGCTGACTATTCATATTATGATATGGAGAGCAGTTACGGTCTAAAGGATTTTGGCGGATACCAGAATATAGGGTTCTTCAACGCAATGTACCACCAGGATATAAATGAAAACCACAAATATACTCTTGGCGTGAGCGGAAGGCTGGATGATATCCACAGCAATTATGTGGCATACAATCCTGCTGCCGGAGCATCTGCTCCAAAGGCAATGGAGTTCAATACAGATGATAAGGTTATTGGTGCTTATGCCGAATATACATATACTCTGGATGAGAAGATTTCACTTGTTGCAGGTTTGAGGGGTGACTACAGTTCCGAGTTCGGATGGCAGGTTGCTCCAAGGGCAAGTTTCAAATATTCTTTCACAGACCAGACAGTGTTGAGACTTACCGGTGGAAGGGGCTTCCGTACTCCTCATGTGATTACAGACAATCTGGGTGTACTCTCGTCGGGAAGAAACCTTAAGATTGCAGATAATCTGGAGGCTGAGGATGCATGGACATTCGGAGGAAACTTTACCCAGTATTTCAGGATTGGTGAGAGGGAGAGCAACTATTTCAGTTTCGACTACTTCAGGACAGGTTTCAACCATAAAGTGGTGTATGATTGGGATATAGATATGGACAATGTGGTAATCTACGATTTCAATGACGCTACAATGGGAAGCAACAGAGCATTTACAGATACTTACCAGTTTGATTTGTCTGTAGAGCCTATTGAGAGGTTTACTGCAATTGCGACATTCCGTTACAGCAATGCAAAGATCTCAATGAAGGGCAAAGGGCTGGTTGATGCCCCAATGACAAGCAAATACAAGGCTGTGCTCAACCTGCAGTATGCAATGCCTATGAACAAATGGATGTTTGATTTTACAGCACAGTTGAACGGACCTTGCACATTGCCTGAGTTTATGGGAGGCGGCGAGTCTGAGGTTTACCCTATGCTGTTTGCCCAGATTACCAAGAAGTTCAACCTTGTAGATGTATATGTGGGAGTTGAGAACATTACAGGATATACCCAGGATAACCCTATCCTGAATGCAGACAATGCATTTGGAAAGGATTTCAACGCAGCAATGGTTTGGGGTCCCCTTATGGGAAGGATGGTATATGCCGGCATGAGATTCACTTTGTGGAAATAACAACAATTAAAATATTACAGATATGAAAAGCATTAAATTTTTGATGGTTCTTGCAGTATTGGTTTCTGCATTTACTTTTAACGCTGAGGCTCAGAACAAGAAGAAAAAAGTTATGGAGGAGGCTAAATTCAGCGTATATCTCCATTGCGACGATGAGAAGAAGAAGGCTGAGGCAGTTGTCCCTACAATAAAGGGAATTAAGGATATGAAGGCAAGTGTTGAGGAGCAGTCTTTGTGGATCAAGTTTGATCCTGCAAAGATCAGCAAGGAGGATCTTATGAAGGCTTTGGAGAAGAAAGGTTTCCCTGTAAAGGATTTCAAACCTGGTGAGAAACCTGCCGCTGCTGCACATGAGCACAATCATGAGCACAATCATGAGCACGGTCATAACCACAACCACCAGCACTAAGAGTTTTGGTAAAGGATTGTTAAGGGCAGCCGGGTGGCTGCCCTTTTTATTTATGGAAAAACTTAGTACATTTGTAGGTTGTAAAAATTGTAAATTAGACAATATATTTTGCTATGAAAAGATTGCTGTTCCTTTTGGTGCTTGTTGCGATTTCTGTGCAGGCTGTGGCACAGAAATGGGTTAGGGTAAATAGTGTAGGTTATCTGCCCAATGATGTAAAAGTTGCGGTATTCATTGCAACCGGGAAGGCCGATGCTGCTTTGTTCAATGTGTGTGATGCGGTTACCGGAGAGGTTGTGTTTGTAGGGAATACAAAGCAGGTGAGTGGGGAGAAATGGAAGATGGAGTCTGCGTACCGTCTCAATTTTTCAGATTTGAAGAAGGAGGGGGGATATTATATAGAGTGTGCAGGGGCAAAATCTCCAAACTTCAGGATTGGGGCAGATGTGTATGACGGCCTTGCAGATTATATGCTTGTGTATATGAGGCAGCAGAGGTGCGGTGACAACCCTTATACCGATACCCTTTGCCACCAGCACGACGGCTATATTGTTGACCATCCTACCCGCAACGGGGAGAAGATAGATGTAAGGGGGGGCTGGCATGATGCAACCGATTATCTGCAGTACCAGACAACCTCCGCTACAGCAACATACCATATGATGTTTGCATATTATATGGCGCAGGACAAATCTGTGTTCAAGGATGAGTATCTTGCCAACGGAAGAAAGGGCAAGAACGGTATTCCCGATATCCTTGATGAGGCAAAATGGGGCCTTGAGTGGCTCAACAGGATGAATCCTGAGGATAAGGTGATGTTCAACCAGATTGCAGATGACAGGGACCATGCAGGGTTCAGGGTACCGCACAGGGATTCTGTAGATTACGGTTGGGGCCCAGGAGAGGGGAGGCCTGTATATTTTGTAACAGGAAAGCCTCAGGGGTTGGGCAAGCATATAAACAGGACAACCGGTGTGGCATCTACAGCAGGAAAGTTTGCATCATCATTTGCTCTGGGAGCGCAGATTTTTAAGGATATAGATCCGAAACTCGCCAATGTTATGCAGGTTAAGGCTGTGCAGGCATTCAATTTTGGTGAGGAGTTCCCCGGCAATACCCAGACAGCATGTCTTGTTTCCCCTTATTTTTATGAGGAGGATTCATATGTAGATGACCTGGAACTTGCTGCGGCAACATTTGCCGAGTTTACAGGTATGCCGGAGTGGATAAAGAAGGCAAACTATTGGGGAGACCTTGAGCCTGTAACCCCTTGGATGGAGGTTGGCAGAAGAGGTGAATACCACCATTACCAGTGGTATCCATTCATAAATTTGGGACACTTCCTTCAGGCAAAGAGCCAGGATAGGAAGATAGCGGAAAAGTATCAGGGCTTCATGAAACTTGGCCTGGATATCCTAAAGAAAAATGCGGAGAATGATCCTTTCATGCATGGAGTCCCTTATTTGTGGTGTTCAAACAACCTTACATCTGCTGCCGTAACTTATGCAAGATTGTACAACATTGCATCGGGAGACTCATCATATGTGGAGATGGAGATGGCTTTGAGGGATTGGCTGCTTGGATGTAACCCTTGGGGTACAACCATGATTGTAGGTTACCCTTCAATTGCAGATTATCCCAGGTATCCTCACTCATCATATCTTACTGAGTGGAATGACATCACTTATGGAGGCCTCATAGACGGGCCTATACAGAGAGACCTGTTCCAGGAGAGGGCAGGTGGTTCGCTTACAAGGGAGGATGAACTTGCAGTGTTCAATAATGGAGAGGCTGTTTACCATGATGATTTGGGAGATTATGCAAGCAATGAGCCTACAATGGACGGTACAGCGGGGCTTACATATTATTTTGCGGCAATGGAGGAGTGTGGCAAGAAGCAGAAGACCCTTGATGTTGTGGAGGACAAATACGGATGTGTTACCAGAATAAACCCTGGGCAGAAGGACATTTATCTTGTATTTACTGCAGATTCAATGTTTCAGGGAGGGGAGAAGATTCTCAAGACCCTTAAGAAAAACAAGATTAAGGGCTCGTTCTTCTTTACAGGGAATGCCCTCAGACTGGAAGAGCATAAGGATATCATAGAAAAGATAATTAAGGAGGAGCATTATGTGGGTGGCCACTCGGATTCGCACATGCTCTATGCAGAGTGGGGAAACAGGGATTCACTTATTGTAACATACAAGCAGATTGAAGATGATATCATAGCAAATGCAAAGGAACTTGAGAAATTTGGTATAACCAAGGAGCAATCTTTGTGGTTCCTTCCACCGTATGAGTACTATAACGACGAGAGTGTGAGGATTACTGAGAACTTGGGCTACAAGGTGCTGAATTATACCCCTGGTACGGCAACACCGGCAGATTACACAACACCGCTGATGCCCAATTACAGAAGTTCGCAACAATTGATAGATGCACTATATGCTTTTGAACATGCAGAGGGATTAGGCGGGGCCATTATCCTTATCCACCCTGGTGTACAAGAGGAGAGGATAGACAAACTTTATGACAGGCTGGGTGAGATTATCCAGTATCTTGCAAAGAAAGGCTATTCTTTCAAGTCACTGAATGAAATTTAAAAGAGAGGATTTTGGCAATGTACAGGATTGTAAAGAAAGAGGTGCTTACACCTGCCATTACATTAATGGAGGTGGAGGCAGCCAGACTTGCCCGTGCGGCGCAGCCGGGGCAGTTCCTGATTGTAAGGATAAATGAGGAGGGGGAGAGGGTGCCCCTTACAATTTGTGACTACAACAGGGAGAAGGGTACTGTAACCATAGTTACCCAAGCAATTGGAGCAAGCAGCAAGGAGATATGTGCCCTCAAGGAGGGTGATTCCTTTGAAGATGTGGTAGGACCACTTGGCCAGCCGTCTGAATTCATTGCTCTTCCCGACGAACAACTCCGCAACATGTCATTTGTATTTGTGGCAGGAGGATTGGGTACAGCACCGGTTTACCCGCAGGCAAAATATTTCCATGAGAAGGGGGCGAAGGTAGATGTGATTTTGGGTGCAAAAACTGCCGAGATGGTAATTCTTGAAAAGGATATGACAGCAGTTTGCGACAACCTCTACATTTGTACTGATGATGGCTCAAAAGGGTTCAAGGGGTTGGTTACGGCAAAATTGGAGGAACTTATGGAGCAGGGCAAGGGGTATGACCAGGCTGTAGCCATAGGTCCTATGATTATGATGAAGTTTGTAACTGCTTCTGCAAGGAAGTTCAATCTTCCTCTGGTTGTGAGCCTGAATACCCTTATGGTAGACGGCACAGGAATGTGTGGTGCATGCAGGGTAACAGTTGCAGGCAAGGTGCGTTTTGCCTGTGTAGAGGGACCTGAGTTCAACGCGTATGATGTGGATTTTGACGAGGCCATGAGACGTCAGGCAATGTACAGGGGAAAAGAGATGGAAGAAGATCATAAATGTAGAATAGGGAGGGGCAGACAATGAGTGGAAGAATACCAAGAGTTCCGGTAAGGGAACAGGACCCTAAGATAAGGGCACGCAATTTTAAGGAGGTATGCCTTGGATATACAGATGAGGAGGCAATGCTGGAGGCCCGCAGGTGCCTCAACTGCAAAAGGCCTGCATGTATGACAGCATGTCCGGTTTCTGTAAAGATACCTTTCTTTATTCAGGCTGTGGCAAAAGGGGATTTTGCAGAGGCCTCAAGGATAATATCAATTGACAGTTCACTCCCTGCAATTTGCGGAAGGGTGTGCCCGCAGGAGTGCCAGTGCGAGGGCTCCTGTGTTATGGGTGTTAAAGGTGAGCCTGTGGCAATTGGAAAACTTGAGCGTTTTGTGGCAGACTGGGCCAGGGAGAATAAAGTGAAATTTATAGGTAAGGTACCACCCAACGGACACAAGGTTGCCGTTATAGGGAGCGGTCCCAGCGGATTGGCATGTGCAAGTGACCTTGCAAAAATGGGGTACGATGTAACCATATTTGAGGCTCTGCACAAGGCAGGAGGTGTGCTTACATACGGTATCCCTGAGTTCAGGCTCCCTAAAGATACTGTTGTGGCGGCTGAGATAGAGAACCTTAAGGATTTGGGGGTAAGGATAGAGACCAATGTGGTGGTAGGCCGTACACTCACAATAGATGATATGTTTGACAAGGAGGGCTTTGAGGCTGTGTTTGTAGGAAGCGGTGCGGGATTGCCAAGATTTATGGATATTCCTGGTGAGAACCTAAACGGTGTAGTATCTGCAAACGAGTTCCTTACAAGGAGCAACCTTATGAAGGCCTATAAGGAGGATGCAAGAACCCCAATATATGTAGGAAACAAGGTGTGCGTTGTGGGTGGCGGAAATGTTGCCATGGATGCTGCCAGAACTGCTCTCCGTTTGGGTGCGCATGTGACTGTGGTTTACCGCAGGACAGAGAAGGAACTCCCTGCAAGGGCAGAGGAGGTGCACCATGCAAAAGAGGAGGGGATTGAGTTCATGATGCTTACCAATCCGGTAGAGGTTGTCGGGAATGAGAAGGGTTGGGTTACTGCCCTAAAATGTGAGAAGATGGAGTTGGGAGAGCCCGATGCAAGTGGCAGGAGATCTCCTGTTCCGGTACCTGATTCACATTTTATGGTGGATGCAGATGTGGTTATTATGGCTTTGGGAACCTCCCCTAATCCGCTCATAGCACAGACTACACCTGGGCTTGAGAGGAACCGCAAAGGGGGACTGGTTGCAACCGAAGATGGTGCAACAACCAGAGAAGGTGTTTTTGCAGGAGGTGATGCTGTAACAGGTGCAGCAACAGTTATCCTTGCAATGGGGGCAGGCCGCAAGGGCGCTGCTGCAATAGATGAATATTTAAAGAACAGGAAATAATATGGCTCAGAAACCAAGTATTCCAAAGGGAACCAGAGACTTTGGACCTGCAGAGATGGCAGGAAGAAATTACATTTTTGATACAATACGTTCTGTATTCAAAAAATACGGGTTTGCTCCGCTGGAGACCCCTTCAATGGAGAACCTTTCAACCCTATTGGGCAAATATGGAGACGAGGGGGACAAACTCCTCTTCAAGATCCTCAATTCCGGAGATGCATTCTCTGGTGTACAGCCTGAGCAGTTGGAGAACAGCAATGCCCTCTCATTGAAGGTTTGCGAGAAAGGTCTCAGGTATGACCTTACAGTACCGTTTGCAAGATACGTTGTGCAGCACCAGAATGAACTGGCATTTCCGTTCAAACGCTATCAGATACAGCCGGTATGGAGGGCAGACCGTCCCCAGAAAGGGCGCTACAGGGAGTTCTACCAGTGCGATGTTGATGTAATTGGAAGCAAATCCCTTATAAACGAACTTGAACTTGTGCAGATTGTGGATGAAGTGTTTGCAAAGTTCGGGATAAATGTATGCATAAAGATCAACAACAGAAAGGTCCTTCAGGGCCTTGCGGAGGTTATAGGTCATCCCGACAAACTTGTTGACATTACAGTTGCAATAGACAAGATAGACAAGATTGGACTTGATGCCGTTAAGGCAGAATTGGCAGAGAGGGGAATAGATGAAAAAGGGATTGCAACCATTGAGCCTGTACTTGTATTGAGCGGCACAACTGAGGAGAAACTTGCAACAATGAAAGGTATATTGGCAAGCAGTGAGGCCGGTCTTAAAGGGCTTGCAGAACTTGAGGAACTGTTCGGTTACATTGCTGTTGCCGGAATAAAACAGGAGGTTGAAATAGACCTTTCATTGGCCCGCGGCCTCAACTATTACACAGGTGCAATCTTTGAGGTAAAGGCAAAGGACTTTGCAATAGGCAGCATCTGCGGCGGCGGAAGATACGATGACCTTACAGGAATATTCGGCCTCCCTGGAATGAGCGGTGTAGGTATCTCATTTGGTGCAGACCGTATCTACGACGTGCTTCAGGGATTGGACAAATTCCCTAAAGAGGCAATAGTGGGTACCAAGGTGCTCTTCTCAAACATGGGTGAAGCCGAGGTGGCATACTCACTTCCAATCATAGCCGGTTTGAGGGCACAGGGTATAAATTGTGAGATTTATCCCGACAAGACCAAACTGAAAAAACAGTTTGATTATGCAGCAAAGAAAAATATCCCATATTTTGTAATTGTGGGTGAGCAGGAAGTGGCTGACGGTGTGGTAAATATAAAGAATCAGACAACCGGAGAGCAGATTGTATGCAAAAAAGATGAAATAAAATTTGCATAATTGGAAAATAACCTCTACTTTTGCAGTCCAATAACACCGCGGAGTAGAGCAGTTGGTAGCTCGTCGGGCTCATAACCCGGAGGTCGTAGGTTCGAGTCCTGCCTCCGCTACTAAAAAGAAAAAAGAACAATTCTAAGGAGTTGTTCTTTTTTTTAGTTTATATCAGAAGATTGTTCCTATTAAATGATTAACTTTGTTGTTTATAATTATACAATAATGGTTAATATCTTTAAAGATAGGTTTTTCTGGTTGGTTGCCCTCGTGAGTTTCCTTTCACTTTTTCTCTTTTTGGGCAAAAGCAGTTTCCATACAAGGGGTGAGCCCCGCGAGGCTCTTGTGGCCCAGGCAATGATAAATGATTCAAACTGGACCCTTCCCACTACCAATGGGGTTGATATGGCATATAAGCCTCCATTCTTCCATTGGATGATTGCGGCGGCATCCACTGCAGTGGGAGAGGTAAACGAATATACTTCAAGGTTCCCCTCTGCTGTAGCATTGGCTGCAATGGTTCTTGTGGGGTATGCTTTCTTTGCAAAGAGAAGGGGAAGGGAAGTTGCGCTGCTTACAGCCCTTATCACCCTTACAAATTTTGAGGTGCACAGGGCGGGGGTGAACTGCCGTGTAGATATGGTTCTTGCAGCCTTTATGGTGCTGGCTCTGTACCAGTTGTACAAATGGGCAGAGAATAGGCTCAGAGGTATACCATGGCTGGGAATCCTTTTCCTGAGCGGGGCATTCCTTACCAAAGGGCCTGTAGGGCTGGTGCTTCCTTGTGCAGTTGTTGCAGCATTCTGCTGGATAAGGGGGATCAATTTCTTCCGTATATGCTTTTCGTTCATAGGTGTGGCATTGGCTGCGTGCGTTTTGCCTGCATTCTGGTATGTGGCTGCCTGGAAACAGGGGGGAGAGCCTTTCCTTCAACTGGTTCTGGAAGAGAATGTATACAGGTTCCTGGGCAAGATGAGTTATTCATCTCATGAGAATCCTTGGCCATACAATGTAATGACTGTTGTTACAGGTTTTGTCCCTTATACAATATTGCTTCTTATCTCTCTGTTCACCCTCAAATACACCAGGTTTGCAGCAAAACCAAAGGAGTGGTGGGGCAGGTTTGTGCAGTGGATAAAGGATATGGATGATGCAAGGCTTTTCTCCTTGCTCAGCATTGCAATAATGTTTGTTTTCTATTGTATTCCAAAGAGCAAGAGGAGTGTGTATCTCCTCCCTATATATCCGTTCATTGCGTATTTCATTGCTGAGTATATAATCTGGCTCATAAACAACAGGCCAAAGGCACTCAGGTGGTTCAATAACCTTATGGGCGGGTTGCTTGCGTTACTTTCATTTGTATTCATAGTTGTAAGGTGCGGGCTGGTTCCACATTCTGTTTTTGGAGGGAAGCACGCTGCAGAAAATATTGCATACCTCACTTCCCTTGAAACGCTGCCGTTTGGCTGGGAGTTCCTTATGGCTTTACTCCCTTTGGCTGTAGCAGTGGCTTATTTTGTACTCAGAAACAGGGAGTGCCGCTGCTGTGCCGGCATTGAATGGGAGAAGATAAGGGGTGGATTGCAGGGGATGTTCATGGCGTTCATATTGTTTGTGGCATTGGATGGAGTTTTCCAGCCTGTTGTGCTGAATGTGAAGTCCAACAAGCCTTCTGCAGAGAAAATAGCCCAACTTGCCCCTGAAGGGTATGTCTATTCATACATTACAAATACTGTAATGGCAAACAGGATGCACCCTTTTACCATCAATTTCTATTTGGGCAACAGAATTGTGCCGTTTGTGGATTTTGCTCCAAGCAGCGGGTATGTTATCATTGGTGACAAGGAGGCCGGAAAGTTCAGGGATACCTATTCTGCAGAGTATGACATTGAAATGGTCCCTGGAATTGAGTTCAAGAGCAACGATTTCAGGGATATTACCCATGTTTACAAGTTTTACAGGAAATGAAAATGAAGAGAAGTCCAATAAGACGATTTTTGTGTGCCATTGGGTATCTGATGTCGGTACATGTACTGGCACTGCTCATTTTTGGCATCTACAGGCTGGCCCTTTTCCTGGGTACTTCTTATGAGTTCCCCCAGGAGATCAGGGGGGAGTGGTTCCTCCAGTCCATAGCCTTTGTAAAGGGTGTCTGGTTCGACAATGTAATTGCATGTTACATACTCATTCTTCCTCTGGTTGTGATGTGGATTGCCTCCCTGTTCAACTATACTGCCAGATGGCTTTACAGGGGTGTGGCAATATGGTTCACAGTCCTGTATGCGGTGGCGTTCTCATTTACTGCAGCCAATATCCCGTATTTTGAGTATTTCTTCAAGATTATAAACTCATCCATTTTCAACTGGTTCGGCTATGCCGGAACCACTGCCGGAATGATTTTTGGCGAGAGTTCCTATTATTTCCCAATAGCGCTGGGGCTTGCAGGCATTGTAATATTTGGAGTGGCTGCAAATTTCCTTGCAATGTTCTTCTACAGAAGGAGCATGGAGAGGAGGCTG
The DNA here is from genome assembly GCA_015060445.1 of Bacteroidales bacterium. Lineage (GTDB taxonomy): Bacteria > Bacteroidota > Bacteroidia > Bacteroidales > UBA932 > Egerieousia. The sequence goes on from SUYL01000018.1 coordinate 43,378, forward strand.
CCGTATATACTCAAAAATTTCCTTTCCATTCTGGTAATGGGTGCAGTACTGGTTGGGTTATGTGTATTTGGGATAAGGGGACGTACAGGTTACAACCCCATTAAGGTAAGCCAGGCTTACTATTGTACAGATCCTTTCCTCAACCAGATAGGGGTTAACCCTGTTTTCAATCTCCTTACAAGTTATCTGGATGACCAGCGCAAGGAGAACAGGCTGCTGGATGTGATGCCTGTGGAGGAGGCAATCCCTACAGTGCAAAGATTGCTCTCAAGGGAGGGTATTGAGGGGATCTCCCCTATAGCCAGAAAAGTTGCGGGAACAGAGAATCCCCAGAAAAAGAATATTGTATTCATCTTTATGGAGTCCATGAGTGCCAACCTTATGGGAACTTTCGGGAACAAGGGGGGACTTACCCCGTTCCTGGATTCACTTGCAAAGGAATCCATGCTGTTTACAAATATCTACTCTGCAGGAATACATACAAACCACGGAATGTATTCAACCCTATACTCATTCCCTACCATAATGAAGCGCAATGCCATGAAGGGGAGTGTGATTCCTGTGTATAGCGGCTTCCCGACAGTTCTGAAGGAGAACGGCTACCACAATATGTTCTTCATGACCCACGAGAGCCAGTACGACAACATGAATGCCTTTTTCCGTACCAACGGATTTGACGAGATATATGCTCAGGAGAACTATCCTAAGGAGAAGATTGCAAACCATTTTGGAGTGCAGGATGATTATTTGTACGAGTATGCACTCCCTGTTCTGGGTGAAAGGGCCCGGGAGGGGAATCCTTTTATGGCAGTGCTACTCTCAATAAGCAATCATCCCCCTTATGTTCTTCCCGATTATTTTGTTCCCCGTTCAGAAAAGATGGAGGATGCAATTGTTGAGTATGCCGACTGGTCTATACGCAAGTTCTTTGCTGCAGCGCAGAAGGAGCCGTGGTTTGACAATACAATTTTTGTGCTTCTTGGAGACCACGGAAAACTGGTTGGCACTCCTGAGTGCGAGATTCCGCACTCTTACAATCACGTGCCGCTGATGATATACGGCAAAGGTATTGCTCCGGAGAGGATAGAGGGGTTTGGCGGCCAGATAGATGTAGCCCCAACACTACTTGGAATGTTGGGAATGGAGTATGTGCAGAACAATTTTGGAGTTGACCTGTTGAAGGAGCAGAGGCCGTGCATGTTCTATACCGCAGACAATCTGATTGCTGCCAGGGACAGCAGCCACCTTTATGTCTTCTCCCCTGAGACCGGGCAGGAGTTCCTTTATGAATATACCGGCGGAAAGATTTCAACCGCCCAATACAGTGATGTTTACGGGAGGTTAAAGGATTACTGTTTCTCAATGCTCCAGAGTACCGAATATCTTGTAAGGCAAGGGGCTATAGTTGACAGACCAAAAACGGCAGGAGAGCAATGAAACTGAATCCGGTAATATGGGAGTTTGTCCGTTTTGGACTGGTGGGGGGCTTTTGTACTGCACTCCATTATGGGATTTATTTCCTCCTCCAGTTTGCTATAGAGGTTAATGTGGCATATACAGTGGGGTATCTGTTGAGTTTTATTGCCAATTTTTACCTCACCTCCTATTTTACTTTTGGAACTGCCCCGTCGTGGAGGAAACTTTTTGGTATGGCCGGGGCGCATGGGGTGAATTACCTGCTGCATATGGTGCTGCTCAATCTCTTCATATGGATTGGTGTAAGGCAGGAGTTTGCACCGCTACCGGTATTTGCAATTGCCATACCGGTGAACTTTATACTTGTACGATTTGTATTCAAACATAAAACCGAAAACTATGAATGACACAAAACTTGTAATTGTAGTGCCTTGTTATAATGAGGAAGAGGTATTGCATGAGACTACCCGCCAATTGGATGCAGTGGTGGAAGGGATGGAGAAGGATGGAAAAATTGCAAAGGGTATGATGCTGTATGTAGATGACGGCAGCAAGGATGCCACCTGGAGGCTTATAGAGGAGTTGTCGGGAAGCAACAAAAGGGTTATGGGGCTTAAACTGGCCCATAATGTGGGGCACCAGCAGGCTTTGTGGGCAGGATTGGAGTGGGCGGCGCAGAGTGAGTTTGATGCAATTGTTTCCATAGATGCAGACCTGCAGGATGATGTGAATGCAATAGTAGAAATGGTGGAGAAGTTCAATGCCGGGTACGAGGTGGTGTACGGGGTGAGAAAGGAGAGGAAAACAGATACTTTTTTCAAGAAACACACTGCCCAGATGTTCTACAAACTTATGAGTTCAATGGGTGGGGATGTAGTTTATAACCATGCTGATTTCCGCCTTATGGGAAAAAGGGCACTGCAGGCTCTTGTATCCCATCCCGAGAGGAACCTTTTCCTCAGGGGTATGGTAAGGAGTCTCGGGTTTTCGCAGGAGTATGTATATTACAACAGGAATGAGAGGTTTGCGGGGGAATCCAAATACCCCCTCTCCAAGATGCTCAGTTTTGCCATTGACGGCATAACCTCATTCTCCATAAAGCCGTTGAGGCTTATAACCTCGTCGGGAATATTGTTCATTTTTGTTGCAATTGCCATTATATGCTATGCCCTTTATGAGTATGCTGTGGGACACGTGGTTCCGGGCTGGACTTCGCTCCTTGTCTCATTGTGGTTCATTGGAGGTGCTGTACTTACTGCAATAGGTGTTATTGGAGAGTATATTGGCAAGATATACAGGGAGGTAAAGAGGCGCCCAAGATATTTTGTTGAGAAGACCTCAAATATTGGGCAGAATTAGTAAATTTGCCTTTTGTAACTGTATATAAGATTTGAGTATGGAGGAACTTGATTATAATACACAGAGAGAGAAACTTAACATGCCTGAATATGGAAGGCATGTGCAGAAAATGATAGAGTATGTTGCTTCTCTTCCCAATAAGGAAAAACGCAACGAGCAGATACAGTCAGTGGTGCAGGTAATGGGTACCCTGAATCCCCAATTGAGGGATATTAATGATTTCAAGCACAAGTTGTGGGACCATGTGCATGTGATTTCAGACTTTAAGATAGATATTGATTCACCTTACCCTACCCCTACCAGGGAGAGCCTTTCAACCCCACCAAGTCCCATTCCGCTGCAGAAGACACCTGTTAAGGCTGCACATTACGGAAGGAATATTGAGAATATGATTGAGGTGATTGCCCGCAGGGAGGATGATGAGGTGAAAACCTATATGATAAAGACGCTTGCCTCTTATATGAAACAGCAGTATCTTATCTGGAACAAGGACTCGGTGTCTGAAGAGACAATTTTCAATGACATATACAAACTCTCGGACGGGAGGATTACTGTTCCTGAGGGGGTACACATTGGTATGGGAATGACCCCTATGAAGGGGCACAGGCCTCAGAACAACAACAAGGGGAAACAGAACGGTTCCAATAACGGCAAAAGATGGAAAAACAATAAATAAAGATGGCTAAACGAGAGAAAACCAAACTTACAAAAGAGGAGAAGCAGAGGGCAAAGGCTGAGACGCAAGTTCCAAAAAGGAAGGATGCGTTCCATCTTTTATGCGGGCTGTTGGCACTGATTGTATCTGTATATACATTAATATCCCTTTTCTCATATGTTTTCACATGGTCTGAAGACCAGAGCCTTTTCCACAACAAGGAGATGTTCAGCACGGCTGTGGAGGTAGAAAACAACGGGGGAAAGTTGGGGCTTGTATGGGCCAATTTCCTTGTCTCAAGGCTGTTCGGATTGGGAGCCTTCATAGTGCCGTTCTTTTTTCTTGGGGTGGCCCTCTATTGCCTTAACCTTAAGAAAATCAAACTTCTGAGATTCTTTATACTCTCGTTGCTCGGATGTATATTTGTGTCATTGGCCTTTTCATTCATATTCTCGTTCACCAAAGTTGATGACTGGTTTGGAACAGGTGCCGGTGGCTCTTACGGGTATTATGTTATAAGTTGGCTAAAGAACATGATTGGTGGTGTAGGCACCGGAAGCATAGTGTTTGCACTTCTTGTGATATGGCTCATACTGGTAAACGGCAAATTGATATCCTCATTCTACAATTGGGTTGAGCGTGTAACCGCTCCAAAACCAAAACAGGTTGACCAGCCTGCTGCAGATTTGCCTGTAGCGCAGGATGCCGCTCCTGTAGGCAACCTGTATGCAGATCTGGAGGTTGATGTTCCTGTAACATGTGAGGAGGCATCTGATGAAGATATGAATCCTAAATTTGAGGTTATAGGGGAAGATTTTCAGGTGGAAGATCAGGTGAAAGGGGATGAACTGGAGTTTGATGTGGATATGGAAGGGGAGAATGAGTCTGAGAAGGAGGAGAACCCTGCAGAGTCTGGGGAAGAGGAGACCCTCTCTGTGGAGGTCCTTTCCACTCCCGACGATACCCCTGTAACACAGGAGGAGGCAGAGGAGGAGTTTGAAATGGAACCTTTTGATCCGAGACTGGACCTCTCTTCATATCAGGCACCTCCGCTCACATTGCTGGAGGATTACAAGGACAAATGGTATGTTGTAACCCGTGAGGAACTTGAGAAGAACAACAGGCAGATTGTAAAGACCCTTGCCAACTACAAGATAGGGATTACCAAGATATCGGCCCGCGTGGGACCTACTGTAACACTTTATGAGATAGTTCCGGCACCGGGAGTGCGTGTTGCACAGATAAAGAGGCTGGAGGAGGATATACAGTTGTCTTTGGCAGCCAAGGGTGTCCGCGTGGTTACCCTCCCAGGTACAAATGCAATTGGAATTGAGGTGGCAAACGAGAAGCCAAGTACAGTATCCATGCTCTCTGTGCTGGATGACGAGAAGTTCAAGCAGCAGAGTTATGACCTGCCTGTGGCATTGGGTATGACAATCACCAACGATGTAATGCACTTCGACCTTGCCAAGATGCCTCACCTGCTTGTTGCAGGTGCAACCGGCCAGGGTAAATCTGTAGGTCTGAATGCAATCCTTACATCACTGCTCTACTACAAGCACCCGTCGGAGATGAAACTTGTGCTTGTAGACCCTAAAAAGGTGGAGTTGTCTCTCTACTCTAAACTGGAGAAGCACTTTCTGGCGCAGTTGCCTGATGCGGATGAGCCTGTGATAACAGATACCCAGAAGGTGGTATATACACTCAAATCTCTATGTATGGAGATGGATGCCAGGTATGACCTGTTGAAACTGGCCTATGTGAGGAACATAAAGGAGTACAATGAGAAATTCCTCAGCAGGAAACTCAATCCTTTGAAAGGGCACCGTTTCTTGCCTTATATAGTGGTTGTAATTGATGAGTTTGCAGATTTGCTTATGACAGCCGGCAAGGAGATAGAGGAGCCTATAGCACGTCTGGCACAGTTGGCCCGTGCAATTGGTATCCACCTTGTAATTGCAACCCAGAGACCTACCACAAGTGTAATTACCGGTAACATTAAGGCAAACTTCCCTGCCAGGATTGCATTTATGGTGCGTTCGAGCGTGGACTCAAGGACTATCCTTGACCAGACCGGTGCAAACCAGTTGATAGGACGCGGAGATATGCTCATCTCAATTGGAGGCGAACTTACCCGTGTACAATGTGCCTTTATAGATACCAAGGAGGTAGAGAGGGTAGTGGACTTCATTGCAGAGCAGAGAGGTTACACAACGGCACACTATTTGCCTGAATATGTAGGTGAGGACAAGGAAGATGACGGAGGAGTAGGTGAAGTTGACCTCAACCGCAGGGATTCGCTATTTGAAGATGCGGCAAAACTTGTGGTAATGCACCAGCAGGGCTCAACATCACTCATCCAGAGGAAGATGAACCTGGGCTACAACAGGGCTGGCCGAATAATGGACCAGTTGGAGGCTGCAGGAATAGTTGGCCCTTACGAGGGGAGCAAGGCCCGCCAGGTACTGGTAGGCGATCTTAGCGAACTGGATGCAAGGCTTGCCAACATAAAGGATATTTATGGCTAATAGCCGAAGATATCCGGTATGCAATGGCTGCTGTTTGAGAAATTGCGGGCACCGGCCATCCTCTACTGAGAACAAAATTTGAGATATGACAAACGGATTCATAAATACATTGGTGGCGTTCCTCATAGGTGGCGCCACTTTATGTTTCAACTTCAAGGCAGTTGATGCATCAGGGGCCCTTATGTATGACGGAGAGGGAACCATTGTTACATTGGGCGATTCCTACAGGATGGAAACACCCCAGATGCTCATTGTCTCTGACGGCACAACCAAAGGCATCTACCAAAAGGAGATAGACGAGATAGTTCTGCAGGGAGTAGCGGTTGGCGGTGCGGCTTCCGGTGTTGGCGCAAGTGGCAGTCCTGCTGCAAACTCCCTCCAGGGGATAATGGACAACCCTTTTGAAGTCTTGCGTCATGCGGGGGATTTCTATACTGTAACCACCTGGAAAGGGGGCAAAAAATCCATTTCAGGCGCCCCTGGTGCCCTTCCCGACAAAATTGAACTCCGCTCCAAAGCCGGTGCGGTATATACTATCGGGATACTCAGTGCAAAAAAAGAGAACTCACTGGATGCCTCCTCATTTGTGCTGGATCCGGACAATTACCCCACCGCAGTGGTGACAGATTTGAGGTAGGTATTATACGGCAGGGGTGCCTATCCCGTAAAGATACTCTGGGGCAAAATCTGCTCCATTATCCCATTGTACAGTATTAAAAGGAATTGTGAATTCTTTGAAATAGGATTTGTCTCTCAAAGGAACAAAAACTTCTCCACACAAACTGCTTTCCAAATCCACAATCCTAACTTGCTGATTGTTGAACCATACCTTAAGTTTGTAATCAGACAGATATTCAGCCTTGACGATTTCCAACATATCTTATTATTTAAGAGCCTCTCCTTCTCCACAAATATACATAATGATATGCGTAAATAGAAAACATATTTTTATTAGATAAGAAAAATAGAAGATTTTCATCAAAAACAGGAAAGAATACTTTATCAATTTAACGGTAAAGATCAGATAAAAGTACCTGTCTATCAATACTGAATATACTTCTTAATTCTGCATGATTATATGGCTGTTGCAAATGTTGTTCAATTAAATTTATAAAGTTTCCCACAGTAATTCCAGAGCCAGGCACATTTGATTCAGTTGATATGCTTTTAATTTGATTATCGATATTATCACCAAAGCCTCCACTTATATATGAAAAGAAACCAATAGGGCATCTGCATCCTTCATTATAGTTCATAATACCACCAAGATAGTTATGGACCATTCTATTGTGGTGGTCTCCTGATATGCTGTAGCGTGAGTATGCTTTATTATCTATTATAGATTGGTAGCCATCATTGTCGGAAATAAGGAGAACATCAGGAACGGATTTAGCTCCACCTTGTCCAAGGTGAGTCGCGCTATTTGGAAAATTGGCAGGAGTTTTGTGGTGCTATATTAATCTATAGTAGAACACGATCTTTTTTGATGGATTTTATATTTTAAGATATGGCAAAGATTTTCGTTCAGGATACCATTATTACTGTAATTTCAGTTGATGGTATAGATTATATTTCAATCACGGATATTGCAAAATTTAAAAGTGATGAACCCAATGCTGTTATAAGCAATTGGTTGCGAAATAGAAATACAATTGAATATCTGGGAGTATGGGAAAGTTTATACAACCCTTATTTTAAACCCCTCGAATTCGAGCGGTTTAGGAAAGAAGCAGGTTTGAATGCATTTACACTGTCTCCTCAAAAATGGATTAGCTCAACAGACGCAATTGGTCTTATATCAAAATCTGGAAGGTATGGAGGAACATTTGCGCACAAAGATATAGCTTTTAAGTTTGCAAGTTGGGTGTCTGTTGAATTTGAATTATACATCATCAAAGAGTTTCAGAGACTTAAAGATGAAGAGTATAAGTTATTGGGATGGACAGCCAAAAGAGAACTGTCAAAAATTAATTATCATATCCATACAGATGCCATCAAGCAGAATCTTATTCCTAATGAGGTTGATTCCAATCAAACAAGCGTGATATATGCAAACGAGGCTGATGTACTTAATGTTGCTTTGTTTGGTATGACAGCTAAACAGTGGAGGGTGAAGAATCCAAAATTGGAGGGTAATATGAGAGATTATGCATCCATTAATGAGCTGATATGCTTATCCAATATGGAAAGTTTGAATGCAGTATTCATTCAAGAAGGTATATCTCAAAGAGAACGACTGATAAAATTAAATAAAATTGCGATTCAGCAAATGAGAGTATTGTGCGATGTTGAGAATAGGAAGTTATTGAAATAATATTTTATTTCTAACATCGATATTAAAAAGCTATATCAGCCCCGCCTCTTCAAATACTTTCCTTATTGAAGGGTAGGTGTCCTGCAGGTATTCTGGCAGACGGGAGGCCGGTACCCATTCGCAGCGGCTGATTCCCTCTTCCTGCTGGGGAATTGCAGTGGCGCAGTCTCCTTTGTAGGTCATTTTGTACCAGTAGGTGTGCTTGAGCATGTGCAGACCGTTCATGTGGTAGGTGTGGTGGGTGATGCAGAGGAGTTCTCCCTGCTCCAGGCCGGTGATGCCGCACTCTTCTTCCACCTCGCGCAGTGCAGTGAGGGAGATCTCTTCACCCTCTTCCTGTTTCCCTTTTGGGAGGTCCCATAGGCCGTTTCTGAAGATGAGTAGGTATTCCCCTTCGGTATTTTGTACCAGTCCGCCCCCTGCATTTATAGGGGTGAGGGTACTGCACAGGTGGGTGAGTGTTTCCTCAAGATTATCGGGAAGAATGGGTATGTACAGATACTTTAAATTTTTGTTCTGCTCAAATAAACAAGGGAGTTCCTGGAGTGTTTTATTGTTGGCAGAGTGCAGTACTGCTGCATTCGGATTATACGGAGTTGTGATGTTTTTGTTACAGACTCTTATAATTCTGTCGTTAAAGTATATGCTGTACATAAAAAATGTAAAATGATTTTTGTATATTTGCCCACAAAGATAATTATGAATTATGGAATCTATTGAAAAAATTGTTGCCAAACAGCTGTTGGATATCAAGGCTGTGAAGTTGAATGTTGAAAATCCGTTTACTTGGGCTTCCGGATGGAAGTCTCCAATTTATTGCGATAATAGAAAAGTTCTTTCTTATCCTGCAGCCCGTAAGGTTGTTTATGAGGCTTTTGTGGATATCATTAAGAAAAATTTCAAGGATGTTGATGTTATTGCAGGTGTTGCTACCGGTGCAATTGCTTACGGTATGATGGTGGCTGAGGTTCTTGGCAAACCGTTTGTTTATGTAAGGCCAAAACCAAAGGATCATGGTACAGGTGCACAGGTTGAGGGTGATCTTCCTCAGGGTGCAAGGGTTGTTGTTGTGGAGGACCTTATCTCTACAGGCGGAAGCAGTCTTGCAGCAGTTGACGCTTTGCAGAAAAGCGGTGCAATTGTCCTTGGTATGGTTGCCATCTTCACTTACAATTTCATAAAGTCCATCAGGGCATTTGAGAATGCAAACGTTGAGTTGCATACTTTGAGCCACTATGAGGCTTTGCTTGAGCAGGCAGTTGAGGAGAACTACATTAAGGCTGAGGATATGAAAGTCCTTAAGGAGTGGAGAATAAATCCTGAAATCTGGGGCAAGTAAACAATGGGGATGACACAAGTGAAAGGGAAGGTTGTTACAGTGGAGCAACCTTCCTATGTATTATATACGGCCTTCTCAGATATGAGGAATTTTGTTGCTGCCCTTCCTCCCGACAAAAAGGAGGGTGTGGTTGCAACTGAGGATACCATTGAGGGAGAGGTGCAGGGATTCAAGATGGGACTTCAGATTACCCACAAGACACCGTTCTCTTCACTGATGTTCCAGAACTACGGCAATACCCCTTTTGAGTTTGCCATTACAGTCTTTTTTGATGCGATTGATTCATACAAGACTGCTTTCCACCTGGAACTCAATGCAGATCTTCCAATGATGGTGAAGATGATGATTGGAAGCAAACTGCAGGAGGGGATAGACCAGATTACCGAGCAGTTGGGAATGGCCCTGAGCGGTAAGATTGACCCTTCAAAGATTGATCCGGAGGCTTTTGCTGAGGAGATGAGAAAAAGATACAGTTAGACCTGATGAAATATAGAAACTGTTTCCTGATATTTGTTCTTGTTTGCGCGTTGGGAGCGTGTTGCAGCCAGCCGCAGACAGATGCGGTTTTGAATGCAATTGTTCCGCATCCGGCAAGTGTTGAGGTTTTGGAAGATGAGGCATTCCTGTTGGACAGGAGTGCCGCTCTTGTTTATACCGGCAATGGTGCCGTAAACTCTGCAGAGTACCTTAAGGATTATCTGCAGGAGCATTATGGACTCTCTTTGCGCAAGAGGGGCGGCAGGGTTGTGGAATTGCAGATTGTCCCTGATTCTGCTGCTGTGCAGGGGGCCTATTCGCTGGAGGTTTCCCCACGTAAGATTTCAATTGTGGGAAAGAATGAGCCCGGTTTGTTCTATGGGGTGCAGACCCTTTTGCAGTTGCTGCCTGTTGCGGCTGTCTCCGGCAGCGAGATGAGTGCAGGGGGAGATACTGGCGGGGAAGATGGAAGGGAAATTGTCGGGAAGAAGATACTGGTTCCTGCGGTGAAGGTTGTGGATGCTCCGGCATTTGAGTACCGGGGGATGCATCTGGATGTTGCAAGGCATTTTATGCCGGTGGAGTTTGTGAAGAGGTATATAGATTATCTGGCTCTGCATAAGTTGAACTATTTCCATTGGCACCTTACAGATGACCAGGGTTGGAGGATTGAGAGCCGCAAGCACCCACGCCTGAATGAGGTGGGTTCGTACAGGGACGGAACAATCATTGGCCTGTATCCGGGAACAGGGGTGGATTCTACAAGATATGGCGGCTATTATACTGTAGAGCAGATGCAGGAGGTTGTGGAGTATGCTGCCAGGAGATACATTACCATTGTGCCGGAAATTGACCTTCCGGGGCATTGTATGGCGGCTCTTGCCACATATCCCCATTTGGGTACGGAGGACAATGCCGGAGTTAAACCTGCAATTACCTGGGGTATCTACAACAAACTCAATAATGTTATGGCTCCCAGTGAGGAGGCTTTTGCTTTCCTGGAGGATGTGTTTGGGGAACTGATGGACATTTTCCCTGGGGAGTATATCCATATTGGAGCAGATGAGTGCTGCCACAGATGGTGGAAGGAGTCTCCAAAGACCCAGAGATTCATTAAGGAGCACGGGCTGGGAGATGAAAAAGGGCTGCAGAAATATTTTGCCCAGAGGGTTGCCGCTATGGTTGCTGCACGGGGAAGAACAGCAGTAGGTTGGGACGAGATGGTTGACAACGGCCTTGCAGAGGGTGTTGCTGTGATGGTTTGGAGAGGGGGGCAGAGGTGGATTCCTGCGGCTGACGGTGGGCACAAGATAATTATGACCCCTAACGGGAGGAGTTATCTCAATTACAAACAGCGTCCCGACGAAACCCGTCTGGCCCACATGTTCAGGTTGGTATCACTTGATACCGTATATAACTTTGATCCTACTCCCGATACCCTTTCTGTTTCTGTTCTGGAACATATTATTGGAGGACAGGGATGTATCTGGACAGAGTATTATGCTACCCCTTCTGAGGTTGAGTATGCGGTATTCCCACGCATGTCTGCTATTGCGGAGGTGTATTGGACCCGTGAGGATCTGAAGGATTATAAAAGGTTCCTTGCCGCTATGCCGGTGCAGTTTGCCCGTTATGCCCTTTGGGGGGTGGAGGATCCTTGCAGATATATTTTTGAAAAAGAAGATACGCTTTCCTCAGGTGCTGGGGCTTTGAAAGTGGCCAGGACCGCGGAGGATGGTGATTAGAATTGCCCGGTTATGGAATTGCCAGTAGAATTTAAGGAATATGCCATTGCAGCCCTTGGTGAGGAGGTTGCCAGTGAATTGTTTGATGCCATTGGCTCCGGGGAGGAGGTAACCTCTGTGAGGGTGAATCCGCTAAAGGAAGTTGCCGCATCCCCGAATACATGTGTAGGGATGCCAGAGGAGTGTTTTCCCGATTACCTTCCTGCAGAGGTAGAGGAGAGGGTGCCGTGGACCAGGTTAGGGTATTATCTGAAGGAGCGTCCGGTATTCACATTGGATCCCCTTTTCCATGCAGGTGCCTATTATGTGCAGGAGGCCAGCAGCATGTATATGGAACTGGCAATGGCTGCCATAGAGAAGGATTTTGCCGGGAGATACGGTGGGGAAGAATTGTCGGGAAGAGGATTTTTTGACCATGATATTGCCGCGTTGGACCTTTGTGCTGCACCCGGAGGAAAATCTACCCATCTGGCATCGTTGCTGGGAAAGGATTCTCTGTTGGTTTCCAATGAAGTGATAAAAAGCCGTTCTGTTGTACTGGCAGACAATATAGCCAAATGGGGTTGCGACAATGTGGTTGTAACCAATAACGACCCTGCAGATTTTGGTGCATTTGAGGAATTCTTTGACCTTATAGTGGTAGATGCCCCATGCTCGGGCGAAGGGCTTTTCCGCAAGGAACCCGAGGCCATTTCTGAGTGGAGCCCTGCCAATGTGGAACTCTGCGCCCAGCGCCAGCAGCGCATTTTGACCGACATTTGGCCAGCCTTGAAACCAGGCGGTTATCTTGTCTATTCAACTTGCACATACAATAAATTTGAGAATGATGGCAACCTGGAGTGGCTTAAAAATAAAATCACGTCGCAATTATGTACAATTGCCTCAGAATCAGGGGTAATTTTAACAAAGGGTGGCGGACTGCAGTTTGTGCCGGGGAGAGTAAAAGGGGAAGGCCAGTTTATGGCTGTGGTGAGGAAAGGGGGAGAATGGGAGACTTCACAAATGTTCAGAGGAGGGGCAAAACCTTCCAATAGCCGCATAAACAAAGATTCCAAAGGAAAGAACCAGCCACAGTTGGAGAAGGGGTGTACATATCTTCCCGACAACTATGTGAAAATCCTTCAGGGAGACCTGGTAAAGGCCTACAGGAAAGAACTGCATGAAAAGATAAAGTATATAGAGGAGAACCTCAGGGTAGTGCTGTCGGGAATAGCGGTGGCAAACAAAAAAGGAAAGGACTATGTACCCCATGCAGATTTTGCACTGCAGGGTGTGATGGCATCCATGGTGGCAACAGGCACCTTGCCGCAAGGAATATCGGCAGTAGAGGTGAGCAGGGAAGATGCACTCCGATTTTTGGCCAAAGAACCTCTGGTGCTCCCCGGTGCCCCAATGGGCTATGTGCTGCTGGTGTACCGCGGCCTGGGCCTGGGATTTGTGAAGAACCTCGGCAACCGCACAAACAATTTACTCCCTATGGCCAGAAGGATAAGGATGAGGATAGAGTAGGAGGGAGAGGAAATTTTTTACTATATTTGTAATTAAGTGTAGTTCAACTGCATTTAGCATACGAGCAAAGTTATTTATTAGACATATTTAAAAGAGTTCTCTTTTACCGTAACCTCAAATCTGGACAATTTGAATTTAATACAGGTAAAAGAAGACCGCGTCGTTTGGCGTGGGTCTTCTTGTTGTATTAATGGATGTCCAGATCCTGAGGTTACACGGGAAGGTGCCACGCTTTTTTATTTTAACATGATAATCTATATGATGAAAAAAATAGAGTCTTCTGTTCACAGAAGACTCTAATACGGGTGGAAGATGCTGCGAGTTCATGCCCTGTTACTTGTTGCGGTAATGGGGCTTGACATAAACCTTCTTGCCATTGGTCACCCTGAAGTGACCTCTTACAAGTGACGGTTTATGTGGAGCATCGTTGCAATCCTTGCAAAGGCGCTCATTAACACTGCTAATTAATTGGAATTTTATGTAAAACATAATGTTTGGTTTAGTGACTGAGAGCGCAGAGCGGCTTCTCAAGACTACATCACCCGTTATAACAAAAAACAGGGCTTGAATTATTAAAAAATTCTCACCCTGTATATTAGCAGCGTAGGCGCTTGTTCTTCCTATGCTTTACATAAATTCCAATGCAAATGTAGGAAGAATTCTTGAAAGTACAATAATACACTCATTAGTGTCCGGTAAAAATTTATAAAAGTTCTTTGAAAATATTGAATGTTAGGTAGTTACAGAGGTTTTTGGAGCGCGCCGATTTGAAATTATCTTTGCCAGACTAACGTAGAATGGCATATGCATAAAGGAAAATA
>SUYL01000019.1 GCA_015060445.1 Bacteroidales bacterium
CTCAAAAAAAAGCCACGAATTTGGCACGATTGAAATTCCTAAATCTGCATGTTTTGCACAGTTGAAACAAAAAGAAAACCTCTGAATTCGTTGAAATTCAGAGGTTTTCATCTTTTTGCTGTGATTCTTCGTGGTGCCACCAGGAATCGAACCGGGGACACAAGGATTTTCAGTCCTTTGCTCTACCAACTGAGCTATGGCACCATCGTTTTGGGATTGCAAAGGTAGATATTATTTTCTATTCTCCAAATTATTTTACAACTTTTTTCATATTTTTGTGGAACGTATGGAACCGCAGATACCTCATACCAGGCGCTATGCTTCTGTGATTCTTCCTGTTAAGTTCAGCGGGGAGGTTTCTTACATTGTACCCAATATTTTTGAGGTGGAGCGGGGTTCACGCGTAAAAGTTGAACTGGCCAACAGAATCTATCCTGGCGTGGTTAAGGAAATCCTCTCTTCTGAGGAGGTCCCCACCCATACTCCCGACGGCAAGGAGATCCAGTACAAACCACTGCTCTCCGTTGAACCCCTTCCAAAGATACTCCCTACCGAGATTGAACTTTGGGAGCAGGTTGCACAGTATTACCTGTGCAGCGTTGGAGAGGTTTTCAAGGCGGCATACCCGGCTCTTACAGTAAAGCAGGAGAGCGTAAAGCCCCGCAAAACGGTGGAGATGTTTTTAAGCGCCATTGAAAATGAGCAAGTTGTACAAAATTACGACGTGATTCTAAGCATATCCCAGCAGAAGGCTTTGCATCAGATTAAGGAAAATTTGCATAAGCCGGTGCTGTTGAGGGGTGTTACAGGGAGCGGAAAGACCGAGATTTACATTACCCTCGCCCTGGAACAGTTGCGTCGGGGGAAGAGTGTGTTGTACATGGTGCCGGAGATTGCCATCAGCAAGCAGTTGCAGAGCCGCCTGAAGAGGGTGTTCGGGGAGCGGCTCCTCACTTTCCATTCCAAACAGACTGCTGCCGAGAAGGCCCGCATCCACAGAATTCTGCAGTACAATGCTGCATCCCTACAAATTGACCTGCATGGAGAAGCCCCTCACACCCCCAACTCCGCCGTTGTAATCCTCGGAACCCGCTCTTCGCTGTTCCTGCCGCTAAGCAATCTGGGGTTGGTGATTGTGGATGAGGAGCATGATTCCAGTTACAAGCAGACGGAGCCGGCTCCGCGCTATCAGGCTAAGGATACGGCCATTATGCTCTCCAGGATACACAAGGCCGGCATCCTTTTGGGTTCGGCCACCCCATCTTTTGAGAGTGAGTACAATTGTCTGCTGGGGAGATTTGCCCTGGTGGAACTTACAGAGAAATATTACGGAGCCACCCCTCCGCAGGTGGAGATTGTTGATACAATTTATGCCCGCAAGACCCGCCAGATGGTGGGGAACTTTTCCCAGAAACTCATAAATGAGATGAGGCGTACAATGGAGCAGGGGAACCAAGTGCTGGTTTTCCGCAACCGCCGCTCCTACTCCCCAATTGTGGAGTGTCAGGAGTGCGGTGAGATTCCAAAGTGCCCCCACTGCAATGTACATTTGAGTTACCATAAATACAACAACACCCTCCGGTGCCACTATTGTGATTTCACAGGCAGTTTCACCGGTGTGTGCCGCAGTTGCGGAACCTCCTCGTTCATATATAAGGGAGCAGGTACCGAGAAACTGGAGGAGGAACTCGCAAATATCTTCCCCAATGCTACAATTGCCCGCTACGATGCAGACATTGCCCAAAGCAAAAAGGCAGAGGAGCAGGTGATAAAGGATTTCGCAGAGGGGAAAATCAATATACTTGTCGGGACCCAGATGATCAGCAAAGGGTTTGATTTTGAGAAGTTGAGTCTTGTTGCGGTTATTGGTGCCGACACCATTCTGGGAATTCAGGATTTCAGGGCAGACGAGAAGGCCCTCCAACTAATGAACCAACTTATGGGACGCACCGGACGCCGCCTCCAGCAGGGAAAACTTATAATCCAGACCAGCCAGAAGGAGCATCCTGTCCTCCAGTCATTGCTGAATGTAAACACCAGTAATTCATTTAATCCCGACAACTCCTCACTCCCTTCCATTACCGCGCAACTGCTCGGCGAGAGGCAGCAGTTCCAGTTTGCCCCATACGTGAGGATGGTAAAGATTAT
Source organism: Bacteroidales bacterium (assembly GCA_015060445.1). Classification (GTDB taxonomy): domain Bacteria; phylum Bacteroidota; class Bacteroidia; order Bacteroidales; family UBA932; genus Egerieousia. The sequence goes on from SUYL01000019.1 coordinate 2,149, forward strand.
GGTAAAGCACAAGGATGCCGCAAAACTGCAGGAATTGTGCTCACAGATACTGGAAAAACTGCAGGGAAGTAAAGATTTGGAATACAGGGAACTTACAGGACCGTTCACCCCCGTTATTGACAAGATAAGGGGTGAGTTCATAAAATGTTTTTTCCTTAAATTTGCCCGCAACAGCCATCTGGCCCGCAACAAACAGATTCTTCAGGAGTGTATTGGTGAAATAAAAGGGTACAACTCCATAATTGTGGATGTTGACCCTCTATATTAATCCCTGTATCCTGTTATGGGGTTATCATATGATGTAGTTCACCCCCACCACAACCTTTATTGCATGGGGCACAAGTTCAAATGTAAAAGGTGATGTTCCCACTGCCTCGCCGTCTATCTCTATGCGGCTCTCGGGCCATGTCTCTATCTCAAGCCTCTTGCATTGGGCGTGGATTACCTTTGGAATTGAATAGATATTTCCGCTATAGAGCAATCTGAAATTGCGGATAATCCTCAGTTTTGACATCTTCCTTATAATGGTAAGGTCCATAAGTTCGTCATCTACCGCAGCATATGGGGTCTGCTGCATACCCCCTCCGTTATATTTTCCAATTCCTACCGCTCCGGAGAATACCATTCCGTTGTAAAACTCCTTGCCGTCTGCCTTAATGTTGAACTTTATTGGGCTAAATCTGGCAAATGTATGGAACGCACTCCTCAAGTAAAGCCCCTTGCCATATTTCCCCTCATCCTTGAGGTTGTTGTATTTCATGTTCACAACAGCATCATAACCCAGACCGGCCACATTGGCCATATAGCGGGTATGCTGCACCCTGGTCTCATAATATGAAACCTTTGCCACATCCTGCAGTACGGTACGTTTTTCAACCAGCGATTTAACGGCCTCGGAATATGTTTTTGAGATTCCGAACATCCTTATCCAGTCATTTCCGGTACCGGCAGGGATAACCGCAAGGGAGATTTCAGTTGTAGGAACCCTCTTTTGTATGAATATGCCGTTTACCACCTCATGGATTGTACCGTCACCCCCTACTGCCACAATGTTGCGGTAGCCGTCATTTATGGCCTTTACGGTAAGTTCCATTGCATGGTATTTGTGTTCTGTGAACAGGCAGGTGAAATGAAGCCCGCTGCTGTACATCTGGTTTGATATTATAGGCCAATCCTTCAACCCCCTGCCGCTTCCGGCCTTGGGATTGACAATTACCATCCATACATCTGTTATTCCCATATTGTTGAAAACTTTATAGATGGCAAATGTAATAAAATCTGCACTCTTAAAAAAGATTTAGTATTTTTGCACGTTGGAGATTTTATATATGGGAAAAGTTATAGCAATAGCAAATCAGAAGGGGGGCGTGGGAAAGACAACCACTGCTATAAACCTGGCAGCATCATTGGCTGTTCTGGAAAAGAACACCCTTATAATTGATGCAGACCCACAGGCTAACACAACCTCGGGATTGAATTTCAACCCCGATTCTAACAACAAGAACACCCTTTATGAGGTACTCATTGGTGAGAAAAACATCAATGACATAATGCTTCAGACAGAGATAAAGAATCTCAAGATTGTACCTTCACACATCAACCTTGTAGGTGCGGAGATTGAGATGCTCAACATAGAGGAGAGGGAGAGTGTCCTGAAGAAAAACATTGAATCACTGCAGGAACAGTTTGAATATATTATCATAGACTGCTCGCCGTCTCTGGGGCTCATTACAATAAACTCACTTACCGCAGCGGATTCTGTAATAATCCCTGTACAGTGCGAGTTTTTTGCCCTTGAGGGGCTTGGGAAACTGCTCAATACAATAAAACTTGTACAGAACAGGCTCAATCCGCAGTTGGCAATAGAGGGGTTCCTCCTCACAATGTTTGACGGAAGGCTCAGATACGCCAACCAGATTGTGGAGGAAGTAAGGCATCATTTTGGCAGTATGGTATTCCAGACAATGATTAACAGAAATGTGAGGTTGAGTGAGGCACCAAGCCATGGAAAGCCTGTTATTCTGTACGATGTGCTTTCCCGTGGTTCAAATGACTATCTCAACCTTGCCAAAGAATTCATTTCAAAACAGCAGCAAGAGCAATAGGATATGGCAAAGATACAGACAGGACTTGGAAGGGGGCTGGGCGCCCTCATTTCTGATGTAAATTCTATACAGCAGGCAGCAGGAAGAAGTGCAGCAGAGCCGGCACGTCCCCTTGTCTCAACCTCAGAAATTGAGATAAGCAGGATTGAGCCCAACCCATACCAGCCGCGTACCGAGTTCAACCAGGAGGCGCTGGAGGAGTTGGCTGCATCAATAAGGTTGCTGGGGCTCATACAGCCAATCACAGTAAGGCCTGTAGCAGAAGGGAGATACCAGATCATAAGCGGTGAACGCCGTTTCAGGGCAAGCCAGATTGCGGGGCTCAAGACAATTCCTGCATATATCCGCAAGACAGATGACCAGGGGATGCTGGAGATGGCCATTGTGGAGAATATCCAGCGTGAAGATCTGGATTCCATAGAGGTGGCCCTCAGTTTCCAGAGGCTCATTGAGGAGTGCAACCTTACCCAGGAGGCTATGGCCGAGAGGGTAGGCAAAAAACGTGCAACCGTTACAAACTACCTGCGTCTGCTCAAACTCCCTGCAGAGATACAGTTTGCAATAAGGGCAAAGAAAATCTCCATGGGACATGCCAAGGCCCTCCTTTCGTTGGAAGACAACAAGGCGCAACTCAAGTTTGCAAACCTCATCATTGAACAGGATTTGTCGGTGAGGCAGATTGAACAGAAAATACAGAAACTGGGACAGAAGAAGGAGAAAAAGGGGAAGGAGGAGTCTCCTGTTATGGAATTGCCTGAGAGCCATTTCAAGGTTATTGAAATTGTCGGGAAGTACTTCAACAACAATATTACTGCAATAAGGGACACAAACGGTGCCGGCGAAATTACCATCCGTTTCAACAATGACAAAGAGGTGGAGGAGTTCCTGCAGGCATTGGAAAATTCAAATATTTAAGACATCACAGGTGCAAAGGATTTATCTCATAATAACTGCAATTGCAATTTCTGTACTGATGGCGGCATCTCCGTGCTACGGCCAGTTCAATACAGGATTCATAAACACATCCCCTCCTGGAGCAAACACTGCAGACCAGCAGAACAACAACCAGGAAGAGGAGGTAGTTACATACTCCAACAAACCTGCATTTACCGTAAAAAGGTACTTCAAGGCCCTTATGCATAAGGATACCATGAAGATAGGGCACATGGGTGTGGGCTCTATGGTGCTGCCCGGTACTGCACAGATATACAACAGGCAGTATTGGAAACTCCCCATAGTATATGGAACAATTGGAGGTTGTATAGGTGGTGCAGTTGCCAGCAAGGGGAAAGATTCCCAGAAATATTTCATTGCCGGGGCCATTGCCGCCTATTGGGGAAGCGTACTGGATGGCGTAATATCATTCAAGAGCAAACAGAAACCCCTTCCTGCCCGTGCTTCAATGTTTTCCGCAATTGTTCCCGGTCTGGGACAGGCCTACAACGGGGACTACTGGAAAATACCCATTTTCTACACCGGCCTTGGAGCGTGTGTCTACGCCTGGAGTTTCAACCAGACACAGTATGACAGATACCGCGACATGTTTGTGGATCTGAACGAAGGAACTTATAAAGGGGAACTCTCCGCCGAGAATATAAAATGGTACAGAGACCAGCACAGGCGCATGAGGGATTACTCCATCATTGCCACAATACTGGTATATGCACTCAATATCATTGATGCCAATGTGTTTGCACATTTCAGCACATTTGACATAAGCGATGATATTTCGCTCAATGTTGAGCCCTCCCTTATAAACCCTGTTGTCCCTATGGGCAACAGTTTGGCATCCAACAGGATGCAACAGCCGTTCGGGTTTCAGATGAATTTAAAGTTTTAACAACATATTATACTTATTACAACAATGTCCTACAGAAGAACACTGCTGATTATCCTTTCATTTGCTTTGGCCGTTCCTACAGTTGCCTCAGCCCAGAAACTTACAAAAAAACAACTTCTAAAAGAGAGAATTGAACTTCAGCGGACAATAGACTCACTGAAAAACATCATTGAGGGGGGTGCCCTTGAGATGTCAGACACAACCCAATTTGAGGATGAAAACACAAACGGCGGTTTCAACTTCCTCGACAGCGAGCAGTTTGCAGATGTTGATCCCGGCTGTAATCCCGACAGTCTCCTCTCCATGTGGTATATCCAGAAAAGGCTTACCCTTAATGACTCCGAAAGGGATCTCGACAGTGTTGTGCTCACTTCAAACATTCCGGATGATGTGTATATTGAGAGACTGAACCGATTGAATTCATTCATACCGCTCTCATACAACAATATTGTAAAGAACCATATCATCTATTATACAGAGAAGATGCCGGTAAAGGCAGCCAATATCCTTGGATTGAGTTCATATTACCTTCCAATGTTTGAAGAGGTATTTGATTATTATGGACTTCCAAAAGAACTTAAGGCAATGGCAATAATTGAATCTGCCCTCAACCCTACAGCAACTTCAAGGGCAAGGGCAAGGGGTATGTGGCAGTTCATGTACAGGACCGCGCTCCAATATAACCTTAAGATAAACTCATATGTAGATGAACGTCTGGACCCATTGGCATCTACACATGCTGCAGCAAAATACCTGAGGGATTCATATACAATTTTCGGCGACTGGTTCCTTGCCATCTCATCATACAACTGCGGTGTTGGCAATGTGAACAAAGCCATAAGACGTGCCGGGAGCAGGGATTTCTGGAAAATCTACCCGTATCTGCCACGTGAGACCAGAGGATATGTTCCATCTTTCATAGCAGCCCTGTACCTTCTTGAGTATTACAAGGAGCATAATATACAACCTGCAAACTTCAACTTGCCTGCACATGTTGACACAATGAAGATAAACAGGAATGTACATTTTGAACAGATTTCCGCTGTAATAGGGATACCTGTTGAGGAACTCAAGAACTACAACCCTCAATATGTACAGAATATAATTCCAGGGACAGGCGGAGAGTGCATCCTTCAGTTGCCATACACCTATACAATACCTTTTGTAGAGAAAGAGCAACAGATTTATGAGTATAAGGACAGTGTCTATTTTAACCCTATTACCAAAGAGAGCATAAAGGAGAGTGCTAAGAGTGCCGGTACAGGCAATATTGTACACAGAGTAAAGAAGGGTGAGACACTTGGCCATATTGCCATGAAATACCATGTAAGTGTCCGCAACCTTATGAGATGGAACGGGCTTACCTCAAAATCTGTATTGAGGATTGGACAGAGAATCAACATTTATGGAGGTAGTGCTCCTGCAGCATCGTCGGGAAGCGGTTCTAAATCTGCATCAACATCAAAGAGCGGCGGATATGAGTGGTACACCATAAAGAGCGGTGACACATTACTTGGCATCGCCTACAAATTCAAAGGTGTAAGCCTCAACGATATCCTCAGATTGAACGGCCTTACCAAGAATTCCAAGATTTATCCTGGAAGGAAAATAAAAATCAGGAAACTGTAATACCTTCAATTTTTCTGCATATTCTCCGATGGAACCAAGTACCTTCGTTCATGCCCGTCAGAGGCTGCTCGGCTGAAAAAATCATCTTGACGGCTAACTCCTCATTTTTAGCCATCCTCCGGATGTCTAACATTCGTCAGACACACGCCGTCACGAGACGATGATTTTTTCATCCTC
>SUYL01000020.1 GCA_015060445.1 Bacteroidales bacterium
CACTTGGGGATGATTTGTGGGGTGCTTAAAAAATCATTAGATTTGTACATCATGAAAGAAGTATTTGATTTTTTGGCGCAACTCTCCCGCAACAACAATAGGGAGTGGTTTAACGCGAACAAGGAGACATATCTCCAGGTAAGGGAGAAGTTTGAGGATTTTGCCGGGCAACTTATAGGGAAGATTGCCGGGTGGGATGAGGATATTGCGAACTCAAACCTGCAGGTTAAGGACTGTACCTACAGGATTTATAGGGATACCCGTTTCAGCAAGGACAAGGTGCCGTACAAGACCCACATGGGAATCTTTATATGCAAGGGTGGGAAGAAATCCCCCAATGCGGGGTATTACCTGCATCTTGAGCCGCCGGCAAATTATGGCGGGATACAGGAGATTGGAATTTTTCCCGATGGAGGAGAAACCGGCCATGGAGAGGGGGAGTGCCCTGATTCAACGGTTCCGGCAGACAGACAGGGTACAGACAAACAGGGTACAGCCGGGCCGAGCACAGTAGGGCGGGGTACAACCGGTCAAGGTACAACCGTACAGAATGCATCCGAGCCGAATATTCCCGGGCAGAAAGGTGTACATACCCAGACTCCTCTCTCTATGGGAGGGTGTTTCATAATTGCAGGTACCTACCGCTATGAGTCAAAAGTACTCCGCAGTATCAGGGATGAGATTTCTGTAAACGGAGATTCTTTTCTGGAAGCAATGGAGCAGGCGCAGCAGGAAGGGTTTTATCCGGAGGAGTCCCAGATGCTCAGGAAGGTTCCTGCAGAGTTCTCCTTTGCTCCCGACAAATGGCACACACTGCTCAGGTACAAGACTTTTGCCCTTATAAAACCTGTGGGGGTGGAGTATGTGTGTACACCGGATGCATTGGACAATATTGCAGGGGATTTCAGAAAATGCAGCAATTACCTGAAGAAATTGAATATGGCAATAGAGTACGCGTACGAGGAAGAAGTTTAGTGGAGGAGAGCAAGTCACCTTCTGTCCATTATTTGAATGTTCCGGGGCAGATCCCGTTTATGAAGTCCCGGCAGGCAATGATGTATTCTCCGGTACATTCCCATACATACTCACTCATGCTGTTGCTCAATGTGCAGAAAGATTGGTAGATTGTGTGAGCATATTGGAGTTTCTGATTGTTGTCGCATTCAAGAGGTGTAAGGAGGAAATATGCTGCCCTAAAAATGTCAAGTGCTTCGGATTCAAAGCCCTGGTTTATACACACTGTCCCCAGACGGATAAGTTCCGCCATCTTTGAAATGGTTTGCGGAGCCTTGAACAGGTTTCTGGTATACTCTTCAAATGCCTCTTTGTCGGTTATTTCCAGTTCGCCATCCTTGGAACATCTTGCCACTTCCTGATAAAGTATTTTTTTCATAATGTGCTTTGCGGGTCTCTATGTCCGTGTACTGCAAATCTATGCCAAAAAACAATTTTAACAAAGCGTTTGCCCGAAAAATTCAAAAAACATAATTTTGCAGAAAAAGGAATTTATGAAGAGGCATATAGGTTTGTGTTTGTTGCTGATGGCAGTTTCCATCTCCGGCGTGCTGGCCGGACATGCAGGTGCCGGCCGGGTAGAGATTTGTAGTGGGGCAAGAGGCTGTATTGTTGAGGCAGCCAACGGGGCTCAGCAGGAGGAGACTCTGCAGCAGGAGGAGGCTGGGCAGCAGGAGGCTGGGCGGGAGAAGGCCATATACAGGGTTTCATATGGGGCCTTCAGGCACTATGACAATCCATCCCAGGCAAGGAGCCGGAAGATTGTGTACAGATTCGGTTTATGACAGGCAAGAAACAATAAGTATAAGCATAGTGAATATAAGAAGGTTGCGGGCGGTGGCCCCCAGGAGGGGGTTCAATGATGCCCCTTTACTGGTGACAACTCTTCTCCATGTTGCAATGTGCAGGCACAGATAAACGGCAGGGATTCCCCAGGCATAAGGGGGAAGGTGGTGCAGAACCGGAATGGCCAGCCCCATTGCAATGAATCCCGATACAAGATAGTACCATCCCATGGCCCTGCGGCCAAAAATCACTACGGTAGTCTTTTTCCCTACAGCCATATCGTCATCCATATCTCTGTAGTTGTTTACCACCAGTACGTTTGCAGCCAGCAGACCTATTGTCCCCGACAACGGCAGAGAAAGGTGCAACCCCTCCCAGCCTCCCTGCTGGAGCCAGCAGGTGAGGGTTACCGGCACAACTCCAAAGAATACTGCTACAGCAATGTCTCCCAATCCGTGATGTGAGAGGGGATACGGTCCTGCACTGTATGCAAGGGCGAATATCCCTATGCAGATGCCTGTTGGAACCATCCACCACTCTCCGTAGAAAAGCATGAGGCATCCTGTGGCGGCAGCGGCACCCAAAGTGCCGAAAGTGGCCCATTTCATGGCTTGGGGAGAGATATCTCCCTCTGTAACGCCGCGGCGGAATCCCTGGCGTCCTTTGCGGTCTACCCCCTTTTTGTAGTCGTAATACTCGTTCCCGAAATTGGATGCTATTTGGGCAAGTACTGCAAACAGCAGGCACAGCACTCCCGGTACAAGGGCGAATTCTCCCTGCATGATACCGCAGGCAACACCTCCCAGCACTCCCGAAACACTTACCGGCAGTGTCCTCAAACGCATTGCTTCAATCCATTTTTTCATCTGATTCCCCAATTGCTTCCCCTGCACGCTGCAGCAGATATAATTTCAGAGCAAATTTAGCAAGTTTGGAGCCGTTTGAAAATTTAATTGTCAAACAATCATTTATAGATTTTTTATACCTTTGTAATTTACGCCATAAGTACAGATTGTTATGGAGAAGCAAAGGTTTACAAGGGAAGATTTCATAAGGGCCGCAGAGGGAAAAATACTCATCCTCGACGGTGCCATGGGTACAAGTATCCAGAAATACAATCTTACTCCCGACAACTTTTTGGGAGGCAAGGGAAACAATGATATACTCAACATTACACGCCCCGATGTGGTTGAGGCCATTCATAATGAGTTTATAGCAGCCGGGGCAGATATAATTGAGACCAATACATTCAGTGCAAATGCCATTTCCCAGGCAGATTACCGGGAGCAGGAGAGGGTATATGAGATAAATTTCAAAGGTGCGCAGATTGCCCGCAAGGCGGCTGATGCATCTGCACGCAGGGTACTGGTTGCCGGGAGCATGGGCCCAACGGTAAAGTCCCTGTCGCTCTCACCCGATGTTGACAATCCCCAGTACAGGGATGTCACATTCCAGCAGATGGCAGATGCTTACAAGGTGCAGGCAGAGGCCCTTATAGAGGGGGGTGTTGACATTCTCCTGGTGGAGACAGTCTATGATGCCCTGAACGCAAAGGCTGCACTTTATGCGATATCCCGGATTGAAAAGGCCCGGAATGTGCCTGTAATGGTTTCTGCCACTGTAAATGACAAAAGCGGCAGACTCCTGGGAGGCCATACATTGGATGCGCTGTTTATTGCCTTGAAACATTATCCTATTGTGAGTTTTGGTGTCAATTGCTCTTTTGGAGCCAAAGATCTGGCCCCTTTCATAGAGCAGTTGCAGTCTCTCCCTTGTGCGGTGAGCATTTATCCCAATGCGGGGCTCCCAAATGAGATGGGACAATATGATGAAACTCCACAATACACTGCAAAATACATAAAGGAACTGGCCTGCAGGGGGTGGCTGAATGTGGCAGGAGGGTGTTGCGGAACAACCCCGGATCATATAGCCGCAATTGCACAGGCCCTTGAAGGGGTGGCTCCAAGGAGACTTGGGGGTGATGCTCCGGCAAGAGGTGAAGAGGCGGCCGGTGGTGGAGACGCGGCAGGAAGGCAGTTGGAGGCCGGCGGGGAGGAGGCTGCCCGGAGGCAGACAGCCGGAGGGGAAGAGGTTGCCGGCAGTGGGGAGAATATGTATTTGTGCGGTATGGAGAGCCTGAGGGTAAACAGGCAGGAGTGCAACTTTGTGAATGTGGGAGAGAGAACCAATGTGGCCGGAAGCGCAAAGTTTGCAAGGCTTATAAGGGAGAAGGATTATGCCCAGGCAGCGGACATTGCCCGCAAACAGATTGAAGGGGGAGCCACAATAATAGATATAAATATGGATGATGCAATGCTCAACGGAGCGCAGGAGATGGCAACCTTCCTCAGGTATATCTCCAATGACCCGTACATTGCAAAAGTTCCGTTCATGATAGATTCCTCCAATTGGGAGACCATTGTGGCCGGGCTCCACAACTGCCCGGGAAGAGGAATTGTAAACTCGGTGAGCCTGAAGGAGGGTGAGCAGGAGTTTATACGTAAGGCAACGACAATAAAGGATTTGGGCGCCGCAATAATTGTGATGGCATTTGATGAGCAGGGGCAGGCGGTAACATTTGAAAGGAAGATAGAGATTTGCAGCAGAGCCTACAGGCTACTAACAGAAAAGGTGGGTTTTGGTGCAAATGACATAATATTTGATGTAAACATACTGGCGGTGGGTACCGGCATTGAGGAGCATGACAATTATGCCGTAGATTTCATAAAGGCGGTACGCTGGATAAAGGAGAATCTTGCTGGGGCAAAGACCAGCGGAGGCGTCTCAAACCTCTCGTTCTCTTTCAGGGGAAACAATACGGTAAGGGAGGCTATGCATTCCGTTTTCCTTTATCATGCAATAGCGGCAGGGCTGGATATGGCAATTGTGAACCCCTCTATGTTGCAGGTTTATGACAGTATTGAACCGCAACTGCTCAAAAGGGTTGAGGCGGTGGTGCTCAATGATATTACCCTTCTTGGGGAGGATGCCGGCAAGTATTCATCCCCAACAGAGGCCCTTATAGAACTGGCTCAGGAGATAAAGGCCGGGGAGGTTGCCGCAAAGGAGGCGGCTGCAGGTGGCATTGCAGTGCAACCTGTAAGAGAGCATTGGAGGGAGGAACCTCTGGTGCAGAGGATAGAACATGCGCTGGTAAAAGGTATCACAGAGTACCTGCAGCAGGATATGCACCAGGCGCTGGAGGAGTATGGAACACCTGTCGGGATAATAGAGGGACCTCTTATGCAGGGGATGGACAAGGTAGGAGAATTGTTTGCAGAGGGGAAGATGTTCCTGCCGCAGGTGGTTAAGAGTGCAAAGGTAATGAAGGAGGCGGTGGCAATACTGCAACCTTATATACAGGAGCATAACAGGGAACAGGGGGTATCAAGGCAGGATACTGTGGTTATTGCCACAGCAAAGGGTGATGTGCATGACATAGGAAAGAACATTGCTTCAATAGTGCTCAGTTGCAACAACCTCAATGTTGTTGACCTGGGGGTTATGGTGGATAATGCAGATATTGTGGAGGCTGCCTTCAGGAACAGGGCTTCGCTCATAGGGGTGAGCGGCCTCATTACCCCGTCTTTGGAGCAGATGGAGAATTTGTGCAGGATGCTTCAGGAGAACAGGCAGAGGATGATGATGGAGTTGGGTTACCTTATTCCCCTTATTGTTGGCGGGGCAACCACATCGTCTGTACATACGGCCGTAAAACTTGCTCCTCTGTATGACGGGCCGGTTATTCACGGTGGTGATGCATCCAGAACAGCGGGAATAAGCAAGAGGCTTCTGGGAAGTGGCAGGGAAGAGTTCCTCATGGCCCTGGAGCAGGAGCAACAGGGGATAAGGGATGCGTATGCCGCAAGGAAGATAAAATATTACACCGTAGAACAGGCAAGGGAGTTGGCACAGGAGTTTCTTCCCGACAGTTTCATTCAGCCGGAGGGATACGGCGAGGATAACCTTACCGTGAGGGATCTCCCTTTGAATGAACTCCATGATTATATAGACTGGAATGCATTCCTGAATTTCTGGGGTTTCAAGGGGAAACTTACAGATTTGATCTATCGGGAAGATGAAACGGGAAAGGAGGCGGAGAAGATTTATGAACAGGGGATGAACCTCCTTGGGGAGGCAATGGTTGGAGGAGAGTTCAAGGCATCTGCCATTGTTAATTTCTACGAGGCAGCATCTGCCGTTGAGGATGGGGAAGATACAATATTGATATATGACAAGCCGGGTGGGGAGGTGGTTTCCAGATTTCCTATGCCGCGCCAGAGGAGGGAAGGGAGCGGCTACCGCAGTGTTGCAGATTATTTTCCAAAGGCTTCAGAAGGGAAGTGGTCTGTAATAGGGGTATTTACGGTTACTGTAGAGGATTTGAGGGAGAAGGAGTTTGACCACAAGTCATTTGAGTTCCTGCTCAGGCACAGCATATGCGCCCGCCTTACAGATGCCCTCGCATCCTGGGTTCAGGACCAGGTGGCAATGGGACAGCACCTTATAAGGCCGGCATTCGGCTACCCTGCATGCCCTTCGCACCAGTTGAAGAAGATAGCCTTTGACCTTACAGATGCACCGGGAAGACTGGGTGTGTCCCTTACAGAAAGTTATGCGGTTTATCCCGCAACAACCATCTGCGGATTGCTTGTGGCTCATCCGCAGGCAGAATATTTTGGAGTATGAAAGTGATAGATATTCTCAAAGGAGACCACAAACCTTTTGCCTCCTTTGAACTTGTACCCCCATTGAAGGGTTCTGATATAAACAAACTGTACAGTTCCATTGAGCCGTTGATGGAGTTCAACCCTCCGTTTATAAATATGACGGCCCACAGGGATGAGATAGAGTACCGCCGTACTCCCGACGGGACATTCAGGCAGATTACCGTAACAAAACGCCCCGGAACAGTGGCAATAGCGGCTGCCATTATGAAGAAGTTCAATGTTGAGGTGGTTCCGCATGTGATTTGTGGCGGCTCTACAAAAAATGAGGTTGAGAACCTTCTTTTAGACCTCAATTTCCTTGGAATACAGAATGTGGTGGCATTGAGGGGAGATGCCATTCCGGGAGAGAAATATTTTGCCCCTACACCGGGAGGGCACAGGCACAGCAATGAACTGGTGGAGCAGATTGCCAATATGAACAAGGGACAATATCTGGATGACACATTAAAGGATGTGGTGCCGACAGATTTCTGTGTAGGAGTTGCCGGGTATCCGGAGAAGCATTGCGAGGCAGCCAATCTTGATATTGATATTGAGTATCTGAAGAAGAAAGTGGAGAGCGGTGCCGATTACATTGTAACCCAGATGTTCTTTGACAACGGAAAGTTCTTTTCGTTTGTGAAGAAATGCAGGGAGGCGGGGATTTCAGTTCCCATAATACCTGGAATAAAGCCAATCTCCACCCGCAGGCACATTGAACTGCTTCCGCAGGCGTTCTCAATAGATATCCCTCAGGAACTGATGAGGGAACTGGTAAAATGTACCACTAATGAGGCAATATACAGGTTGGGCATTGAATGGGCTACGCTGCAGTGCAAGGAACTGCTTGAGGCGGGTGCCAGGGCGGTCCATTTTTATACTATGGGAAAGGCAGACAATGTGAGGGAGATTATAAGGAAAGCATTTTAGTGAACTAAAACATTATATTATATGAAATTCGGTTTTTACGTAACAAACAGGACATCGTCCCTTTTGAGGGGAATCATAACCATAGCATTGGGCGTATGCCTGCTGTGCTGGCCGGGCTTTACGGCAGGGCTTATTGTAAAACTCATTGCCGGTTTCCTTCTGGCACTGGGATGTGTTACACTCTTTTCGGCAATTGCAGCAGCATCCAGGACAAAGAGTCCAATACCGTTGCTGGTGGGGATAAATGTTGCAGTGTATATGATTTTTGGTCTGCTGGTTTTCATGTTCCCCAATTTCTTCCTGGGGCTTATAGCATTCCTGTTTGGTGCAGTTCTGCTTGTGGCAGGCATTTCCCAGATTGTAGGGTTGTACAACAGTTCAAGATATTCACACATATCGGGAGGATTGTATATAATACCTGCTTTGCTTACACTTTGCGGAATATCACTGTTTTTCTCCCCAACAGCATCAACCCAGATGCTTACAATGATTTTTGGTGGTGCGGTAACCCTTTACGGTGTATCGGAACTCATTGCAGTGTGGAAACTCAGAAAAGCATCCGGCAACCCTTCTGAACCTGATGAAGGGGAGTTTACAGATTATGAAGAGGTATAGATATAATATCTCCTAATATATAAAGTATCCTATAACCCCACCTGCAATTATCAGCAGGATGGGGTTTATTTTCAACCATTGGCTGGCAATGAATGCTGCTGCAAAAAGTACCCAACTGGTCCAGTCTATGAAGTTCTCCTTTGTAATGAGTATTCCTGCGGCCGCACCAATCATTCCAATTACAACCGGGCGGAGAGTCTTCATAAGCGAGGCAAAAACATTGCTCTTTTTGAACCTGTTGTAGATTTTGCAGATTGTGAGGATTATGAGGAATGACGGGAGACATACAGCAAATGTTGCTGTAAGGGAGCCAAAAATGTTGCCGCTTACGGCGTATCCCACATAGGTTGCACTGTTTATGCCAATGGGTCCAGGGGTCATTTGGGAGATGGCCACCATATCTGTAAACTCCTGTGCTGTAATCCACGCATGGTTTACCACCACCTCATTCTGTATGAGGGAGAGCATTGCATATCCTCCTCCAAAGGTGAATAGGCCTATCACAAAAAATGTAAAGAAGAGTTGCAGATATATCATTTCCTTTTCCTCCAGGTTGTTACAGTTGTGAATATAACCCCAGTTACCAGCAATATATATAGGGGTGATACATTAAGGAATACTATGAGCAGTGCTGTTGCAGCAGCCAGTATCCCTGTGTATATGTTCAGTTTGGCCTTTTTTGCCATATTTATCATTGGAACTGCAATAAGGGATACCACCACCGGCCTTATACCTTTGAATATGCTTACAACGGTAGGGTTATCCTGATATCCGGCAAAGAACATTGCAATCAGCAATATTATAAGGAATGAGGGTAGGGCGCTTCCAAGTGTTGCCACTATACTCCCTCTTGTCCCCCTTAACCTGTATCCCAGGAATATAGAAATGTTCACAGCCAGAATTCCGGGTGCAGATTGTGAAATTGCCAGTACATCAAGGAAGTCCTCTTCACTTATCCATTTGTTCTTCTCTACCACTTCCCTCTGGATAATGGGAATCATGGCATATCCTCCACCTATTGTAAAGGCACCTATTTTGGCAAAGCAGGTAAATATTTTAAGGTATATGTTCATTGTACTGCGTTAATGGGAACGCAAATTTATAAATTTTTTCTTTTTGTAAATCAGTGCGTTAAAAAAATATTTGCAAATTTTTTTCAAAAATATTTGGAGAATAAAAAAAAGCCCCATATCTTTGCAACCCGTTTGAGAAACGAAGGTGCTCAAGCGAATGAATAAAGTTCATTGAAAATACTGAAAAGACAAGCAGCATAGTTAAAAAGACTATGACCTTAAAGAGAGAATCTTTAAGAGAGCGTAAATTCCTTTGGAAACAAAGAAAGACGAGTTACAGGAGCAAGAAATTTAATTGATATATATACAATGAAGAGTTTGATCCTGGCTCAGGATGAACGCTAGCGGCAGGCTTAACACATGCAAGTCGAGGGGCAGCGGTATGTAGCAATACATAGCCGGCGACCGGCGCAAGGGTGCGTAACGCGTGAGCAA
>SUYL01000021.1 GCA_015060445.1 Bacteroidales bacterium
AAAAATCATCTTGACGGCTAACTCCTCATTTTTAGCCATCCTCCGGATGTCTAACATTCGTCAGACACACGCCGTCACGAGACGATGATTTTTTCATCCTCCCTTACCGCCTCTTCCGGGAAATCACTCAGGTACTTGTTCCCTCCCCGAGTGTGTAGACCAATAGCAAATTCCCTTTAAATGATGGTATTCTCTGTCGGGAAGAGGCCAACGTAGACATAGCAGTGACAAAACGGTACAGGAGACACCCGCAAGCCAAAAACAAAAAAGCCCTGCATCACTGCAAGGCTTTTTTTGCTGATATGTTTTGGTATTATAGTCCAAATGAAGGTTTTACTATTCCAAACAGGATGTATGCAAGTACAAATGTTACAATGATATTGAACGATTGTGCTATAAGGAATGCATACAGGGTGTTCCTGTTCTCTTTTGAGACAATGTCCTTCAGGCGTGTGTCCAAACCTATGCAAACGAATGCAAGGGAGAAGAACAGTTGTGAGAATGTCTTGGCCAATGAGGTTTCAACAAGTTTTGATTTGGCAAAGTCGGGGAAGATTTCACCGCTCTGGCAAAGGCTGAATACCAAGGATGCAGCAACAAAGCCAATGATGAATTTAGGGAATTTCTCCCATACAATACCCAATGAAGGCTTCTGTGATTTGCCGTCCTCTCCTTTGGTTGAAAGGTAAAGGGCTATGAAGAATGCAACAAAACCGATAAGTACATTCTGGGTAGCCTTTACAATCACACCTGTTTTGTTGGCAAGGTCGCCCATCTTTGCAAATGCCATCTCTGATGAGGCTGCCACACCGCTGGTAGTGTCAACTGTACCTCCAATCCAGGCACCTGCAATCTCCTGCTGGATAATTGGATCTGAGGTGAGAAGCGGAACTATCTGCTCTGCTAGCCAAGGCATGAGGTAGATCATTGGAACAACAATGATAAGTACGACAGAAACAATGTATGAGAGTTTCTTGTCATCTGTACCCGCCACACGTGCAGCGGTAATACATGCAGAAACACCACAGATTGAAAGTCCGCTTGACATTGTCATTGCTGCAGAACGCTCAACTTTAAGTTTGCGTGCAACAAAGTATGCAAAGAACCATACAATGGTAACTACAAGTATTGCCTGCAGAAGACCCATTGAACCGGATTTCATCACATCCCTGAAAAGGATTGTTGCACCAAGGCATACAACACCAATCTTAATGAAATACTCACCCTGGATTGCAGGTTTGAGCCATTCAGGGATGTGGAAACAGTTCCTTATAATAAGACCAAAAATTACAGAGAAGAATACTGCCTCAAATCCGTAATATTTGATTACAGGAATTTTTGCAATCCACAATGCAAGTGCTGCAATTACAAAAATAAATATAAAACCGCCAAGGAGCCTTTTTACAGGCCTTTTAAGAAGCATATTTCCTGCAAAAAGGGCCACAAGGGCAAGAACAAACAGGAATCCCAAATTACCCCAAGCTTCCCAACTCCTCAAATCGGAAGGGATGGAGATGCTTGGCAAAAAAGATGCAAATCCTGCAATGAGAAGGAGCGGTATTGAAATGATTACCACCACCCAATCCTCAACCAGGAATTGCTGCCAGAACTTTTTCATATAATAGTCTTTTAAATTATTTTAAACAACAAAGTTATAATTTATTCCCAAACTTTTACAATCAGTCGTTTTTCTTGTTTATCCAGTCGTTGATTGCAAACGGAGACTGATTTTTTATAATGAGGGCTGTAATGTCATTTATGATGTCATGCCCATGGTTGCTGTTGGTAAAATAAGTAAGGTAACCGTTTGCAGAAGGAATTACTATAAACAGCGCCTTGAATGAGCCGTTGTCGCCCCAATGCCACAATACTTTGCCAAACTCAGCATTGTCCTCTGTACCTATACCCATTGCCCATGCAATGGAATCATCTGATTTGCGGTGGTTGCCGGCATACCTTACAGCCTTCTCTGTACAAGGGGTAAAGAACACCTCTTTGGTCTCAGGGCTCAAGCCTGTGCCGTCCAGCAGCGCCTGAAGGAATTTTGCATAATCAGCAGCACATGTCCTTAAGGTATAACCCACATTGGCACGTGGATGCCTTCCCTTGCCCCTGTTCTCGCCATCCTTGTTGTAACCGTCAACTGTAAGGGTATCATACATAGGCTGCCATTCGTATGAAGTGTATTCCATTCCAAGTGGAGCGAATACCTCTTCTTTTGCTATTTCATCTATCTTCTTGCCCCTTATCTTCTCAACAGCCCTCTGAAGGTATGCAAACCCCTCACCTGAATATCCGTAGCAGGAATCTACCGGAAATTTGAAAGTAATTGGAGATGTAGGCCACTCCTCGGTTGATGGGCCTTTGCTCCAGTTAGGGAGACCTGTTCTGTGGTTGAGCACAAGGCGTGCTGTAAGTTTTGCAGCAGACTCCTTGTCTACAAAACGGTCTATGTCTGTATAGTTGCAGATAGGGGCATCAAGATCTATCTCCCCCCTGTCATACATCTTCATAACAATGTAGGCAAACACAACCTTGCTCAATGATGCAGCCTGGAAAACTGCAGGTTTTGGGGTGGCTGTGCCGGCAGCAATCTTTACTGAATCATAAAAATTTGGATTTTCAATCTGGTAAGAGAGCCTCTCTCCATTGAAATTGCTCTCCAACTGTATTAGCGGAATCTCCGCATTTACAATTATATTTTTGATCTCTTCCTTATAAGGATCTGATTTAGGCGCACAACTCACACAAATGCACGCAATTACACACAAAGCACAAAAAAGTGCCCTCTGAATGGGATTTGTATTCATAGGTTTTGAAATTTAGTTTTGCGCAATTTAGGTATTTTTACCCAAAATAATTAACTTTAACGGATAAAATAACTGTTACAACTATGAAAAAGTTTGCCCTACTACATCTGCTTATGCTATGCACTGCATTGCTCGCAGCCCAAAATCCGGACTATTTGAACTGTTTTGCGGTACTCGCCGGAAAAGATGCCACCAAAGACGGCTCGGTGCTTCTGGCCCACAATGAGGATGATTCCGGGGAGCAGATGCTCAACATATACAATGTCCCGAGGAATGCCATAAACTCAAACAACAAATACATCTGGGTGGAGTTCCCGGGCATGGAAGTGGCAGATGCTTTCCTCAATGAATATGGTGTTGCCGTGGCATCTGACGGATGCAACTCCAGGGAAGAGAGAAAAGACTTTACAGATGGCGGTGTGCTGTACCAGGTGCGCACCCTGGTGGCACAGCAGGCCCGTTCGGCACGCCATGCGGTAAAACTTATCGGGAAACTGGTAGAGGAAAAAGGATATATTGGGAGCGGAAGGACATACGCGGTGGCAGACTGCAATGAAGGATGGGTTGTTGCAGTTGTCCGCGGCCGCCACTGGATGGCACAGCGTATTCCCGACAACCTTGTGATGACCATTCCAAACTACTACTGCATTGGGGAGATTGACCTTTCAGATACCCTCAATTTCCTGGGTTCTCCCGACATCATATCATATGCAATTGAGCGTGGCTGGTACAACCCGCAGACAGACGGAAAATTCCTCTTCAAGAAGGCATACTCCCACCCCAACTACTACAACTACGACCGTAACTATATAAGGCACATCTCTGCACTGAATTACCTTACAGGGGAGACTTATGGCACGGATCCCGACAAATATCCGTTTGCAGCAAAGCCCAACAGGAAACTTGGCATTGAGGATATGATTCAGATCCTTACCAGCCACGGAGAGAATGTGGAGCAGAAAATAGACCACAAGAACAATCCGAAACATCCGGTATGCATCTGTACAGATGTTACAATAACCTCAACCATATTCCAACTCAGGAACTGGCTCCCTGTGGAAGTAGGAGCAGTAATGTGGGCTACAGCCGCCTCCCCTTGCGCCAATGTATATGTACCTTGGTACAGCGGAATGACACACTCTCCTGAGGGGTTCACCCGTTTCTCTGATCCGGCAGAGGCATTTGAAAAGCATATGAGCGACTCCAAGGAGAAACGCAGGAACTACCCTAATGCCGTTGCCTGGAAATTTGTTGACCACTGGCACTGGGTACTCGAAGATTATGATGGCCGCATTAGGGGAGTACAACAGAAAAATGCCCCATTCCAGCAGAAACTCTTTAAGGAACAGGGCAAATTTGAAAAATCACTCAAAAAATACTGGAATTCCAAAACCCTTGAGGTTCTGAAACCGGCCCAACTCCAGAAGGCCCTGAATGAATACACTGCAGAGGCCTATAAAGAGTATTACAAGGTAATGGGGTGGTAGGTGTGGTCGAAAAGAGCCTGTTTTGCACAGCAGAACAGGCTCTTTTCGGCAATTGCTACTCATATCTCGGCATCCCGGCGTATGAAGCCTTCTTCAGGTACATAGGCTCATTGCTCAGGAGTCTGTACAACTGTGGAGATTCAAGTATCTCGCGGGCATCGTACTCCTTGCCGTCAACCAGCACCTTACGGTAAACCATCCTTATGCCATGGCTATAATCTGCATAGAAATTGCCATGCTTAATATGCAGAGGCTGCTGGCACCTGCCGCTTGGGCGATGCCATCCGTAAATTGCCACCCTGTTCTCATTGCCAGGCAAGGTGAGTATCTTATATGTAAGGACCACATCCTTCTTTAATCCCGATATAAATTGCCCAAACTTGTACCCCTTGGCATCGTACAGGGCATTTATGGCATTGTTGCTGTCCTGGTACACAATCGGTTGGGAATTCCTGCTCCCCAAAGGCCTGAATGGGAAAATATCCAGGTGCCCCTGCGCAACCTCGGCTATGCGGTCAACAAGGAAAGTTGTAGGGAGGATACAATCCAGAGAATCTGCAATCCTCTGGGCAGCCAGAGGACCCATTGGCATCCTTACAAAATTGCTGTCTGTTCCAACTGAAATGTAGTCGGGAAGAACCCATATCTCCACCTTATGGGGTTTACGGAGAACCTCAACAGAATCCACCACAGGGGTCTTGAAAACAATCTTGCGGAAACTCTTCAATTGCTCCGGCATGTTTCCAGCCAGCACCGCCTCCACAATTGCATCCTCCAGACGCCAGAACCCCATTTTGTCTGCCTTGAGCATAAAATTCCACCCGGTAAGGGTTGCCTGCGGCTTATTCTGGAAATACGGCACCGCCAGGGTCTCCTTCTTTAGTTTTGAGTTCTTGCCGTAGGTAATGTTTTGGGAGTGAGCTGCAGTTGATATCATTGATACAAACGCAATGGCAACTATTGCTGAAAATACTGATTTCTTCATAGATGTGGTATTTTTTTGCAAAAGTACTAAAAAATCAGTTTCTGCAAGGTTCTGTATTGCAACAAGCATATTGCGGGAGATTGGTATTTGCGGCCGTTATGCTCCCTGGTTATGTATATTGTTGTAAAGCGATATCTACGCAACTGCATATCTGCTATTTTCCCTTTGTGAACATTAAAATGCATTTCCGTCTCATGGGTCCTATTGTATCCTGCATGAACATAACGGATAACCTTTCCTTTCCCGGCTCTTAAAGTATAGTCCCGTCCTATCCACTTTGCCTCAATCCCCTTCCTGGTGCACCGGTACCCTTTGAAAACATCCTTAAGTGAATCTGCCGTATAGGTAATAGTGTATTCCTCTTTTTTCTGACTGTCATACATATCCACCTCCACAGCCTTTAGATAAATACGGTTTCCCTCAATGCTCCAGACACAGGTATATCCGGACAAATTGGCTGTGTGCCATGCACGTGAATCATGTGGAGGGAGAAATGCATCCAGTCTGGCACTCAAATCTTTTGGAAGCGGTTTGGCAAGCAATGCCCATTTTTCACCATTAATATAAATAACATCCGGAACTTGTCCTGTAGCCCATGCACACGGCGCTACCACAAACAACAACACAGCAATAAAGATGTTTCTTATCAAAGTAGGTGAAGGTCCTCTCATATGTTATTTGTTTTTATTGATACAGCACACAAAAATTGGGCCAGCAGGTCCGGTGGAAAGGGCAGGCTTGTGTGGGAGGAGGGGAGCGTGAAGGGAGAGGGTTGCGCTATCTGCGTTCACAGA
This sequence comes from Bacteroidales bacterium, assembly GCA_015060445.1. GTDB lineage: Bacteria > Bacteroidota > Bacteroidia > Bacteroidales > UBA932 > Egerieousia. The sequence goes on from SUYL01000021.1 coordinate 6,077, forward strand.
AGATACCTGTAACCGGAATCAACTAATACAGTGAAATTGGCAACGTGAGTGCAGTGAAAATGGAATCAGTAATACAGTAAAATTGGAATCAGCGATGCAGTAAAAATGGAATCAAGAGTGCAGTGAAATTTAAGTATAAATCCGACCT
>SUYL01000022.1 GCA_015060445.1 Bacteroidales bacterium
AGGTCGGATTTATACTTAAATTTCACTGCACTCTTGATTCCATTTTTACTGCATCGCTGATTCCAATTTTACTGTATTACTGATTCCATTTTCACTGCACTCACGTTGCCAATTTCACTGTATTAGTTGATTCCGGTTACACCTTACTCAGCCTATATATGATGATATTGAAGCAATTGGCCCTGGACGTTATTTCTGCAAGCCCCATGGGGTAATATTGAATGACAGGGGTGAAATTGTAGGATAGGAAAATGTACAATAAGAATCAGGGACCTCATTCGACGGTTGCGAGTTATTCCGTAGGAATGACGAAGCAGAGGAGACTGTGTCGTCCCTGATTCTTATTGTGCATTTGATATGTTATTTATAAATATTCCTTATCTGTTCCCGCAGGTTGATGCGGGTGCTGTCAATCTGTTTGGTGTAGACCGGGAGGGCGGTGCTTTTGTATTTGGCCTTGCCAACTTTTATCTTGAAGTCATCCATGTTGCCGGTGATGTCTATTCCCAGGCGCATTGGAATAGGGGACTTGAGGACTGAGATGTGGTAATCTATGTTCATGTCCATATCCTGGCGGCCGCTTATTGCGGTGGTGTAGCGGTCCATTTTCATTATGAAAGGATATACTTCAATGGTGTTGTCCTTTATGGAAACCTCCACAGCAATGCTGTCTACAAGGTTGCGCTCGCGGTTCTTGAATTTCATCATCTTGGCAATCTCTGCAAAAGTTTCACCATCCATAAGAACCAATGAATCACCTTTTATTCTGGCAACACCTTCTACAGTGGAAAGCAGGAAGTTCATATTGGTGTCTATCTGGGCGGTGGCAGCCATCTGGCTGTTTATGATCCCTTCAAATGACCTTATCATAGGGAGCAGGGAGTCTATTCCAGGGTAGAGTTTTATGAACTCTGCCACATCTATATCCTTAAGTTGCATATCAAATCCCACACTCAGGTCTGTGCGGCTGCGGGTGCGGTAGAAGGCGTTCAGGTCCATGGCTCCGGCAGAGGTGTTGGCATTGAATTCTGTTATCTGCAGGCATCTGTCCTTGGCCCTTACTGTACCTTTGGCACTGTTGAGTACAATGGATGAGTAGATGCCGTATCCTACTTTCATCTCCAGTTCTGCCTCAATGTTCCGGGGAACTATTATTAGTGACATTTTCTCTATGGTATCACTTCCCTCCAGTGCAACTGCGGCTTCAAGGGATTCTGCATCAGAAATGCGCTTCAGGCTGTCGAGAAACTCACTGCTCTTCTCCATGTATTCACTTCCGGCGTAAGCGGCTTTTGCCAGTTCATTGAAGTTGAGGGTGTCTGCATCTATGTTGAGTTTTGCCCTGATGCGGCCTCCCCTGGTTAGGGCCCCTCTTATTCCGGTTATGTTTCCATTGGCCTTGAATGTTGACTGGCCCGATTTTACTTTAATGTCATTTATCTTTACCTCATTGAAGTTGAAGGATGCAGATGCATTTTCAGCCCTGCTCCTTAGCGGGAAGGCAGGGGTAGATACCCTTATTGCCCCTGCAGCCATTTCTCCCTGCAGGGTCCATCTGTTAAGGATGTGCAGCAGACCTTTGTCGGTGAGGCGGAAGTTGTAATCTTCCTGGGCAAAATCATCTGCTCCCTGTGCTGCTCTGCGGGTGCCACCCCTCTCCCTGAACCAGTGCCCCAGGAGGGAATCCCTCTCAACCTGAGGGTAAACCACCTGTAGGGAGTCTGTAAGGCGGGCAAGCCTCTGCTCTCTCATCTTAAGTTCCGCATCGTTCTTGTGTGCCTCCACATTAAATTCTCCATTGGATATAGATGCAAAATGGAGCCCTTGACGCAGGGCAATCCTCCTGCAGTTGGTAGTGAGGTAGAGTGCCGGAACAGACTGGTCTCCATTGTACGGGAGAATTCTGAAATTGCCGTACGAATCCCTAATCCTCAAACTTACTGAGTCTGCACCAACCAGTTCAAACCTTTTTGCAGAGAGTTTGCCGTTGAACGGATGCACCACCTTTGCCGTTGTGTCAAATACGGATGCACCGTTGCTTCCCGACAATACTATCTCTTTACCCTTTACCTGCAGGGAATCTGCATACCTTATATATGTGGAATCAACTTTCAGATACACTCCAATCATCTTTGTCCCTTTTGCTACAGCGGTATCAGCCGTATTGGCCCATGAGCCTATGTTCATCTCCCCTCCATAGATGTTGCAGAAAATGTTCCGGGACGGGATCCCGAACTCAACATCCCGGGCAATGGCTTCACCTTTGATACCTGTTTTTGCAAGGTTGTACAGCGAGAGATTGCTCAAGCGGGATTTAAGGTTTATGTGGCCTGCTATAAGCCCTTTCCCATAAATATCAGTCTCTGGAGGAAGCATCTTAATGAGGGAATCAAGATTAACTCTACCTTCCACATTGGCGTTAATGAAAGGATCACGCTCCAGGTCTGTCGCTGTTCCTTTACCGTCAATGGCAATACCGTCTCCATCTACCAGAAGCCTCTCTATTGTAATCATTGTGGAATCCGGATTCTGGGGGCGGTAGTAAACATTCCCTTTGAATGCCAGTTCCTTTATCTTCTCCTTTCTCCCCTCTATGGAGATGCTGCTTACAGGTATGTTGAATGCAATATCAGCAGAAGGGAGGCTGCCGGTGAGGAAATTGTAACTCCCGACAATTTTTGACTCAACGCTCAGACGGGTGTCTGTCTTCAGTTTTTTAATGTCGGGAAGAATGGATTTTGGAACATATTTGAGGACCTCCTCAAGTGGGAATTCCTCAATATTTGCGTACAATGCCTGTGTATGCAGGGAATCCTCCCCATATCCTATTTTCCCGTTCAGCAGGATTGGGATTCCGGCAAGGGAAACCTTGAACTCTTCCAATGCAATTGCCTTCTCCCTCCTTTCCCCAAGGGAGATTTTACCTTTAATGTCCAACGGAAGGTTTTCTGCCATGGAATTTCTGGCAATTCTGGCGTTTGTGCGGGTTTTGGCCTCTACCGCAAGGGCCCTTTTTCCGGCAGCCTCAATGTTGAGGGTATCTATGGAAAAGCGTACGCTGGTGCGGTTGGCCATCTGGAACAATGCCATGTTCAGGTGGGAGAAATTACCTCTCCTTACCCTCATGCGGGAGATGTCATCTGTAATGTTGCCACTCAGTTTAACCTCCCTCATTGAGGCTGAGGCACGCAACCCGTCTGCCCTGTTGTCAAAGACAAAACGGCCGCCGCCAAGGATGGAGATATTGCGGATATTTATTTTCAGCGGCAGGCTCTCCTGCAGGGAATCCTCTGCTACGGCCACTTGTGTGGAGTCAGAGGCTACAATATCCCAATTGGCCGCACCGGTAGGGGAAACATAAGCATATGCACGGGGAGAGTCCAGGATTATTCCCTGAATCTGTACACTACCGGTAAGGAGTTTCAAAGGGCTGAACAGCAGGGTAAACTCCTTGAACGAAACAAGAGAATCTGCCTGGGCAGGTGTGCGGCCATACTTTACAGAATCCCTCAGATGGGTTCTTGACACAATACTGCCATCTGTAAGCCTTACCCCCACATGAGGAAAATGGGAGAATGCGGTAAAGTCAATCTCCTTAACGGAAAGTTCTGCATTGAGCGATTTCTCTGCAATCCTTGTAACCGTTTTGGCAACATAACTGTCATTTATGAAAAACTCCAGCGACACCAGTCCCAAAACAATTATTGTAAAAATGGAGGCAACCCCTATGCCCACCCATTTGAAAATCTTTACTGCGTTCATAATATTTGTCTGTTAAAATCTGAACCCAATACCATAGCGCTCTTTGAGCCAGAATCCCAAGAAGCGGTTGGTTACAAAATATTCATCCCCCTCGCGGGTAATCATATCGTTTTCATATAAAGCATTGGCAGCATTCTGTACGGAACTCGCAGATTTAAGGCCGTGGCGGTGAACAAAACCGGATGACGTTATCTCCTTGGCCTTTATCTCCTTGGCAATTGCAATCAGCAACTGCTTCTGTGGACTTGAGAGGCGTTGGAGAGTTTCCTCATATGATCTCTTGTCAAGTTTAAGGATATGCTGCATTGCTGCATTCAGGCAGTTGATATCTGCAGTCTCGCCCTCTCCCATAGTTGCATACATTTCATTCAATAATCTCTGAATAAACCATGTGTGGCCTTCCAAAGCATCATACATCCTGTAGAAACACTCCTCAGAAATGGATTTTCCGGCCTTGCTGAAATGGGCTGCTGCAAACTTGAAGTACTCATCCCTGTCAATTGCCTCAAGAAACAGGTTGGCACAACTCATATAAAAAGGTTCCGATGGATTGTTGAACAAATTGTCCATCATTCTCCTTTTGCTCCCGGCAAAGATGAATTGTGTCTGTTTGCATTTCTGCACGTGTGTTCTCAATAAGGCAATAATGTTACCTTCCGGATATTCAGAAGCCTGCTGGAATTCATCAATGGCAACAACGCATGGCTTTCCAGATTTCTCCAGATACTCAAAAATCTCCTGCAGAGTCTGTTCTGGCTGCTGAATGTTACCAATGGAAATGTTCAAGGCAGGTTGTCCTGTTACCGGGTCTATTGTAATGCCGGTAACCAATGATTTTACCGTACTTACAAATCTCTCCAACATTTTTTCCCCTTTGCCCTTAAGGGAATCAATAATCTCCCTTCCCATTAATGTAACCATCTCCGACAACGAAGATGTGCTGTACAGGTCAATAAAAAATGTATTGAAATTATCGGATATTGCTTTCTGGTTAAAGCAGTGGTTTATCAAACCGGATTTTCCCATTCTTCTGATAGATATCAGAACGGAGTTCCGTCCATTAAGGATATTGTCAACCAAGACTTTTGTCTCAAAAGTTCTGTCGCAAAAATACTCCTGTGATATATATTCACTGCTTATTATAAAAGGATTGATCTGTCTCATATGCGTTTGCTGGGTTGTACAAAAATACATAAAACAATCAATTATCCAAAATGGATTATTGAAATCCAATAATTGAAAATCAATAATTGATGTATTGAATCACAAAAGTGTTGCTTGGCCGGCACCTTTTACTTCTCAACGGGAACATTGATTGGGCATGATGAGGAGTTAAACAATATGGTGCCAAAGCAACGGATGTTGCCTAAAATGCAGGTTTTAAGGGAGGTAAGTGTGTTGCATCCGCAACATGGAAGGGTGTGGGAGACAGTATGCGGGGAATGGGTAACTTAGCGTTAAACTTAAAACGCAAGTAGTATGAAAAACATTCTTATCGTATTGGTTGGGCTGCTGGCAGTGGCTTCATGCAGCAACAGTGCCGGAGTAAAGTACATGACACCGGATTATTATTTGGAAAAGGCAGTTGCCATAAAGGGGGAACCTTTGCCAACCGAGTATATATCGGAGGATTCCTATGTGTGCCATTATACTCCCGACGGGTTTATAGGGGAAATGAAACATCAGAACGGCAAACTTGTCCATTTGGCAGATTTGCAGAATGGCGAAATCAAAACCTCTGCATGTACAAGGGGAAGGGGACCTGGTGAAATTCTTTTGATTGCAGACTCTGATCTCAAAGGTAATGATTTGTATCTTCTGGATCCCGCAGCAGATAAAATAATGAAAGTTGGAAAGGTTAATGATACACTTATATGCGAGGACGTAGTGAATCTCTCCCTCAAGCAACCCAAGTTTTTTGTGAATATGGAGGCAATATCAGAATCCATGTTTGCAATGTTCGTTTCGTCCAGAGACTATCTTGGCAGCATAATGCTGATTGACAGAAATAGCAATCTAGTAGATTCTTTGGCTTATTTACCGTTGGAAGATGAAGGGTTGAACCATTCTGCATACCGCTATAACGTGCAGCTGGAACTTTCTCCGTCCAACAGATACCTGTTTGTTTCATGTGGACAATTTGATTGTGTGAGCAAATATGAAATTAAGGAGAACAGGATTATACCACAGAAAAAAATATACCTGTCTGAGCCAAAATATGAGATAAAGAACGGTAAGCCTGTAAGAAATGATGACTATATGTTATTCAACAACAGGATATATGCGGGGGACAAATACCTTTATGTAACAGTTGATCCTGAGACTGTGAAGGATTACAAGGCAAGACACAAGAAAGCAGAAGAGGAGGGAAGAGGAGACAAGGAGTGGGCTCATCCTGGCAACGATACATATATCCTCGTATTTGATTATGACCTTAATCTGGTAAAGAGTTTCCGCAGTGACTGTGATATCATCAATCTTGCAGTAACCACAGATCCTGAGGTAGTGTATGCTACTGACTTGAGGGAAAACAGGCTTGTGAAATACACTTTGAGGGGATTATAAATTTTATTCCGGACCTAAGTTTATTTCCTGTACTTGCGGGAAACAGGCAAGGTAGTATCCCCGATATGCACCTTATAACGGCAATCCCGTAGTAGTGTTATGGGAAATGTAATTTATATTGATAATTCATGGAAGATTCATTATTTTTGTAAAAACACGAGAAACTATGTACAGATACTTATGTTGGATATTTATTGCTTGTTGCACCTTTTCATGTCAAGGTGGAAAATCTGGGGTTTCATCTGAGTATCCAACTTCAGGCAGTACTGGGTCAGATATCAGTATATACAATCCAGGAATTTGCAAAATTGTAATGGATAGCACTTTCATATCTTCAATGTATGGAAAAGCCGGGGTATTGAATAATCAGTTGTATTATTTGGATACATATAACAGTTATCTGTATATGTTTAGACCTGATGGTACCATTCAAAAAAGATATCTTGGAGTAGGTAATAATCCCAACGAAATAAATTGTGGCCCTATTGCAGCATATACGTTTACATCAAATGGTAATCTTGTTATATATGGTACATCAGATGATGTATATGTTTATACCAATGAATATGTTAAAAATAAAGATGCCTCTTTTAGAATACGCAGGGACTACAGTAAGGTGGCAGAAAATGTAAAACCGGATCCCCAGGCATTTGAGACATACACCTTCCCTCGTCTTGTTGTATGCAGGTCATACGGAAACAATACTTATGTAAACAATGGGTCAGAAGCCTATAACTTCAATTATTTTGAAACTCCCGACGATTACTCACAAAATTGCAGGATAATTACAGAATATGATATTCCCAATAAAAAGATAGGAAGGTTGCTGGGAAAAGGATTGCCGGAAATTTACCAGGGTACATCAGACAGGAATTACATATTTTCTGAATTTACCTTTGATATTGATGAAGAGGGGAATTTCTATGTTGCATTCATGGCAGATAGCCTTATATATAAATTCAATAAGGACTTCAAGCCTGTAGTTGCATTTGGCCGCAGGGGCCGTAATATGGATGTTGATTATTTAAAGGTGACAAATTCCAAGGAAATATATCCCAAAGCCAATG
>SUYL01000023.1 GCA_015060445.1 Bacteroidales bacterium
CAGGCGGGCACATTTTGGTGCGATTTTGTTCCCGCAGAGGGGAATTGTTGCCTCCCGGGCACGTTTCGGTGCCTCAGCGTGCCCACTCGGGCACAGGCAGGCACATTTCGGTGCATTTTTGTTCCCACGGAGGGAATTTGCTGCCTCCCGGGCACAAAATGGCGGGGTTTTGTTCCCGACAAGAAGAAAAAATGCCGCCCGGGCACGTTTTGGTGCCTCAGCGTGCCCATTCCAGCGCAGGCGGGCACATTTTAGTGCGATTTTGTTCCCCCGGAGGGATTCCGCCGCCTTCCGGGTACGTTTTGGTGCCTCAGCGTGCCCATCCCGGCGCAGGCGGGCACATTTTGGTGCGATTTTGTTCCCGCAGAGGAGAATTGTTGCCTCCCGGGCACGTTTCGGTGCCTCAGCGTGCCCACTCGGGCACAGGCGGGCACATTTCGGTGCGATTTTGTTCCCGCGGAGGGAATTTGCAGCCACTCGGGCACAAAATGGCAGGGTTTTGTTCCCACGGAGGGATTCCGCTGCCTCCCGGGAACATTTTGGTGCCTCAGCGTGCCCACTCGGGCACAGGCGGGCACATTTTGGTGCGATTTTGTTCCCACGGAGGGATTCCGCCGCCTTCCGGGCACATTTCGGTGCGATTTTGTTCCCACGGAGAGAATTTGCAGCCACTCGGGCACAAAATGGCGGGGGTTTGTTCCCCCGGAGGAGATTTGTTGCCTCCCGGGTACATTTCATGGGGAATTTGTTCCCTATAGCAAAAAATGCTCACAATCTTCATTTTTTTATTACTTTTGTAGGTTGTGCGCATTGCGAGAATCAGGCATAACAACGCGAATAGGCAAATATTAAATTTCTACATATATGTACAGAACACACACCTGCGGTGAACTCCGCATTTCCAATGTTGGCCAGGTGGTTACTTTGGCCGGATGGGTACAGAGGGTACGTAAAATGGGTTCCCTTAATTTTATTGATTTGAGAGACCGTTATGGCATAACCCAACTTGTTGCTGATGAGCACAACAAGGAGGTGAATGACCTTGTTGAGAAGATGGGTAGGGAGTGGGTTATCCAGGCCAAAGGAGAGGTTATTGAGCGCCAGAGCAAGAACAGCAAGATTGAGACAGGTGATATTGAGATAAAATTGAATGAGGTTACAGTGCTTAATGCTGCTGTTACCCCTCCGTTTACCATTGAGGAGAATACAGATGGCGGTGAGGAACTCAGGGCGCAGTACAGATACCTGGACCTCCGCCGTGCACCTCTAAAGAGGGCCTTGGAACTCAGACACAAAATGGCTCATGAGGTTAGAAACTACTTGAGCAATGTAGGATTCATGGAGATTGAGACCCCATATCTGATTAAATCAACCCCAGAGGGTGCAAGGGATTTTGTGGTTCCAAGCCGTATGAATCCGGGGGAGTTCTATGCACTTCCTCAGAGCCCACAGACTTTCAAACAGCTTCTGATGGTTGCAGGTTATGACAAGTATTTCCAGATTGTACGCTGTTTCAGGGATGAGGATCTGCGTGCAGACCGTCAGCCTGAGTTTACACAGATAGACTGTGAGATGTCTTTTGTTGAGAGGGAGGATATCCTCAACACTTTTGAGGGTTTGGCGAAGGCATTGTTCAAGAATGTTCTTGGCAAGGAGATTCAGGGTGATTTCCCAAGAATTTCATATGCTGATGCAATGGAGTTCTACGGAAGCGACAAGCCTGATATCCGTTTTGACATGAAGATGAATACCGTAACCACATTGCTCCAGGGCAACGGATTCTCTGTGTTTGACACTGCAGAGTACATTGGTGCCATTGTTGCAAAAGGTTGCGCAGGATATACCAGAAAGCAGTTGGATGAACTTACCGAGTGGGTGAAACGTCCACAGGTGGGTGCAAAAGGGTTGGTTTATATCAAACTTAATCCCGACGGTATCAAATCTTCAATTGATAAATTCTACACCCCTGAACAACTTAAGGCAGTTGCCGACAAAATTGGAGCCCAGGAGGGTGATCTTATCCTGATGTTGTCGGGAGAGAAGAAGAAGATGCAGGGTGCCCTTGGAACATTGCGTCTTGAGATGGGTAACCGTCTTGGTCTGAGGGACAACTCGGTTTATGCCCCTCTTTGGGTTTGCGATTTCCCTCTTCTTGAGTGGGATGACGAGACTCAGAGGTTCTATGCTATGCACCATCCGTTCACAGCCCCTAAGCCTGAGGATATGGAGAAATTCTTCAGCAACAGGAAAGAAGATTTGGAGCAGGTGAACGCAAACGCATACGATTTTGTTCTTAATGGTACTGAGGTTGGCGGCGGTTCTATAAGAATCCACGATTCTAAAGTTCAGGAGCGCATGTTTGAGGTTCTTGGCTTCAGCAAGGAGGACGCAGATTACCGCTTTGGCTTCATTATAAACGCCTTCAAGTATGGTGCACCTCCTCACGGCGGTATAGCATTCGGCTTTGACCGTTTCTGCTCATTGTTCGGAGGCCAGGAGACCATTAGAGATTACATTGCATTCCCTAAGAACAATATGGGCCGCGATGTTATGCTTGATGCTCCAAGCCTTATTGACAATGCACAGATGGAGGAGCTGTTCCTTGTAAGTACAGCAAAAAGGGAGGAGAAATAATTCCCCTTACAAGAGGAACTTACCCGCATATTCAAGGTTTTTGATAATCACTTTCATGGAGTCCCTTTAAGAGAAAGGGGACTCCATGTTTAAAATATAAGGAGAGATTTTTATGAGCATGGAACAACAGATACAGCAGGACATAAAGGCAGCAATGCTTGCCAAGGAGAAGACCCGTCTGGAGTCTTTGAGGGCCATTAAAGCGGCAATCCTGCTTGCCAAGACTGCAGACGGCTCGGAGAGCATTGCAGATGAGGCTGTAGTGAAAATCATACAGAAACTTGTAAAGCAGCGCAAGGAGACCGCTGAGATTTACAGGCAACAGAGCCGCGAGGAACTGGCGGCACAGGAACTGGCAGAGGCAGCGGCAATGGAGGTTTACCTTCCTAAACAGTTGTCTGAGGAGGAACTTGAGGCAGAACTCCAGAAAATCATTGCCCAAGTTGGAGCCACAGGGCCACAGGATATGGGCAAAGTTATGGGCACAGCCACCAAGGCTCTTGCAGGGAAGGCAGACGGAAGGGCCATTTCTGCACTTGTTAAGAAATTGTTGTAATTGTAACAGTAGAGCGCCTTTCAACAATGGAGGGCGCCCTTTTTATATCCGGATTATATGAAGATAGGAGACAGAGTAAGGTTCCTCAACCAGACCGGTGGGGGAATAGTGGTTGGGTTCAACAAAAAGGGATGGGCCACAGTAGAGGACGAGGATGGTTTTGAGATTCCTGTTCCCGAAAGGGAGTGTGTAGTGGTGGAAGAGAATGCCGCTGCATCCGAGAAAAGAAGCATCCAGACCAAAGATGGCGACAAACTGGACATTGCCCTGGCCTACTCCAAGGCAGGGGCCGGTTTTGTATGTACCCTTGCAAATGAATGCAACTACACCATACTCCTGACCTACTCTGTTACCCCTTCTAAACAGGAAGGGTCCAAAGGGAATTGCATTACCCTTTTTGCCGGTGAAATCCTTCCGTACGAGCGGAAGGAACTGTTCCGCTTTGGGAGAGAGGAACTCAACGAATTCTCCAAAAAAGTACTTGTAAGGGGCATCCCGTACAAGAGAGGGAGCGGATTCAACAAGACCGTAGAGGCCCAACTGAAACCTGCGATTGAAAAGACATTTGTCCTGGATCCCCTTAACCTCCTCAAAGATGGGGTATATAGAGAGAATGACTATACTCCCGACAAATCCTATATAATCTCTATTGTAAACGAAAACATTAAGGAACTCCCTCTCCCTGCAGCAGATGAAGAAGATATCTTCAAACAAGCACTTAAGGAGAAGTTCCATGGGGAAAAGGGGATGCATAATGAGCCACAAGGAAAGGAAAAAGGGGCTGGAAAGGCTTTCATAAACGGCAAATGGATTGAGGTATCAAAGAAGAACAGATACGAGACAGAGGACAAGGCCCTTATAAAGACCTCCCCTACAGGAATCCTTGAAGTTGACCTGCACGCCTCTGCCCTGCTTGAAACCACAACCGGTATGGACAATACAGCCATACTCAAATATCAGTTGGAGAAGTTCAACGAGGCCATGAAGGCCGTAGGGCGCAAGAAGGGGACAAAGATTGTATTTATCCACGGCAAGGGTGACGGTGTTCTGCGCAAGGCAATCCTTACAGAACTTAAAACAAAATACCCAACCTGCCGCTGGCAGGATGCCTCATTTAAAGAATACGGATACGGGGCTACTATGGTAACTCTTTAGAAGAGGACAACATTGTTGCCGTCTATGGTATATTTGATGTCGGTACAGAATTTAATTGACTCCAGAACCTGAACAAGTGACTCCTGCTTGAACCTGGCAGTAAATGTATATTTGTACACCTTGTCATTCTTTACTGTTACTGATGCACCGTGCCATCTCTCCAACTCCTTAATTACCATATCCATAGGAGTATTGTCAAAAATGAGGACACCTCTGCTCCAAGCCGCTATCTTAATGGTATCAGCCTTGAGCACCTTCAGAGGGGCCTCCTTCATTCTGGTTACGTATGACTCACTTGGTTTGAGTTCAGCCAGTTTGAACTGTTCTCCCGACGACTTTTTCCCCAAAATATCCACTTTACCGCTATAGAGGGTAGTTCGGGTCATAGGTTCATTGTCATAAGCCCTAACATTAAATTCTGTACCCAGAACCTTAATGAAGATATCCCTGTTGGTACTCACCACCATAGGGGTATCCGGTTTGCTCTTCACCTTAAAATAGGCTTCACCGGCCACAAACACTTCACGCGTAGGGCCCATGAACCTGTCGGGGAATATGATTTTGGAATCTGAATTGAGTTTTACTATAGAACTGTCGGGAAGCATTACCTCTCCTTTAGTTCCCTTGTTGGTGTAGATTGTATGGGTATATGATTTTGGATAATCTGCAAATGCTATCCTCTGAACTGGAAGAACCTGCTCCTGGGGTTTTGATGAAGAGTGGAGGAACATGAGGGCCATATTTGTAAGCAGGGCTATTATAAATATTGCAACGGCGCCCAGCGTTACATAATGGAGTTTCTCTATACGCCTGAATTTGGTATTCTGCTGTATAATCTCCTCTGCCACCCTCATCTGCTTGTCTGAGGCCGGGGTATTTGGGAAAGAGGAGTAGATATATTCATCCTTTACAGCGGTAAAATGATGCATATTCTCCTCGCTCTGCATACTCCACCCCTCAACCAGATCCACTGTCTGCTGATCTGCTGTGCCGGAGATATAATCTATAAGCGAACGGTCATCCATAGCGGCAAACTATAAACAGTTAATAATTACCATTAATGAAAACAATCCCATTGCCTTGCGCAGAATTTTAAGAGCCTCAGAAATCCTGTACTCAATATTCTTTTCAGATACATTCTGTATCTGGGCTATCTCTGAATATGTCTTGTGCTTGAATCTGCTCAGAATAAAGGCATCCTTTGTTTTTGGGGGCATTTTTTCCAGTGTCTGCATCAGGATCTTCATTGCATCCTTCTCCAGAAGATCATCTATTGATGAGTTGGCCAGAGATGTGAAGTTAATGTTCAGCCTCTTGGACATAGTAAGATACTCACAATGCATCCTTTTGTACTTCTCCTTTCTCAATACATTAAGACACCTGTTCTTGGTCATTGTCATTATGCATGGAAAGATATTCTCATTGTACTCGTCCAGAGTCTGCCACAACGACGTAAATACATCATGAGCCACATCCTGCGCCTCCTCATAGGTATCAACATAGTGCAACGCATAGTATATAACATTGTTATAGTACTTGCGGAACACTGCGCTAAAAAAATCCTTCTTTTCGTCCTCTGAATAAAACACTTCGCTATGGGTTTGGTTTATACTGGACTTCAAATATAATAAAGTTTGGAGACTCCGCAAAATCCTACAGTAAGAAAAAGGGGGGTGCCTGAATTGACACCCCCTTCCGTCTTAAAAAAGAACTCCTTTCGGCTCTAAATAAACTTAAAAATAAATAGCCGGGGTCTGCAAGGGGTGCAACCCCCGGCTGAAAAAATACCTACAAAAACCTTAAATATATTGTTACCCTTTATTATTTAAGTCTTATACCGTCTATACAGAAGTATGGAGCAATTTTCTCTGAACTGTCAATTGTAAACACAACTTTGTCAACAGTTCCAAGAGCCTTAAGGTCCCAAGGTGCCCAACCGCCCTGTACCATATTCCATTTGTCATATGGGGCAGGAGCAACACCGGTTCTCACTGCAACATAGAACTCAGCAGTACCGGTTTTAGTGCCGCCGTTGTAACCTGTAGCAATAAGTTTTACATATGCTTTTGCCTTGTTAGGGTTACTCAACATCCTTACGAAAGGTTCACCCTCACCAAAATCATAGTAGTCTGGAAGATACCATACACCATATTTGCTTGATGCGTTGTCTGGGATGTTAGGGTTTCTTACAGTAGCAAGTTTACCATCTTTCTCCTCAAGATAAACCTGGGTTTTTGAATCAAGGTTGCTTGAGTAAACAGAACCGTATGACAATGCAAGGAAGTTGAAAGTACAGTGTGAAATAAGCACATGCTCAACCTGTCTTGGCTTGTCAATTGTAAAGTATGCCTCCTCACCCTCAACTCTTGCAACAGCAAAGTTCTTCAACTGGTTAGGATAACTGCCTGAATAGCATGAATACAAAAGTGTATCTGTTGCCTCTTTCAGAACTGAAGCAGGAACATTGTCTGAACCGTGAGGTTTTGAGTTGCACCAAGGGTATGACCTGTAGTTCTTGTTTGAAAGGGCAAAACCTACATGGGTACCGTCTGCCTTCTTCTTTGCATTCATGGTAATTGTACCATACTCATAGGCTCTTGCTGTAAATGGAGCATCCAACTGAACGAAATCCAACTCAGGAACCTGTATATCCAGACTGTTCTCCTCTTCATTGAATGTAACATCATTTGGGAAAGCCAGTTTGGAATCATGTACCTGATCTTCGCAGGATACAGCAAGGAATCCTGCCAAAACTAGTCCTAATGTATATTTTAAAATCTTCATAATAATCCTCCTTTAAATTATTCTTGTCCTGGATTCTGCATACCCTCCAACTCATAGTTGTTTACCATCTCTGAGTTAGGGATAGGGTACTGCATTTTAGTAGGCTCATAAGTCCAGTCTGCACCTTTCATGTGCTGCATATAAGAAGTTCCTTCTTTCTGAATCCTCAAAGAAGCCCAGAACTCGCAACCATTCTCCAAGAACAACTCTTTAACATACTCCTGGAAAATGAAATCCCACATCTGCTGGTTATCTGCAGGGGTAGGTAGAGGGTCAAGAACAGGATTGGTTCTCTTTGCCCTCATCTCATTGATTGGGGCAATAGCATCTTTAGGTGAAGCACCTGTATGGGCAAGAAGTTCAGCCTTCATAATATAGAGTTCAGGAACTCTCAAGTAATAAATTGCATATTTCTCATCTACTGGAGCCTGTTTGCCATCAAATCTGCCTTTACGGTAAATCTTGGTCCAGGTCCATACGTATGAATCATCCCAAGTCTCAGGGCAACGTGCCTTTCCTGTAGAGATATACCATCTTGGATCTTCCTTCATCCAGTCTGCACCATATTTAAGGCCGCAGGTAGCCTCTTCCTGAGTAACCTCTTTTCCAGAACTTGTAATGAAACAGTCATCGTACAGATAGTATGCCAAACCATACTCAGTATAGTAACCTGCATTGCTGGTTCTGTTACCGTCATTATTCAAATATCTTACAAAAATGTTCTCTTTAGAATCCCAAGCCTCATCAAAATGAACAGCCATATCACTCTGCATCTCAATGCCAGCCGCAGGTAATGCTGCCAAACACTCATCTACAAGGGTTTTTGCGGTTGCATACTCACCCCTTATCATAAGAAGTTTCGCCTTCCATGCTTTTGCAAAGATTACTGACACTTTACGGTTAGTAGCAAATGTCTTTGGCATATGCTCAATACCGTAATCAATATCCTCAAAAATCTTGGTCCAGCTCTCACCTACTGAAATTCTTGGTTTATATGCATTCTCAGTGGTTGTCATCTCATCCCTGTAGATAATTCCGTAAGGGCTTGAATCATCTTTGCTCCACCAGTATGCATAGTTTAGCATAAGCACTGAATTGAAGTAACCCCTTAAGAAACGGGCTTCAGCCACCAACTCATCTTTTGCTGTTTCAGTTGGGAATGCAGAATCTGCAACAGCAGGTATCTGCTGTATTGCAAGGTTACACGCATTTATACCCCTGTACATCAACTGCCACAAACTTGTTGGTGAGTTGCTCTGAGTATAAGCAAAATTATAGTCATTTGATTTTGAATTAATAACACCTGCCCTTGATGCATATGCAATGTGCAAGTCTGTACCAAAGTAGTCTCCAGGAAGTACAATGCCATAAATACCATTCACCGCCTGCTGGGCACTCGCATATGACGAGATGGCAGACTCCATCTCCCACTGGTGCCTTGGGGTTTCGTTCAAAAAGTCGTCACATGAAGCGAAGACCAGAACTGCACTAAGTATTAATAATATCTTGTTTTTCATAAAAATCTCTCTTTAAATTTTTACCTGAAAGTAATTTTAACACCAGCTGTAACTGTCTTAGCAGATGGATATGTACTGTTATCTACACCCATATTGGAAGTCAGACCTGTACTTGAAGAGAAGTTACCCTGAGGGTCAAATCCTGGATATCTTGTAAGTGTAAACAAGTTTGAAGCCTGAAGTGTAAACTCAATATTGTCAATGATGGTATTTCTGAAATACTGTTTGTCCATTCTGTAACTTACGTTAACAGCGTTGAGTCTCAAATATGAACCGTCATACAACCAGTAGTCACTGAAGTCACCGTTGTAACCGTCACCGTAAGGGGTTGCATTAGGCATAGTCTTGGCGTTGTATGGAGAGTTCTTCTTCATAGTTGCCGACATACCCGCAATCTTGTTTGACTGGTTGTAGTTACCTGTATATCCTACATCATCGGCAGGCATAGCCCAATATCTCTTGTTGCCAAGTGAGTATGTGAAGGTTGCTCCTACATTGAAACTGTTGCCAATATACAACTGCAAGCCCATACCACCATAGAGTTTAGGCACCTGGGTACCAAGGTAAATCTTATCATTTGTGTCAATTTTACCATCACCGTTCTGGTCAACAAAATAAACGTCACCATCAGACTCTCTGCTGTCTCTGTAGTAATTGATACCACCGGTCTCTGTTCTGGTCTTGAGGGCTGTTACCTCCTCTGCAGAACCGAACAGTCTCTGGTAAGTCTGCCAACCGTACCACTGTCCCACTTTCTGGCCCAACTCAATTTTTGTGTAACTTGTAGTGGTATAAGTTGTAGAGTTGTTGAACTTATCTACATATGAATTGTTGAATGCACCATTTACATTGTATGTCAACTGCCATCTTGAATTCTTTATGATATCAAAATCCAATGAGAACTCAAAACCTTTTGTGGTAGTTGATGCCATGTTTGCAGTCATTGAAGAGAACGAACTACTCAAAGGCATGTTCTGGCTATAGATAAGGTTGTCTGATTTCTTCTGGAAGTATCCTACTGAAGAACGGATCCTTGAGTTCCAGAACTCCATCTCCAAAGCGATATCAGTCATTACAGCCTCCTCCCACTGAAGGGTAGGGTTACCCAATCCTGAAGGGACAATACCGGCTGCATCATTATACAGGTTAGAACCCACTTTAGTCATCCACTGATAGTCGCTCAAGTTCTGGGAGCCCGATTTACCGTGGCTGAAACGGAATTTGAGGAATGAAACTATATTCTCAATGTCCCAGTCTTTGAAGAACTGCTCATTGGTAATTGTCCAACCCAAACCGAATGATGGGAACCAACCCCAACGGCTGTCTTTACCGAAACGTGAAGAACCGTCTCTACGGAGAGTGAAGGTTGCAAGATATTTGCTGTCATAGTTGTACTGGATACGTCCAATCTGTGAAAGCAGGGTCCTTGCATTGTAACTCTCATCCATACTTGTCATTGTAACTGCGTCTGAAAAACTGTTAAGTACATCATCATCCGGAAAATCTTTTGCAGCCATGTAGTAATACAAATACTGGTATTTCTCCATAGAAGCAGTAAGGGATGCAGAGATATCATGCTTGCCGGCCTTCTTGGTATACAGCAAAGTGTTATCCCAAATCTTGGTATCAGATTTTGGTCTGCCCCAGTTTCTGGTTGCCAATGCACGTGTACCGTCCTTGTCATAATACTTGCTGTTGTTGTATCTCAAAGTCTCGCTGTTGGCATAGTTTACATTTGCTTTAGATGTAAACAAGAAATCATTAAGGAACTTGTACTCAAACTCAATACCTGCCGCAATATTCTCACCTGTACTGAAGTTTTTGTTCTTCAAAGTGGTATAAGGGTTCTCAGTGTATGAGTCCTTTGTAAAGATTGAACCGTCCTCGTTGAAGTCTGGAAGGTCTGGCCTTACCTTCTTGAGGACACTCATCATACCATCCTTGTCCTGAGCATTTCTGGTTGAACCGCTTGCATTGAACCTTAGTTTCATTGCATCGCTGATTCTTGCCTCCAAACGGATTCTACCGCTGAACATCTTGCTGTAACCGGTCTTTACAATACCCTGGTTGTCTCTATATGACAATGAAGCAATATAGTTCACAGCTTTCTGGCCACCTCTAAGAGTTGCATCATACTGTTGCTGTATAGGGTTCTGTGTCATGTCCCCAATCCAGTCTGTACTGTTGTCCAAATAGTATGCATTTGCAAGGTCAACCAAATCACTTCTCTTGAACTCACTGGTATTCAAATCTTTGAATTTCTGCTCATCCAAGTATTGGCGGGTGAAGTAGTCCATTGCACCACGGTTATAAGCCTCTTTGCGCATTGCATCTCTTGTAAACTCAAAGTAGTCTGGAGAGGTGAAATAGTCGTATGAGTTGAAATCCTGGAACTGGATACCTACTTTTGCAGAAACCTCCAAAGTAGGTTTCATACCGTCTTTACCGCTCTTTGTAGTTACAATGATAACACCGTTTGCAGCACGCGAACCGTAGATTGCTGTTGAAGATGCATCCTTGAGGATGTCTATAGACTCAACGTCGTTAAGGTTCAAGGAGTAAAGTACGTTTGATACTGTACCTGAAACACCGTCGTTGTATTCTGGAATACCGTCAATGATCCATAGAGGCTGGTTGTTACCGCTCAATGAAGACTGTCCACGGATTACTACCGATACTGGAG
>SUYL01000024.1 GCA_015060445.1 Bacteroidales bacterium
GATACTACCAACATCAAAGACCTCTTTGCAAAACCTAACTACAATATTGTCAATGAACTGGATGGTTCTACCGAACCAAGTTTGTTTTAATTGTTAAACTTTATAATAATCGTCCGGAACTTTTACCGGACAGCAATGAAAGATTCCTTCAAACCACACAAAATAATAAGCAAAATCGCTTTTTTGCACACAAAAATACCCATTTTACGCCAATCCAGGAATACTATTTTTACAAAAATTCTCCCGACAGGTTATATTTTCATAGAAAAAAGAGGAGAATTAATGTCAAGATTGTAAAAAAGTATTATATTTGTATTGGTTATACTCCGTGGTTAAAAAAAACCGACGTTAAAATTGAACAACTCTAACACACTTAAAAATAAATCTAATGAAAAAAGTTATTCTATTTGTGCTTTTCGCATTATGTTCCACAA
Organism: Bacteroidales bacterium; assembly: GCA_015060445.1. Classification (GTDB taxonomy): domain Bacteria; phylum Bacteroidota; class Bacteroidia; order Bacteroidales; family UBA932; genus Egerieousia. The sequence goes on from SUYL01000024.1 coordinate 435, forward strand.
TGATGCTTGCACAAACAATTACTGTTAAAGGAACGGTAATTGGAGCGGAAGACGGAATGCCTGTAATAGGTGCTTATGTTCTTCAACAAGGGACAAATAACGGTACTTCTACTGATGTAGACGGAAACTACTCTATAGAGGTCCCTAAAGATGCAACCCTTGTTTTCTCATCAATCGGTTTTACAACTCAAGCCGTTGCCGTAAATGGCAGAGCAGAGTTGAATGTCCTCCTCAAAGCAGATGCAGTGCAGTTGGAGGAGACCATTATTGTAGCATACGGTACAGCAAAAAAAGGCACTTACACAGGTGCTGCTTCTGTACTTAAAAAAGAGGCGATTGCAGATGTGCCTACCACTTCTTTTGAGAACGCTTTGAACGGTAAGATTGCAGGTTTGCAGATTAACCAGACATCTGGACAGGCAGGTTCAACTTCACAGATCCGTATTCGCGGTATCGGTTCTATGAATGCTTCAAATGAGCCTTTGTATGTTATTGATGGTGTTCCTGCAAACTCAGGTGATGCAGGCCAGATGAGTGACTATGTTTACTCAACCAATAACATTATGAACACATTGAACCCAAGTGATATTGAGAGTATTACAGTATTGAAAGATGCTGCAGCCTCTTCACTTTACGGTTCACGTGCTGCAAACGGTGTTATCCTAATCACTACAAAGAAAGGTAAAGTTGGAAAACCGACCGTAACCCTTAAGGCTTCTGTAGCATTCTCTCCAGATTGGGCCTCAGACCAGTGGGTTCCAGCAGGTGCTCAGGAGAATGCTGAGATGTTGTATGAGATTCACTATGACCGCCGTACCTCAAAAGGCGAGGCTACTGCAACTGCTTTTGGTCTAAGCCAGTTGAATAGCCGTTTTGGAGTTCATGGTTATGAGTTCTCAGCAGAAGGATTGGGACGCTATGCTAAAATCAATATTAAGGGTAAGACTGATGGTGTAGAGGACAGAACCGGAAAATATTTCGATTGGGCTGACGCATATTTCAGAACATCTGTTTATCAGACATATGATTTGTCGGTAAGCGGCGGTACAGAAAATACTTCATACTACTCTTCTTTTGCATACACTAAAGACCAAGGTAGAACCATTACAAATGATTTTGACCGTTTGACCGGTAGAGTGAATGTAACCCAAAAAGTTGGCAAATTGGTAGAGCTGGCTACAAGTGTCAATGTTGCCCATACAGACCAGAGAGGTTTCAACGATACCCAGAACAACAATACAAACTACTACATGCAGTATATAAACTTCAACCACGGTTTCTATTGGCCAACAGATTATAAGACCGGTGAGCCATTTACTGCACGTTTTGGTAGTTTGGGTAGAAACTTGGTTTACTATCAGAATGAGTGGGACAACTCTTCAAAGAACTTCAAAGTGAGTGCAAACGAAACTTTAACAGTTCATTTGATGGAGGGATTGGATCTTAGAAGTGTATTCTCATACGACTATTCAGAGACCAAAGACCATGTTTACTATAGCCCATTGCATTGGACAGGTTCTTCAGATAATGGTGTTGTTCATGAAATGAGTACAAACTCTACAACATTGGTAACTTCAACAACTTTGAACTACAATACCACCATCAAAGACAAACATACAATTACTGCATTGGTAGGTTTTGAGGCAGAGGATAAAGATACCAGATTCATGAGAGCAACCGGTAAAAATCTCCCTTCAAGTTCTTTGCATACAGTTGTAACAGCAGGAACTTTGGATGCTGGCGGATACAGTTGGGGCAACTCAATGGCTTCTATCCTTTCAAGAGTTGAGTACAATTATGACGGCAAATATTACATTTCAGGTTCATACAGACGTGATGGTTCTTCAAGACTAAGCGAGGATGCACGTTGGGGTGATTTCTGGTCTGTTGCAGGATCATGGAAAATCAACAACGAAGAGTGGATGAAAGAGTATGACTGGATTTCTAACTTGAGAGTAAGGGCATCTTACGGTATCAACGGTACCCTTCCTTCAAGCAACTACGGTTGGAGATCTTTGGCAGGTTATTCATACCAGTATCAGGGCAACCCTGGTGGTGCTTTGACAAATATTGCAAATGCAAACCTATCATGGGAGACTTCATACACTACAAACGTGGCATTGGAGTTCGGATTTTGGGACCAGAGATTGTATGGTACAGTTGAGTACTTCAACAGAGACTCTAAAGACTTGCTACAGGATGTTCCAATTTCAACAATTACAGGTTTCTCATCAACTCTTCAGAATATTGGTGAGATCAACAACAAGGGCTTTGAGATTGAAATTGGCGGAGACATCATCAGAAACGAGGAACTTACTTGGGATGCAAGCATTACCGCATCAATGATCAAATCTGAGGTTACAAAATTGTATGGTGGTCAGGATATCATTTGGTCAGACCCTACAGGTGGTGACGGCAGAACTTCTTTCATCTATAGAGAAGGCGAGTCAGTACTCTCATACTATGGTTACGAGTGGGCAGGTGTTGACCCTCAGACAGGTTTGAATATGGTATATGTAAATGGTACAGAGCAAGAAGAGGCTGAGTTGTTGTCAGACGGAACAGCATTCCTATACAATGGAAGAGCAGTTGTAGAGGGTGACAGCGGTAATGATTTCCAATCATATGCAAATAGAGTTATCCTTGGCAGTGCTACACCTAAACTATATGGTGGTCTCAACACCAGTGTAACATGGAAAGGCATTAATCTTGGATTGAACTTTACATACAGACTTGGCTCAAAAATATATGATGCAATCGCTCATGACGTTGATGATGACGGTTGGGCATATGAGCGCGTACGTTCACAGCATACATATGATAACAGGTGGAAAACTCCAGGACAAATTACACATCAGCCTCTATTGATTGGTACCGATGCTGAAGCCGGTAGAAAGACATCTTCTCGCCGTATACACAATGGTGACTACTTGAGACTTAAGAATATTACAGTTGGCTATACCATTCCTAAAGACTTGGTTAAGAAAGTTGGCTTGAGCAATGCAAGAGTTTACTTCAACGGACAGAACCTTTTGACCCTAAGATCTTATGAACTTATGGATCCAGAAGTTAATGCCTACGGAACAAGAGGTTGGGAGGTTCCATTGGCCAAAACATATACATTCGGTATTGAACTTTCATTCTAATTTTAATAAGGACAATGACAATGAAAAAATTTAATATATTTTTAGTTGCTGTTTTAGGAATCCTTACAATCTCTTCTTGTGATGATTTCCTAGACAAAAAGCCTACTAACTCTGCTGATTCCGGTTCCGCAGTTGAGAAACTTGAAGATGCTCAGGTTATGATGAACGGTATTATGACCAAGATTTGTTCAAGTTCATATTTAGGCAGAAACTTCTTCCTTTACGCAGATGCTAAAGGTGGAGATCTTACCATTACTTCAATAGGTCAGGGTAATGACTTGTATTTGTATAACCACACAGTAGGTTCAAACACTTACTCAGGTTTCTGGACAGTAGGTTACAATGTTATACTTCAGATAAACAACTTGCTTGCAAACATTGAAAAAATGCAGGCTGCCGGATCTTCAGATAACTTTGATGACATGAAAGGTCAGGCACTTACATTGCGTGCAATGATTTATTTCGACTTGGTTCGTCTGTATGGCCAGCCTTACAATGAGGACAAGAGTGCTTGGGGTGTTCCTAATATATTGGAGCCTCTTGATGCTATGGCTCAGGAGTTGAGGGCAACCGTTGAGCAGAACTACCAGACAATAATTGCTGACCTTACTGCTGCAGAAAGTCTTATTTCAAAATCAACAAAGAAAGGCTTTGTTAACTATTGGGCAAACAAGGCTCTTCAGACAAGGGTTTACCTGCATATGGAGAATTGGAGTGCTGCTCTAACTGCTGCGGAGGATATTATCAACAACGGACCATATGATTTGTATGCTCCTAACAAATGGGTTGATTCATGGAAATCACGTTGGGGCAGCGAGTCTATCTTTGAGTTGGAAATGAACTCTGGTGAGAATGCTCTAAGCGGAACAGGTTCTCTTGGTGCATACTATGCAAGAGAGGCCCATTTCAACAGCAACATGGGTTCATATATGGCCAGCACCGCATTCCTTGAACTTTTGGGTGAAGACCCTGATGATGTACGTTGGGGTGTAATGGACTATGATGAGAGAAGTAAATCATACAACAAGGAGTATACAGAGGATAGATATGGCTGTTGTTACAAGTATCTTGGCGGCTTATATGATACTGATGCTAAAGACTTCCCTGGTGATGATGCTGCACAACCTGCATATGCTGTAAACATTAAAGTAATCCGTTTGTCAGAGGTTTACCTTTCTGCGGCTGAGGCTGCATTCAGAACTGGTGCTAAGGACAAAGCTGCTGAATACCTACAGGCTATTAGAGACAGGGCTCCTGGTTTGGAGGCTGCTACTGAGGCTACCGTTACAATGGAGATGATTGAGAACGAGAGAGCAAAAGAGTTGTATGGCGAGGGTCACAAATTCTGGGATATGATACGTTGGAACAAGACTATCGTATTTGACGATGATTTCGGTCCTGTATATCCTACCCATAGGGAGAATACTGTTGACCGTACCCATCCTAAGACTTTGCTTCCAATCTTCCAGAGTGAGATTAATGCAAACCCTGAGATTGCCAAGCAGCAAAATCCTGGTTATTAATATATAGCCAATTTATAACCCAACAGGTCAGGGAATCCCTGACCTGTTTTTTATTAATGATAAGGACTCTTTTATTTGAAAAAAAAGCAATCCTTATTATACAGTTCGCCACTTTTTTATAACTTTAGGGACAAAATACCCCGCCAATTATGAAAGAGTTTGAGAAACTGATACCATTATCACAGTCCCAACTGGGAATTTATATTGAATGTGCACAGCACCCCGGAGAGATAATATACCACATACCTTTCCTATACAAACTCCACAAGAATGTGGATATGCAGAGGCTCAAGAGTGCCATACTCAAGACTATTGAAGCACATCCGGCTTTCAGGTACAGATTCACCACAAATAATGACGGTGAGCCGGTTATGGTGGAGGATAAGGAAACAAGGTGGGAAATTCCAATTGAAGAGTGTGATGACATTGAAAAGATAAAATGGCAACTCCCGGTTCCATATGACCTCACAGATGCCCTTCCAATAAACATAAGGCTCATAACTACCCCTACTGCAAACTATTTCTTCCTGCAGGCCCACCACATAATAACTGATGGGGCATCCATGGCAGTGCTTATGGATGACATAAGAATGGCATACGACGGGGAAACAATAATCCCTGAAACATACACAATGCTCGACTACGCACAGCAGGAGTACAATTTAAGGAAGGGAACCCCGGAATACATCTCAGCCAAAGAGTGGTACCTGAACACTTTTGGAGGATGTGAAGTTGAATCTGCCATTATTCCCGACAGGGAAGAGCCCCAAAAGCGGATGGCAAGGATGGAGATACCTCTGGACCTTAATACTGGGAAACTGGCCCGCCTGATGAAGGAAACCGGAGTAAAGGCCGGAACCCTGTTCACGTCAGCATTCGGATATACACTCTCCAGGTTCACCGGAGAGCAGGAGGTCCTCTTCTCCACAATATGGCACGGAAGGGGAGACAAAAGGATGGCAAGGACAACCGGAATGTTTGTAAAAACACTGCCGGTACACTGCAAATTTGAAGACGGCACAACATTATCCCAAATGTTCAACACTACCGGAGCAATGATTGCCGGAGCAAGGGAAAACAGCCTTTTCTCATACGCAGACCTGCACTCAAGCATGTCACTCAAATCAAATTACCTATTTGTTTACCAGGGATACCTGTTTAACAACCTGAACATTGGAGGATACCCCGTATCAAGCGAATGCCTTGAGGAAAACTCAACACACGAACAGATATCAATACAGGTTTATCAGAATCATGACAAATCATACAAGGCAGTTGTGGAATTCCACTCCAACCTATATTCCCCAGAGCTGATTACCAGCCTTATAAAAAGTTATACTACCATTCTCAACGGCATGGACAGTGGAGAGACCAGACTGGAAGAATTGCCACTTGTATCTCAGGATCAGATGCAGTTGCTTGATTCATTCAACAACACAGCAAAAGAGTATGACAAGAGTTCTACAATAACCTCTATGTTCATCAGTCAGGTGCAAAAGACACCGGACAAGAACGCGGTGGTATTCAATGACAAAACCTTCACCTATAGGGAAGTGGACTTGATATCCAACAGAATAGGCAACTTCATTGCATCAAAAGGGCTTGGGAAAGAAGATGTTGTGGCTGTTCTCATACCAAGATGCGAGTGGATGGCCATAGCTACCATAGGAGTACTTAAGGCCGGATGCGCATATCAGCCTCTTGACCCTACCTACCCTCTTGAGAGGCTACAGTTTATGATAAAAGACGCTGGAGTTGGGCTGCTCATAGCAGATAAAGAGTTGCAGGAGAGGATGAACCTTGAAGTTGGGGAAATCCTGTTCACCCACGAAATACTGGAACTGGATTACCCTGAGACCCTGCCGGAGATAGCATACTCACCTTCTGACCTGTTCAACCTCCTCTACACTTCCGGGACAACCGGAGTTCCAAAAGGATGTATGCTGGAACACGGAAACGTTGTGGCATTCTGCAACTGGCACAGGAACTATTTTGGGATAAATGAAGAGAGCAACACTACAGCATATGCCAGTTATGGGTTTGACGCATCTATGATGGAGATATTCACCTCTCTTACAGCCGGTGCCACACTCCATATCATACCGGAGGAGATAAGGCTCAATCTGATTGCACTTGAGGAGTACTTCAACAGGCACTCCATAACCAACTCCTTCATGACAACCCAAGTAGGATACCAGTTTGCCACATCAGTAAAATGTGATACCCTCAAGACATTTATGGTTGGCGGTGAGAAACTTGCCCCTATTGAGCCACCAAAAGGATACAGGCTTGTTAATGCATACGGCCCTACCGAATGCTGCGTATGCATAACGGCACACGACGTGGAGAAAAACCGTATCAACATCCCTATAGGGAAAGCCCTTGACAATACAAAACTTTATATTGTAGACAAATATGGCCGCAGGGTCCCTGTAGGGGCTGCCGGAGAACTGTGGGGTGCCGGGGTACAGGTGGGCCGCGGATACCTCAACCGTCAGGACAAGACAGATGAGGCATTCATCAGCAACCCGTTCTGCAAAGATGGGGAGTATTCACGCATCTACCGCACAGGAGATATAGTAAGGTATCTTCCCGATGGAACAATACAGTTTGTGGGGCGCAAGGACAGCCAGGTAAAGATACGCGGATTCCGCATTGAACTTAAGGAGGTGGAAGGGAAGATAAGGGAATTCCCGGGCATTAAGGATGTTACCGTACAGGCATTTGATGAAGAAGGGGGAGGAAAATACATTGCCGCATACATAGTGGCCGACACCCCTGTAGATATTGATGCCCTGAATTCCTTCATACTGAAAGAAAAGCCTCCATATATGGTTCCTGCGGCAACAATGCAGATAGAGAGGATCCCTCTCAACCAGAACCAGAAGGTGGATAAGAAAGCCCTTCCAAAACCACAGAAGAGCATATCTGCCATGGAGCAGGAAAGCAATGTCCCGCTGAACATACTGGAAGAGCAGTTGCACGGGATAATTTCAGAAATTGTCGGGAATACAGAGTTCGGTGTATCAACCATATTGGGTTATGCAGGTCTCACTTCCATATCATCAATAAAACTTGCCACCAGGATATACAAGAAATACGGGGTTGCACTGGATTCCAAGTCGCTTGTAAATGGGGGAACAATACAGTCCATAGAGAATGCCATCCTGGAATCATTGCTCAAGAGTGACAAACAGGAATCCCCAAGTGAAAGGGAGTTGACCCCAGTGAAAAGCGCACCTCTAACATACGCACAACTGGGCGTATATTATGAGTGTATGAAGAACCCTCTGGGAACAACCTACAACATACCATTCTCACTCCTCTTCCCTGAAGGGACAGATGCCGGCACACTGGCGGAGAAAATCAGGGAAACCGTAAAACTGCACCCTGCAATGGATATCCATTTTGAGACAGCGGATGGGGATGTGATACAGATTGCCAATCCGGAGCATGATGCAGAAATTGCGCATATAAAGACAGACTCTGAAGGGCTCAGGAGACTCAAGGAGGAGTATGTACAGCCGTTCCACCTGGAAAAAGGGCCTCTCTACCGCTTTACAATAGCAGAATGCTCAGGCAGGATACACCTGCTTATGGATCTCCACCACCTCATTGCAGACGGCGGTTCAATAGACCTTTTCATCCGCCATCTCTGCACGTTGATGGAAGGAGGTAAGGTTGAACAGGAAGAGTGCAGTTACTTTGAGTTTGCCCACACACAGAAGAAACAGGAGAAAGGGGATGAATATGCCAGGGCCCGGGAGTATTTTGCAACGGCCCTTGCCGGGTGTGAAGGATGCAGTGAACTTCCATACGACTTCAAACCCAAAGAGAATGAAACGGGCAAATCAGAAAGGGTACAGATACCGTTCAGCCTTGAGAAAGTGGAGGAATTCAGCCGCAAAGCCAACGTAACCCCGGCACACACAATGCTTGCCGCTGCTTTCTACACAATGCAACGGTACACAAACAACAGGGACGTGTATATGGCAACGGTAAGCAATGGACGTGCCGACCTCAGGATAGCGGACACCATTGGAATGTTCGTTAACACCCTTGCACTCCATGCACACATAAAGGGCCAGAGCATAAGGGAATTTGTACAGCAGGTGGGAAAAGACTTCAATGATACCCTGTACAATGAGAACTATCCTTTTGCCCGCATAGCAGCAGACTACAACTTCACATTTGCCACAAACTATGCATACCAGATTGGTGTAATGGAGAAATACACCATAGGCGGCCATGAGATTGCAATGGAGGAACTGAAACTGGAGAGTCCTAAACAGAAACTGGACATTATGATATGCGACACTGGAACCGGGCCTGCCATACAGTTGCAGTACAACAGCGCCTGGTACAGCCGGGAGAGCATAATGCGCTTTGGTGAATCAATGGCCAATGTGGTGGAAGAGTTCATTTCAAATCCGGAAGGCAATATCCTCAATGTTTCAATGATTGGACAGAAACAGGAAGAGGAGTTGCAGACTATCCGCTCTACCGCCTCAGGAGAGGCACCATTCAGCCTTTTCCATAAGTCTGTGGAACATTGGGCTCAGGAGAGGCCGCACACCCCTGCCCTTGTTGCCTGCGATGCCTCATATACATATAAAGAGTTCAACTCTGCCGCAAACAGGATTGCAAATTCCCTCATATCATCGGGAGTGAAGCCGGGAGACCGCATTGCCCTGCTGCTTCCGCGCACCAGCCGCCTGATACTCTCAATGTTTGGAGTGATGAAGGCGGGAGCCGCATACATTCCATGTGACCCCGACTATCCTGCAGAGAGGATAAGCCTTATCCTGGAAGACTCGGATGCCCAATACATCATAACAACGGCGGAACACCTCCAGCAGCATAAGGGAAAAGGGATAGATGTGGAAGAACTCCTGGCAGGAGAGACTGCAGCAAATCCGCAATGCTGCATTACTCCCGACAATCTTGCATACCTTATATATACTTCCGGTTCAACTGGAAGGCCGAAAGGGGTAATGTTGCGCCACGAAGGTATCTGCAACTATCTGTGGGGACACCCTGCAAACGTGTTTGCCCATGCAGTGGCAACGGATGCCGGAAGGATACTCAGCGTAACCACTATCTCTTTTGATGCAGCCCTGCAGGATATAGGTACATCCATGTACAGTGGAAAGACACTGGTTCTGGCAACCGAAGAGCAGGCAAATAACCCTATTGAACTTGCAAGGTTCATAAAGGATGAAAGGATAGATATGGTATCCGGAACTCCGTCGCGCTGGCAGACCTGGCTAACCAGTTATGATTTTACCAGCGCAATAAGCCACATAAAGATTGCCCGTGCAGGTGGAGAGAAATTCTCAGCCCAACTCCTGGAGCAACTAAAGCGTATTACAACTGCCCGCATATTCAACTGCTACGGACCAACAGAGATAACCGTCGCATCAAACAACAAGGAACTTACTGATGCAAAAATTGTTACAGTGGGACGTCCCCAGTTGGGCGTTAAGGAATTCATTGTGGATTCAGACGGCAATGAACTCCCAGTAGGGGTTGTAGGAGAACTTTACATTGGAGGCACGGGGGTTGGTAAAGGGTACAACAATCTTGATGAAATGACAGCAGAAAGATTTGTTGAATACAAGGGTACCCGCGTATATAAATCGGGAGACTATGCCAAATGGCTTCCTTGTGGCGATGTAATGATACTTGGCCGTACAGACAACCAGATAAAACTCCGCGGTCTCCGAATTGAACTTGGAGAGATTGAGGGTGTGATGCAGAAAGTGGAGGGGATGGGAAAAGTGGTTATCCTCATCCGCAACCTCAACGGCAAGGAGCACCTTTGTGCATATTACACAGCAGACCGCCCTATTGCACCTGATGCCCTCAAGGCTGAAATTTCAAGGAGCCTTACCCAATATATGGTTCCAACCGCATATCTGCAGCTTCAGGCAATGCCAATGACCCCTAACGGCAAAACAGATCTGAAAGCACTGCCTGAGCCTCAGTTGGCAACAACAAGTGAATATGTAGAGGCCGCAAACAGCACGGAGAAGACCTTCTGCAATATTTTTGCCGATATCCTGCAACTTCAGCAGGTTGGTGCCGAAGACAACTTCTTTGAACTTGGAGGGACATCTCTGGTTGTAACCAGAGTAATCATAGAGGCAGACAAGGCCGGTCTGCATATCTCTTACGGAGATGTATTTGCAAACCCTACACCAAGAAAACTTGCGTTGCTCGTTTCAGGCACACAACAGCAGGAAGATGAAAAGGATAGTGTAAAGGAATACGACTACACCGCCATAGAGAGGGTGCTGAAACTTAACACACTTGAGACATACATGCAGGGAGAAGCCAGAAAACTGGGCAATGTCCTTGTAACAGGTGCCACAGGTTACCTGGGAGTACATATCCTGCACCATCTCATCTCTTCTGATGCCGGGCAGATATATTGTCTGGTAAGGGGAGAAAATGCACATGAAAGGCTTGCCTCACTGCTGTTCTACTACTTTGAGGATACATACAATGAAATGATGGGAAAACGGATCCACATAATCAGGGGAGACGTTACAGAGAGCCTGTGCAGCCTGTTCAAGGATTACAGCATAGACACTGTATTCAATTGTGCCGCCATTGTAAAGCACTTCTCTGAAGGGACCGAGATTGAGGATATAAACATAGGAGGGGCAGAAAAGTGCATAGAACTGTCTCTTGAGAAGGGTGCCACACTTGTACACGTTTCCACAGCAAGTACAAGGGGACTCTCTGTTAACGGCATTCCTTCCGCTGAAGAGACATTTACAGAAAAGAAACTCTATATGGGACAATTCCTGGGGAACAAGTATATATGGTCAAAATTCATGGCAGAAAGGGCCATACTCCAGGCTGTGGCAGATAAGGGGTTGAAAGCAAAGATTATGCGTGTAGGAAATCTTGCGGCACGCTCCACTGACGGGGAGTTCCAGATAAACTTCTCAACCAACAGTTTCATGGGACGCATAAAGGTATTCAACATGCTGGGGTGCTGCCCTTACGGAATGATGGACAACAAAGTGGAATTCTCACCTATAAATGAGGTATCACAAGCCATTGTAATGCTTGCCACAACCCCTGACAACTGCAATGTATTCCATCCATACAACAACCATCAGGTATTGTTGGGGGATATGCTTGCAAGATTGGTTACCATAGGCACAGAGATTGGATTTGTGGAGACTGATGATTTTGAAAGGCGTATGGAAGAGGTAAAAGGGGACCCTGCAAAAGCCAGGCAACTGGCCAGCCTTCTTGCATACCAGGATATGGCCCACGGCCAGAAGACATCAGATGTGACAAGGGACAACACTTATACCATGCAAGTACTATACAGGATGGGATACAGTTGGGATTACACCTCCTGGGACTACATAGACCGCTTCCTTAAGGCAATAAACGGAATGGGATTTTTTGACTGACCAACGCACGATCATGATGGACAAGCAGCACAGGAGGTCACTGGCCTCACAATACTGGAAATATCTGGTTTCAGCCATACTCATCTCCCTTTCTGGGTGTCTTGGAGTTCTGGTAGACAGCATTATTGTAGGAACCCTCATTGGAGAGGACGGGGTAAGTGCTATAAGTCTCAACTCCCCTCTTGTACAGTTGATGTTTACCCTGAGCCTGCTCATTGCATCCGGAGGCGGTATGCTGGTGGGCTACTCCCTTGGTAAAGGGGATTATGGCAGAGCAAAGATAATATTTACACTTACATTCCTGGCCAGCCTTGCAATAGGGATGGCATTTGCAATTGCAGGGCTGCTTTTCCCTCACAGCATTGCAGGATTCCTATGCAGCAACGGCAACCTCCTGGGGCTTGTAAGGGAGTATCTCATTCCTACATTGCTTGGGGCACCTGCATATATGATAATGTGGTGGCTCTCAACAATGGCCAGTACAGACGGGAGTCCCAAGCTTGTATCTGCTGCAATATTCATAGACAATCTGCTCAACCTTTTGCTTGACGTAGTATTGATAAAATTCTGCGGATTGGGAATAACAGGCTCTGCTCTGGCTACGGTAATAGGGCATATTGCAGGAATTGCAATAATGCTGTTCCACTTCAGGGGGACAGGATACAGGACAGGGTTTGCATCCTGCAAGGGCTCAGCAGGTGAATGGAAAGAGATTATATCACAGGGGGCTCCTCTGGCTGTGGCTTCAGTTTGCCTTACTCTACTGTTGCTCACATCAAACAGAGTTGTGCTGGAGAGTGCCGGAAGAACAGGAATATTCGTATTTGCAGTATGCATGAACCTGCTGCAGATATACAATCTCTTCCTGGCGGGTACATGCAGGTCGCTCCAGACATTCGGGGCTGTAATAAAGGGTAAGGGGAACAAGGAGGAATTTGCATTTATCATAGGGAAAGCGGTCCTGTTCATTACAGTTGCAATGGCACTTATCTGCGCATATGTATGGCTGTTCCCCCAAACAATTGCAACAATGTTCGGGACAGATGATGCAGAGATGATATCCCTGAGTTGCCACGCACTCCGTATCTTCTGCCTCAGTTTTGTACCGTTCTGCTACATATATCTCATCATGATAATATACAAACTTATGGGATATGGTACAATATCACTGTTCATATCATTCATACTCTCCCTTACCGTAATACCTGTTCTTGTAGTGGTTGCCAGATGGTTCCCGCAATGGATATGGTACAGTTACCTCATTGCGTACATCATTGAAATTGCAATGATTGCAATATTCCACAAGGCACAAGGAATAAATCTCAGGGAAGAGTTGGGAAAATAAGCTGCATACCTGAAAGGAATCTGTCATCACTGCAGCAGACAGAACATACATACCCTTTCTGCAGATCTTCAAATGTAATGAAGGCCTTATCGTCCACCGTAACTGCGCGGATATCACCGGTGAGGCCTTTACCTTTCATCTTCAGCCAACTCTCCTTCTTTGTCCAGTAACGGCAGAACTCCAGGGCAGGATTCCCGGATGCAACAACCATCCCATACTCCAGAGGACTGAGCACCGCACGGGCAACCTCATCATCAAAGGGAGCGATGCATTCCACATCAATACCGGTCTCAACACGGCACACTACACACGCCACTGCCGCCTTGCAATGTGATATATTGAAATGAATATTCTCCCGACCGTGCAAATGCGGCTTTCCTCCGGTATCATAATCAAAATCCACACACCCGTCAACGGAGTATTCCTCCTGAAGCCCCTTCTTGAGCAACAGATACGATGCGGTACTCTGCAGGCGATCTGAGTGGGCATAGAACCTCAATGCCCGTGCCCTGCGCTGCGGGGAAACAAGTTCCAATGAAGCATCAAGGCCGAGAGTATGGAAATTATCGCAAATGTAAATCATGCCAAAAAGGGAAAAAGTGAGATAAAGATAAGAAAAAAACAGGGGAAACAGGCCCCATTTATTGCCAAAAATATGCATATTTGTAGTATAATAAACTTTAGCAAAGATTCCCGACAACCTTTATGATGAAAAGAGTTTTGACAGCAGTAATTGTATCTCTTCTGACAATGCCGTCCGTGGCACTGGGGCAGAAAATTGTCTTTACCCCGCAATGGACAGCCCAGAGCCAGTTTGCAGGATACTATGTGGCCCAGGAGAAGGGATTCTACAAGGAGGCAGGACTTGATGTGGAGATTGTCCACCCGTCAGCATCATATTCAGCAACCAACAGACTCATAGAGGGGAGCAGCAATGTCATTACCCTGCAACTGATGCAGGCAATTGCTGAGATTGACAAAGGGGCCGAACTTGTGAACATACTGCAGACTTCGCAGCACAACGGGCTGGTAATTGTATCGCGCAAAGGCTCCCTTGAGACTTTCAACGACCTCAAAGGGAAAAAAGTGGGAATCTGGCAGGCAGGATTCGGGGAACTGGCTCTTCTGGCCGATAAGGAACTTGAACTGGAGATACAGTGGATCCCTTTCATACAGAATGTAAACCTTTTTCTGTCGGGAGTAATAGATGCAACATTGGCAATGAGTTACAATGAGTATCTGCAGATATACTCTTCCGGGTATGACAATGCTCCGGTACTGAAATTCAGGGAGGCAGGGTTTGACATTCCGGAAGACGGGTTATATGTTACAAGGGATTATTACAACAGATTCCCGCAGAAGATGAAGGCTTTTGCACAGGCCTCACGCAAAGGGTGGGAATGGACTCACGCGCACCCTGCAGAGGCTCTGGAGATAGTACTGAAGGTTATGGAGATGGAGAAAGTCCCTACAAACAGGATACATCAGGAGTGGATGCTGGAAGAGGTATTGAAACTGCAGAAAGAGACTCCCCACGGTGCTGCAACTTTCCAGTTTAATGAGGAAAAATTCGGCAAGGCTGTAGATATGATGCACAGGCACGGTTTCATTGCTGTACCAATAAAACCAGATCAATTGAAAGGAGGTGGAAAATGATGCTAAATGAATTGAAAAATAAGATCATGGGCTCATTTTCCCTTAGGCTGAGCCTTTATATACTCTCGGTGGCAGCCGTTGTATTCATTGCCGTTTTTGCCATCACATTCCACTCCGCAAGGAAAAATGTAAAGGATGAGGCGTTTGAACTTGCCCGGAGCGGACTTGACAACACTGTTATACAGATTAACAATGTATTGAGTTCTGTGGAGACTGCAATAAACAGCCTTTCGTGGCTGGTTATGGAGAATCTGGATGATCCCGACTACATGTACACCATTACCGGGATGGTGTTGCGCGGCAATCCGCATGTTTACGGAAGTGCAATAGCATTTGAGCCTTATTACTATAAGGAAAAGGGGATGTTCTGGTCTCCTTTCTCATTCAGGCAAGACGGCAAGATATCCGACAAGCAGTTGGGCAGCGTTGATTATGACTACCACTTCATGGACTGGTACCAGATACCCAAACTGCTTGGTAAAGCATACTGGAGCGAGCCTTATTATGATGAAGGGGGTGCTGATGTAATAATGTCAACCTACTCCTGCCCCCTTTATGACAGGGAGGGAAAACTCTTTGCTGTATTCACTGCCGATATCTCACTGCAGTGGTTTGCCTATAAGGTAAATTCAATGAAACCTTATCCAAACTCGCAGAACTATATGATTGGGCGCGGAGGTACGTTTCTGGTTCATCCAAACCGGAATGCCATATTGAACGAGAGCATTTTTGCAAATGCAATATATACCGGCAACTCACTGCTCAAGGAGACCGCCCGCAAGATGACAGCAGGGGAATCAGGTATGGAGGAGATGGAGCGCAACGGAAAGCACACCTATTTCTTCTACACCCCGATACCTGCAGTAGGATGGTCTGTTGCCGTAGAGTGCCTGAGGTCTGACATCCTGGCCACTTTGGACCGTATGACCATAATCATTCTGGTTATAGGTATTCTGGGGCTTCTCCTTATGGGAGCCTTGTGCCACTATACAATCAGGAACCTCACGAGCCCTCTGGCAAGGTTTGCAGAGTCTGCAAGGGAGATTGCGGGAGGCACATTTGATGCACCGTTACCGGTAATACACGGGCGCGACGAAATGAAGACCCTGCACAACTCCTTTGAATATATGCAGCACTCCCTGGTAAATTATATGGATGAACTGCAGAAGACCACTGCCAATAAGGAGAGGATTGAGAGCGAACTGAGGATTGCCCGCGACATACAGATGGGAATGGTTCCAAAGATATTTCCTCCATTCCCCGACAGGAACGACATAGACCTTTACGGTGTGCTGAAGCCTGCAAAAGAGGTTGGCGGAGACCTTTATGACTTCTTTATAGAGGATGAAAAACTGTACTTCATAATTGGAGATGTATCTGGCAAGGGGGTTCCTGCATCATTGGTGATGTCTGTAACCTGCCGCCTGTTCAGGACTATGGCATCCCACGTAAAGAGCCCTGAAAAGATTGTGGCATCCCTCAATGACACGCTGGCGGAGAACAATGAGTCCAATATGTTCTGTACCGCATTTGTGGGAATTCTGGATCTGCAAACAGGGAGATTGGAATACTGCAATGCAGGGCACAATGCCCCTGTACTGATGGATCTGTCGGGAGTAAAATATATGGAAGTGCTGCCGAATCTTGCTCTTGGACTGTTTGAGGGGTTCCCTTACCAGTCACAAAGTTGTACCCTGGAAAAGGGGAATACAATGTTCCTCTACACAGACGGGGTTACTGAGGCTGAGAATATCTCCAAAGAACTTTATTCAGAGGAGCATCTGCTTGAGGTGCTCGGCAGGAACAACGGCCGTGAATCGGGGCAGATTACCGGGGTTATTGTAGATGATATTGAAAGGCACTCGCTTGGGGCAGAACAGAGTGATGACATTACCATCTTATGTTTAAAATACAGATAAGGTATGGAAAAGGAACTGATATTGCGCAACAAAAGGGAAGACATTTCCCTGTTGGCCCCATTCATTGAGGAGTTCGCCTCACAGGCGGGGGTGCCGGAAGGGCTGGTATTCAGTCTGAATCTGGCTGTAGAGGAGGCCGTATCAAATGTAATCCTCTATGCATACCCCCCAGATGAAGAACACACGGCCTCACTTGTGGCCAGCAGGAGAGGGAATGAGATCACATTCATCCTGAGTGATACCGGAAAGGAGTTTGATCCTACAAGTGTGCCGGAGGCTGACATAACCCTATCTGCTGAAGAACGTGAGATTGGAGGGCTTGGAATTTTTCTGGTGGAACAGATTATGGATACCGTTGAATACCAAAGAACCGGGGACAAAAATATATTAACTTTAAAAAAACTGTTATAAGTATGGAACTTGAGATTATAAAGAAAGGAGAAGAGACAATAGTGGCAATCAACGGAAGAGTTGATACTGTTACATCTCCTGAACTTGAGAAGGGTATCGCAGGCCTGCTGGCTGAAAACGGGATATCACTTGTTTTTGACTGCAAAGGGATGGAGTACATAAGCAGTTCCGGTCTGAGGGTTGTACTTTCGGCACACAAGAAGGTTACAGCCGGCGGCGGCAAGTTCGCACTTGAAGGATTAAGCAGGGAGGTAAAGTCTGTATTTGACCTCACAGGATTCTCAAGTATTCTGACAATCAGATAATTCCTGAACCTATGGGATTTTGTATTCCTGTAAGGGGCGGCACTGCAGCTTTTAACTGGATTACTACGGGAAAAATTGCAGGTGTTTTGAACAAATCTATTGGGAATTGAAAAAGTATTGTTACCTTTGCGGTCCGTTCATTGGCTCAGGTGGTGGAATAGGTAGACACGCGGGACTTAAAATCCCGTGGGCAGAAATGCCCGTACGGGTTCGATTCCCGTCCCGAGCACCAATGAAACAGGCGGAAATAGCTCAGTTGGTAGAGCACAACCTTGCCAAGGTTGGGGTCGCGAGTTCGAGCCTCGTTTTCCGCTCAACAAGAAAGCCCTGGAGTAATGCTCCGGGGCTTTGTCATTATTGGCCAACTGCCATTATTCTTCTTGCCTTCTGAAAGGGATTATACGGTCATACAGTTCAGGGAAGTATTTTTTGGTATATACATACCCCGGCTGACTTATTGATTCAATTTCGAGCCTCTTAGAGGGTTTTATTATCCTGTCAGTAACATCAAATCTCGTTACAGGCCTCTCTTCTCCCCTCCACTGAAAACCTTTGAGGCGCTGCTCCTCCAAAGGGAGGTTGTAGATTGGGAATACATTCTGCTTGAGTTCCTGTATAGATCTGGTACGCTGTATCTGGTTATCTTTTATTTTTGCTGTCATCAGTTTGCACTCCTCCCTGTCCATGAGGGTGATTGTACTGTCTTCCTCCATAAAGAAGATTGCAGATACACCGCCAAGGGCATCAAACCTGTAGAGTTCATTGTTGGCAAAGTAGGCTGCCATTTCAAGGCTCCTTATCTGATTGAAGTGGATTGAATCCTCCTGCATGGCTATAAATGCGTTTGTAAGGAGGTTTATCTTGCTCAGTTGCTTGTTCTTGAGCAGTGCTTGTATGCTGTCTGCTGTAAACTGGTTTTTTCCCTCGTGCCACATTACAGGGTTTGAATAAAATCTGGCCATTGAATCAAGCCCTGTATATACAAGGCTGTCGCACCTCCCCTGTACATCTGAACGGTAAAACCTTACGTTATGATATGCATCTATGAAATCCACCTGGGTAGTATCTTCTCCCGGAGGGATAATTTTCTCTGCAGCCTCCTCCCTTAAAGGGGTCTCAATCTTCAACGAATCCGCCATATCTGCAAGGAGTGTAGAAGAGGTATCTTTTACAGCCACCGCCCCTTTCCCAAGTTTTGCAGGCTGCTTCTTTTGCCGTGCCGCCCTTCTCTCATTGTCATGAATGGCTATAGGATCTATTGCCGATAGGTTGAGCCTCTCCTGCGCAAGTGCTATGGAGGCACTGTCTATCTCACACATCCTACGGGTGTAATAGAGGATTGTATCTGCCGCCAAAAACAGGGTATCAGCAACTTCATTTTCGTAGGAATACATTCCTACAGCCGGCTCTCTGGTAAGTTCCACTCTCCTTGGGGATGGCCTGTAAGTTGCCTTGTGGGCAAGTCCTATTGATTTTTGTACTGTATCAAGCACCTGTACATTTTCATAAAGGTCTGCATATCCGGTTGTCCTGTAATACATTAGTTTGTCTGCCCACAGTTCCTGCTCCCTGGTAAGGATATAACTGTCCTTTTCAAATATGAACAGATTCTGCGGCCTTACATATTGTCCGTAGTTGGCATACAGGATACTGCTGTCGCGCCACGCTAAGGTTCTGTTGCTGAACTCCGCTATATCTGTGTCCGTATGGTATTTCAATTGGGTTGTAGATATGAGTACGGAATCGGTGAACATGGCTACGCTGTCTGAAAATACAAAGAGTTTTTCTTTGGAGAAATAGTTTCCCTGTATACTCTCTATAAGGCTTCCGTCGTTATTGCGCATTGCGGCACCATTAAAGAAAGTTGCAATACTGTCTTTGGTGTTGTAGTTGAGGAAGTTTGTATTGAGGATATTGCCGTCCCTGTCAGACAACTGCACCAGGGAGCCCCTGAATTTGGCCAGATTCTCGTCTGCCACATATTCTATGCGGTCGCTGGTAAGCCTGGTATTCTCCTGAAGTATTTCAACATTGCCCAACGCATCTATGATATTGGTGTTCACGTTCCACAAGGCGGTGTCACACTTGAGGTATGTGTTGTTGTGAAGGAAGGTTGCCGGACCTACAATCTTCCTGTATGAGGTTCCGTCCACCTCTATAAGGTGCGCAGAACGCGCCTCTACAAGGCGTACTAAAGAATCTGCACTTGCAGAATTCTGGGCATAGCCAGCTATCTGAAAGTGCAGTAATGTTATGACAATTATAATGAATCTACTTAACCCAGCCTTCACGTTCAAAGTTGCATTGTTTGAACAGATCGTCAATCTTTATATATGTGACTTTCTGTTTTTCTTTAATAAACTTGTCTATTGACTCCATCTGCCTCTTCCTGTTTGCAATCTTCTGCACTGTATCAAAGTCAGATTCATAGGTTGCTGTGTGCGATGGAATAATCTTTTCCAGTTTCAAGATCTTGTAGATTACATTTCCGCTTCTTCCTTCATCATCAAGCGATTCAAAAGGCTCTGAAATGTCACCTTCCTTCATCTCATTTATCATGGCATAATCAGCCGGCTTCAACTGGTCCTTCTCAAACAATGAGGCTCCAGTATTGGGATCTGCCATAAGGCCACCGCTTACTGCAGACTTCAGGTCCTGGGAATTTGCCAATGCTGCTATCTGGAATGACATGCTGTCGGCCATAATCAGTGTTTTGAGGCTGTCCAACTCCTTGAATGCCTTCAATCTGTCTTCTGATGTGTATTTTGGCTTCAAAAGGATATGTCTTGCATTGAACATGTCACCCTCTTTCTTTATCATCTGTATAAGGTGGAATCCGTCGGGAGTCTCAACAATCTGTGATATCTGCCCCTCCTTCAATGCCATTGCAGCATCAGAGAATTGCGGCCAGAACAAGTTCTTTGATGCCATTCCCAACTCACCTCCCCTGATGGCACTGCCTGGGTCCTCTGAGTACAATGTTGCCAGTGTGCTGAATTTCTCACCCTTGAGGATTCTGTTCCTGAAATCCAACAGTTTTTCCTTTACACTCACTTTTGCTGCCTCCTGATCCGGGTACAGAACTATCTGGCTCAATTTGTACTGTGTTGAGATTATAGGGAGATCACTCTCATCAGTCTCCTGGAAGAACTTGAGCACCTCGGCCGGTGTTGCACTTCCTGCTGCCTGCATAACCTCCTGTTGCTTCTGCTGTACAAGACTCTGCTCCCTCAAGGCATCCCTCCACTCCTCTTTAAGTTTATACATTGGTTTCTTAAACTGCTTCTCCACGGCACTCTCGCTTCCAAGACTTGTGAGTATTGAACTCATCCTCTGCTGGAGTTCCATCTCAACGTTGTCTTCACTTACTGTAAGGCTGTCGAGTTTTGCCTGGTTAAGGAAAAGTTTGTGCGCCATCATATTCTCCAGCACCTGACATCTGGTATTTCTGTCTACACCTCTTCCCTCAGCAGCAATAATCTGTATCTCACCTTCCAACTGCGAAAGGAGGATAGCTTCGTTACCTATAAGTACTATAGTCTTATCAGCCAAACCGTTTTCATACCTCTGGGCATTCAATGTTGCCGGCATAAAAAAAAGCAATGCCACCAAGGCACTACCGAGAATCCTTCTCATCTTCATCTGATATTTTTATTTTATTGTTATTCAATGCATCAATGAGGATATCCCTCTGCAAATTGGAGAGAAGTTCCTGCTTTCTCCTGCTTATTATTATTTCTTTAATTTTCTCGCTGTTATACTCAAACGGTGTAACTTCCCCCGGCTCCACATATTCGAGAACCTGAAGGAGGTTTGTATATACCGTATCCGCCATCTCAACTACAGGGACCTTCTCCGACATTTTCTTCTGGAGTTCGTCCAAAGGGATTCCCAGTTCCTTGGCCACTATGTTAAGGTCAACCCAATTCTCGTTGAAATTGCTGTATTTATATGCAGAATTATATGCCAACTGTTCCAGAGCATCAATGTCATCAATCTCTCTGGATTTGGCCAGTTTCCTCATAATCTGCAGATTTGGGGAACTGTTCTGCATCTTCACATACCGCCCGCGCAACACCCCGTTCTTTCCTCTGAAACTATCGGGATGCAAATTGTAATATTCTTCCCTCTCACTGTTCGGCACTATGGTGTCGAGCCTCTCCTCCACATATTTGTTTTCATAACGGAAGACCAGCAACTGTGTGCGGTAGTCCTCCAACAGTTGTGCCACATCGCGCTCACTCTTTGGCAATTGTTCCTCCGCCTTCTGGAGCATCAACTGCTTTATAGCCCAGGAATCTATGAACTGTTTTGCCAAGGCTGTACTGTCTGCAGCACCAATCCCTTTGGGGATAACTTTTTCAAGATCTGTCTTGTATAATACAGCCCTCCCAATCTGCGCAACCTTATCCCCTTTAGTTATTGAATCATAAAGGGTACAGGAGCAAACCAAAAGGGCTGCAATTATTATACAAGCAATCCTGCGCATCAAGATTATTTTGAAAGGGCACTCAATCTTACAAACAATGCGTCAACTCCCTCAAGCAACTTCTGGTTCAAAGCCTTGAAGTGTTTCTTTGCATCATCTTTAGGATAGTGTGAAATCTGCTCAAAAATATTGTCACCCAACTCTACAGCATCAGCAACAATCTTTTTTGCCTCATCCAAATTTTTCTCGCCATTAAGGTACATATATACCCAGCAATCAGAAATAACCTCGTTTACAAGGAAAATTACATCTTTTTTAAATACTCTTAAATTTGCCATATCTATGATATTAAATCATTTACAAAAGCGGTTTGCCAACATGGGTAAGTCCAAGGCCAGGAGCGTCATGAAGAGTTACCTTACCGTCAACTACTGTCATACCTCTGTAACAGTCATTTGCAATAAGTACATTACCGTCAAGGTCTGCCCACTGTGTCTTAGGAGCAATCTGTGCACCTGCGGTAATGGCACATGAAGTCTCAGACATACATCCAATCATAAGTTTCATATTCAAAGACTCTGCCAAACTTACCATCTCTCGGGCTTCACGCATACCTGTACATTTCATCAGTTTTATGTTGATACCATGGTAAGCGCCATGAAGTTTCTTCACATCTGTCAATCTCTGGCAAGCCTCGTCGGCGATGATAGGAAGCGGAGATCTCTCAGTGATCCATGCAGTATCATCCAAAGCATACTTGCTCATAGGCTGCTCAATCATATTCACATTGCGCTCGTTCAACCAGTTGATCATATCCAAAGCATAGTGTTTGTCTTTCCAGCCCTGGTTTGCATCAACGCAGATAACGGTATCGGTAACCGATCTGATTGTATTGATCATCATCTTATCCTCTTCCTCTGTCCTTCCCAATTTAACTTTAATTACCTTATAAGGAGCTGCCTCTTTGGTCTTCTCTCTAACAACCTCCTCTGTATCAATACCTACAGTAAATGAAGTATTAGGAGTGGTTGTTGGGTCCCAACCCCAGATTTTCCACCAAGGCTGTCCCATAATATTACCTACAAGGTCATGCAAAGCAATGTCAATTGAAGCTTTGGCAGCGCAGTTGTTGGTAGCAATTGAATCTACATACTTCATAATATCCTCAATAAGGAAAGGAGAAGCAAACTTGTTAAGGTCAACCTTCTTGAGGAACTCCATACAAGAAGCCTGAGTCTCGCCCAAGTATGGTGGCATGGCAGCCTCACCGTAACCTACATAGCCATCGTATGTAATTTTTGTAAGAACAAGAGGAGTAGTAGTTCTTGAAGAGTTTGCAATTGTAAACACGTGCTTCATCTTTGCATCAAAAGGAACCCAAGTAAGTTCCATTTTTTTGCTTCCCGATGATTTTCTGCCTCTTTCTGCCTGTGCAAAAATTTGTGCAGGGTGAAGGACTGCAGCTGCTGCAGTAAGCAAGCCTGCTGATTTTAGGAACGATCTTCTATCTGTTTTCATATTGTATAAGTATGTGTTTCAATTATTTATAAAGTTCTTTTATAGACCAGATGTCTTTACCGGCATCAACATTGCCCAAAATTCTTGATGCACGTACAAGACGTTTTGAGCCATCATAGTAGTTTGCATCTGTCGGGATTAGACTGTTGATTCTCACTTTAGTTGCAGAGTGGATGAAAATACCGTCACCAATGTAAATACCTACATGGGTAATCCTCTCCTTCTTCTCAGGAGTTGCCTTGCTTCCAAAGAAAATAAGGTCTCCTTTCTTAAGGTTGGCCAAAGCCTCCTTGGTGTACTCTCCGTCATTCACATATTTTGAAATGTCAATGTTGTCTCCTGTATGGCACTGCTGCGAAGCATCCCTAACAAGAACTATACCATTGAGGAAATATGTTGATTTACAGAAACCGCTGCAGTCAACAGCCTTAATTGAAGTACCGCCCCACATGTAAGGAACGCCTATGAACTGTTTTGCTGTAGCAATGATATTGTCTGCTGTAGGGTTGCGGCTGTCAAGCCATTTGTTGAAATCCATTACGTCGCCCTTTGGAAGGTAACCTTCACGGCCGTCTGAAATTGCAACCTTCTGCCATGCTCCCTGGGTACCCTTGTCCAAAAGGATATTTCCCCATACAACATCACTTACCATCTGGCTGTTTGCACTTGGAGCCTCATACATGGTAGCATATTTTGTAGTAACAATAACTTTCTTTGCAGCCTGATATGCATCAAACTCCTCTTTTGTCATGTAGGTAATGCTTCCCGACGAAACCCAAGATATATACCCCTCAGGAGTGATTGCCCTTGTCCAGCCCCCTTTCTTCTCAAGAACCTGAAGTGGAGTACCCATCATAACCTGAGTTGCTGATTCTGCACTGTATTTCCCGCTTGTACGGAAATTGATTACAGACTGGTTTGAAACACCATAAATCTTGCCCTCCAAAGCGGCACTTGGCAACATCTCAATGCTGTCCAGCACTTTTATCCCTTTATCCTCAAAAGCCTTCACATAAGCAACCTTAGCCTCAGGCTGGTTAGTAACACCTTTGAGTGCATATCCGTTTGCTGTCTCAACAAGTTTTACATCCAATGTCCTGCTTCTTGAATCAGGAGCATACTGTGTCTTCATCTCCTTGGAAATAGTCTCAAATGCAGCAGCCTCTTTTGACACCTTTTCTCCGCCGCAACATCCGTAAAAGGCAACAATAGGAAGGGTTGCCAACAGAATCAGTTTTCTCATAAGTATAATAAGTCTTAATAATGAATATATCGTACAAATATAATAAGAACTTGCGTAAAAATGGCAGGATGAGGGTGAAATTTGATAAGTGGTTGGTACATATACCATTTTTGTGTTACCTCACCATATTGTTAATTTCGGCAGAATGAGCCGTATATGGTGGGGATTAGAGAAAGAATTGCTACCTATCCGTTGCCTTTTTATGGAAGGGAAAGTTGGTAGAAATAGCATCTTTAATCTCTTGCACATACCCTACAACAGCCACAAAGAACGCTTGTTTTTCTATCATTGCACTGACAAAGGTAATCATTTTTTCTCGTTGGAAGAAAAATACGGGAATGAGATTAATTGTCAAGTACTTGTTGCCTTGTTTCGCTATGTTCTACATGCCATTCATTAACTCTGTAAAATTTATTTTTGCAACCAAAGAAATGAGTTATGAATCAGGCAGATGTAAAGGTGTCGTTCTACCTCAAAAAGAGCGAAGCAGATGTCAAAGGGAACTGTCCCGTAATGGCAAGGTTGAATGTCGGCAAGTACTCCGAGACGGCATTCAGTGTGAAAATGTCGGTACCACATACGATGTGGCACTCCGGTCGTGCTACGGGTAAGAGTGTCGCAGCACGCGAAATCAATCGTCTGTTAGACGAAATCAGAGCCTCGGCTCTACATATCTATCAGGAACAATCTGCAATACGAGAAGGAGTAACTGCCGAAGATGTCAAGTGCCTGCTCTTGGGTATGGCTTCAGGGCAGCAGACCTTGATGAGCTATTTCCGCACCTTCATCAAGAACTTCGAGAAGCGTGTAGGTGTCAATCGTGTCGCAGGTTCTCTGCGTGCTTACAAATACGCCTATATGCATGTGGAGAAATTCCTCAATGAGAAATACAAACTGACCGATATTCCCTTTACGGCATTGGATCGTTCGTTTATCGAGAAATATGATCTTCACTTACGAACCGACTGCCATTTGGCTCTTGGTACGATAGTCCATCTTACAACCTCTTTTAGAACCATTATCAATGAAGCCATAGCAGACGGTATTCTTACCTTCAATCCATTTTGGGGATATGAACCTGAACGTCCACAGCGTGAACAGAAGTATCTCACGGCAGAGGAACTGGAACTGATGATGACAACACCATTGCATAATGCAAGACTTTACATCGTCAGAGATTTATTCTTGTTCTCATGCTACACCGGAATATCTTATGGAGATATGTGTATGTTGACCAAAGAGGATTTGGTTACGGACGAGGAAGGTACACTATGGATAAGAACATCTCGTAAGAAGACCAAAGTCGAGTATGAAGTTCCGCTCCTTGATGTACCTATTCATATACTTAAAAAGTATCGTGATGTAGAGCCTAACGGAAAACTGTTGCCCATGTATTGTAATTCTGATGTAAATCTTTCCCTGAAAAAGATTGCTGCAATATGCGGTATTGAGCGAAGAATAGTCTTTCATGCCGCCAGACATACATATGCTACGGAGATCACCCTATCTCACGGTGTGCCATTGGAAACGGTCAGCAAAATGTTGGGACATACACGGGTTGATACCACTCAGATTTATGCGAAAGTTACCGATGACAAGATAAATGCTGATACCAAGAGATTAGACAACAAGATTAGTGAACGCTTTACAATCGCCATTTGACAACCATTAAAACGACTATATATGAAAACAGACAAGAATACAGATAACCAGAACACGAAGCGTCGCAGCACCTTCGCCATATTGTTCTACATCAACCGCACGAAAGTACGCAAGGATGGTATGTGCCAACTATTGTGTAAAGTAAGCATTGATGCTGAATGGGAACAAATCGGTACGAAAGTATCAGTGAATCCAGCCATCTGGAATCCCGACAAGGGTCGTGCCGATGGTCGTAGCGAAAATGCCGTAACGGTAAACAGAGCCATTGACGAACTTACCAAGGGGATAACCGAACACTATAATCATATCAAGAAGAGTTTAGGCTTTGTTACCGCAGAA
>SUYL01000025.1 GCA_015060445.1 Bacteroidales bacterium
AAATTCGGAGGAAGGGCCAGCGGTCTCCTTATGCCTACATACGGTGAAGAGGCTGCCAGAGGTTTCTTTATGAGGGGACTGGGATACTATTTTGTATTCAGCGACCATTTTGATGTGGCAGCCACAGGAGACATATACACTATGGGATCATGGGCCGGACAACTTAATGCCAGATACAACAAGAGGTACAAATACAACGGAACCCTTAGCATAGCATACCAGAATGACCAGACCGGAGAGAAGGGGCAGCCTGATTTCTTCCAGACAAAGAACTTCTCAATGCAGTGGAGCCATTCAATGGATGCCAAGGCAAGGCCGGGGACTTCCTTCAGGGCCTCTGTAAACTTCTCCAGCCCTTCTTACAACCAGTACAACAACCAGACAAACATACAGACTGCGCTGCAGAACCAGATATCTTCTTCAATCTCTTTTGGAAAGAGTTGGGCCGGGACTCCGTTCAGTCTGAGCATAAATGCCCTGCATAGCCAGAACTCCAGGGACAGTTCCTATGCGGTAACATTCCCTAATGTAACCTTTACCGTAAACAGGATATATCCGTTCAGGAGGAAAGAGAGGGTTGGTAAAGAGAAATTCTATGAATCATTTGCCTTCAACTACAACACTACCCTTGACAACAAGATAAACTTCAAGGCAAAGGAGGTGAAGGAACCCGATTTCATGAAGAAGATGAAAAACGGAATGAGACACAATTTCAGCATTTCACTTCCGTCGTTCACAGTGGCAAAATATATCCAGGGCTCCCCATCCATAAATTATGGAATGAACTGGTATTTTACAGACTGCGAAAAGGTATTCAACCAGGAGACACAAAAGATTGAGACAATCTATTCAGACCCTTTCAGCACCTTTGGAATAACACAGACATTCTCTGCCGGGTTATCATTGAGCACCCGTCTGTACGGAAAGTTTGTGTTTGGCAAAGACAGGAGAGTTGAGGCCATAAGACACATGGTAACCCCTTCCATCTCGTTCAGCGTACAACCGGAGATGGGTACATCAGCAAACGGATACTCGCAGTTGAGTTATGTAGATGTAAACGGAATACAGCATTCAGTAACTTACAACAAATACGAAGGACAGATAAACTCCCCTCCGGGAAGGGGAAAGAGTGCATCCATGAGTTTCTCTCTGGGAAACAATGTGGAGGCCAAAATAAGGGACAGGAACGACACAACAGGTACAGGTACAAAGAAGGTGAAGATCATAGACCAGTTGGCATTGGGCGGTTCATACAATTTCCTTGCAGATTCATTGAATCTGTCAAACATTTCAATGAACATGAACACCACCATATTCGGCAAACTCGGACTGAATGTGAACGCTACATTTGACCCGTACGCTATAGACAGCCATGGCAAGAAGATAAACACCTTCAATATTGTAAAGGAAGGCGGATTCAAACTTGCAAGGCTCACAAATGCCAGTGCATCCTTCTCCTACTCCTTCTCCGGAGAAGGGAAGGGCAGGATGGGTGCCGACTACAAGGATCCCAATGCCGTTACTTCGCAACACAGCACCTATCCAAGAATTTACCATAACCCTGTTACAGGTGAATACATACCGGGAGGATGGGTATATTATATGAATCCGTCTGTACCATGGTCTGTAAACATGAACTACAGTTACAGTTACAGCAGGAGTTACCAGTATGCAAACGAAAAACTGCTAACCAAACATAACCATATGATGACACTTGGACTGTCGGGACAATTGAAACTCACCGATGCCCTTAATGTCAATATAAACTCAGGTGTGGATATGATGAAGATGAAACTCACAACAACCCAGATGAGTGCCTCCTATGACCTGCACTGTTTCAGCATCTCGGTATCATGGGTACCTAACGGACAATGGGAAAGTTGGAGTTTCAGGATAAATGCAAAGGCTTCTGCCCTTGCAGACCTTCTGCAGTTCAAGAAGAATGCAAGTTACTGGGATAACAGATTTTAACGGATACTAAAAACAGATTTGAATATGGAAAAGAAAATTGTCGCTAGCGCAAAAGCGCCTAAAGCAGTTGGCACATACAGCCAGGCTGTAATTGCAGGTAACACCATTTATGTTTCGGGCCAACTTCCAATTGATGCCCAGACAGGAGAGTTCGTTCCAGGCGGAATTAAAGAGCAGCTTCACCAGGTATTCAAGAACCTCCAGTATGTTCTTGAGGAGGGTGGATATACATTTGCAGATGTAGTAAAAACAAATGTATTCCTGTCTGACCTTGCAAATTTTGCAACCCTCAATGAGGTATATGCCCTTTATTTCAAGGAGCCATATCCTGCACGTGTTGCATATCAGGTTGCAGCCCTTCCAAAAGGTGCTTTGGTTGAAATAGATGTAATTGCTGCAAAATAATTGCAATTTCTTTTTTTAAAAAGAGCAAAAGATGGGTAAAAGTCAAACTTTTACCCATTTATTTTTGTTTATTGGAAAATAGTTTTACCTTTGTGAAGCCCTTGGATATCTTCCTTTGGGCATTCTCAATAAAACATCCCGCATATTCATATCTAATTATAATATATGTACGATATAATGGAATTGAGCAATAAGAGTTTGGAAGAACTCTATGTCATTGCTGAAAATTTAAATGTAAAAAAGGTCAAATCATACTCCAAAGATGAACTTGTCTATAAGATTCTCGACGAGCAGGCCATTCAAGGGGTGAACAAGCCTATACAAAAAAAACAGAGAAACAGGATAGTGAATCCTAAATTGGCAAGGAAGGAGCAACAGCCGGAACCCGTAGAAAAAGCAAAAGAGAATACCGTCCTCCCTGAGGAAAAGAGTGGTGAGGCTGAAAGCGTACAACAGCACCCTTCACAGAATGAGCAACAGCCTGCCAAAAGGGGCAGAAGGCCAAGACAGCGCATTGCAAAACCGGATGCACCTGCAGCAGAAGAGGCTGCCAACAATCCTGCTGAAACAGTGAAGGAAGTTGAGGCAAAAGAAGAGACACCAGCAGCAGGCACACCTTCTGAAACTGAAAGGGCTCCAAAAATGAGGGGTAGAAAAAAAGGTGAAAAGAACAGGCCTAAACCTGATGTTGAACAGCCGGAAGTTAAAGAAGAAACTGCACCTGCAGCAGAAGAGACTCCAGTAAAGGAGGAGGTTTTGGAGAATACAACCGAAAGTGCACCACAGCAGGAGAACGAAGCCAACAGCCACAAAAAGCACCAGCAGCCAAGAATTGAATTTGAAGGGATTGTAGAGGCCAGCGGAGTACTTGAAATTATGCCCGACGGTTACGGATTTCTGAGATCATCCGACTACAACTACCTTAACTCACCGGATGACATCTACGTATCACAATCACAGATAAAACTCTTTGGACTGAAGACCGGAGACACTTTGTTTGGAGAGATAAGACCTCCAAGGGAGGGGGACAAATACTTCCCGTTGGTAAAGGTAAACCAGATAAACGGAAGGAGTCCCGAGTACATCAGGGACCGCGTTCCATTTGATTTCCTAACCCCACTCTTCCCCGACGAAAAATTTGAACTCCTCGCAAACGGCCACAACAACCTCTCATGCCGCATAGTTGACATGTTCACCCCTATAGGAAAGGGACAGCGCGGACTGATTGTTGCACAGCCAAAAACCGGTAAGACAATGCTCCTTAAGGAGATTGCAAATGCCATTGCAGACAACCATCCTGAAGTATATATGATTGTACTCCTCATTGACGAGCGCCCTGAGGAGGTTACAGACATGGCCCGCAGCGTAAAGGCAGAGGTAATTGCCTCCACCTTTGACGAACCTGCAGAGAGACACGTAAAAGTTGCAAACATTGTACTTGAAAAGGCAAAAAGGCTTGTAGAGTGCGGACACGATGTCGTTATCCTACTGGATTCAATCACCCGTCTTGCAAGGGCTTTCAACACAGTACAGCCTGCATCCGGTAAAGTATTGAGCGGTGGTGTTGATGCAAATGCCCTCCACAAGCCAAAACGTTTCTTTGGTGCAGCCCGCAATGTGGAAAACGGCGGTTCGCTTACCATCCTTGCTACCGCCCTTACAGAAACCGGCTCAAAAATGGATGAGGTTATCTTTGAGGAGTTCAAGGGTACCGGCAACATGGAGTTGCAGTTGGACCGCAAACTTGCCAACAAGCGTATCTTCCCTGCTGTTGATGTAACCTTGAGTTCTACCAGACGTGATGATCTTCTTTACAAACCGGAAGACACCAACCGCATCTGGATCCTCAGGAACCACCTTGCAGACATGACCAGCATAGAGGCAATGGAGTTCATGAAGGAGCGCCTCCAGGGTACCCAGACCAACGAAGAGTTCTTCAAATCAATGAACGGATAAACCGACACATTCCACAATACAAAAGGGGCTGACAAAATTTGTCAGCCCCTTTATCTTTTTACCAATCTTTTCTATCTCAATTTGGCAAGAACTGTCTCACAGGCCCTCACATTGTCTCCAACCTTTACGCTAACCTCGGTGCCGAGCGGGAGGAAAACATCCATTCTGGAACCGAACTTTATGAATCCAACCTGCGAACACTGCTGAGCCTGATCTCCAGGTTGCGCGTAACAGACAATCCTTCTGGCAATATAGCCTGCAATTTGTCTGAACAGCACCTTTGTACCGGAAACCGTCTCTACAACTATACTGGTACGCTCATTCTTTTCAGATGCCTTTGGATAGGATGCAACAATATATGCCCCCTCGTGGTGCTTGCTGTAAAGGATCTTTCCCCCCACAGGATAATAATTCACATGTACATTGAATACACTCATGAAGACAGAAATCTGGATACACTTTGTATTGAGATACTCATCCTCCACAACTTCCCTTACCTGTACCACTTTGCCGTCGCAAGGTGCTACAACAAGGTCCTTGTCTACTACAAGCATCCTTTTGGGGACCCTGAAGAATCTTACTACAAATGCAAAAATGAACAGGGCTACTCCCGACAATATCTGAGTGAACAGTCCCCACCCCAGAAGGTAATATGATGCAAGTACCACAGCAGATGCCAATATGAATGCAACTGCTATAATATTGTATCCTTCCTTATGAATCTTCATAGAAATAAATATAATAGGTTAAGTTTTATCAGGCTGCAAAAAATATAATGTAAACTATAGCCACAGGGAATGCCAGCAATGCTCCGTCAAACCTGTCGAGCATACCGCCATGCCCGGGCATTATCTTTCCTGAGTCCTTGACCCCAAAATTACGCTTTAATTGCGACTCCACCAAATCTCCCAACACGCCAAAGATACAAATAATAACTCCAACAACAATGGCATCAACCAAAGTAAGCTCCAACAAACCTGCCGCCCTCAGTATTACCGCACCTGCAACAGAGCATACAAGACCTCCAAAGAACCCTTCCCAACTCTTTTTAGGTGATATTGAAGGGAACAGCCTGTGCCCCAGCATCTGACCCAATGTTGAGCCCAACAGGTATGCACCCACATCTGTACACCAGAGCATGATCATCATGCTCAGAAGGATATTTCCGTTGTAAACACCGCTCTTGTCAAACAGCACAAGCGACATAAGTGAGAAAGGAAGTGCCACATAAACCAATGCCCCCAATGTAAACGGATATGTCTCGTAGCCGTTTGGAACCCTCTCCACTTTACCGTCAACCTCTTTTATCTGGTGGACATTATAACTTTTCACATACATGTTTGAGATGAATATGCCCATAACCGGCAAAACGGCAAAAAGAAGGTACAAAGGGTCATAGCCGTATGCAACAACCAGAAACATGTTCACAAAGAGTGCAACTGCGGCAACCATAGTGAATGTTCGGGCAAGGAGTGTCTCCCCAAGGTTGCCTTTACCCATTGTAATGTTGAGATATTCCCAAACTGCGGCAACCATTATTGTTCCAAATACAACAGCAAAGGCAACAGGCCCATATAGAATTGAGCCTATTACCAATATTGTGAATGCAAGGCCACTGAGTGTCCTTATTATAAAGTTCTTCATTTGTCAGATAAAGTTTTTTTAGGCGGTTTGCTCCGGAGCCTCTTCAATTTCCGGTGCTATAACTTCTGGCTTTGCCTCCTCTCCATCTTTAGGCTTTCTTGGACCGAAGATATTCTCCATATCCTCTGTAAAGATAACCTCCCTCTCAAGAAGCAGGTTGGCAAGTTTGGTAAGCCCCTCCATATTTGCCTCAAGCACCTCATGGGCCTTCTTATGGGCTGCATCTATAAGGGCTTTGGCCTCTTTGTCTATAAGTTCCGCAGTCTTCTCGCTATATGGTTTGCTGAAACCGTAACCATCCTGTGAATCATAGAATGAGAGGTGACCAACTTTGTCGCTCATACCAAAGTAACTTACCATTGCGTAAGCCTGTTTTGTTATCTTTTCAAGGTCTGAAAGGGCACCTGTAGAGATTCTTCCGTTTACAATCTCCTCTGCCACACGGCCTCCTATTGTGGCTGCCATCTCCTCCATCATCTGCTCACGGGTTGTTATCTGCCTCTCTTCAGGAAGATACCATGCAGCACCGAGAGCCTTACCCCTTGGTATTATGGTAACCTTCAGAAGCGGATTTGCATTAGGGAGGAGCCAACTTACCGTTGCATGCCCCGCCTCATGGAATGCAATTGTCTTCTTCTCTGCAGGAGGGATTATCTTGCTCCTCTTCTCCAGACCTCCTACAATTCGGTCAATTGCATCAAGGAAGTCCTGCTTTTCAATGGACTTCTTGTTCCTCCTTGCAGCAATGAGGGCAGCCTCATTACATACATTGGCAATATCGGCACCAGAGAATCCTGGAGTCTGTTTTGAGAGGAATGTTGTATCCAATGACGGTTCCAGTTTCAATTTTGCAAGGTGTACCTTGAAAATCTCCTCCCTCTCCTTAAGTTCAGGAAGGTCAACATGAATCTGACGGTCAAACCTGCCGGCCCTCATAAGGGCCTTGTCAAGGATGTCGGCACGGTTTGTTGCGGCCAAAATAATCACACCGCTGTTTGTACCAAATCCGTCCATCTCTGTAAGCAACTGGTTAAGGGTATTTTCCCTCTCGTCATTTGAAGAGAACCCTGTATTCTTGCCTCTGGCACGCCCTACAGCATCTATCTCATCTATGAATACTATACATGGAGCCTTCTCCTTTGCCTGCTTGAACAGATCCCTTACCCTTGAGGCACCCACTCCCACAAACATCTCCACAAAATCGGATCCTGAAATTGAGAAGAACGGAACATTTGCCTCTCCGGCAACCGCTTTTGCCAACAGGGTTTTACCTGTACCCGGAGGCCCTACAAGAAGGGCTCCTTTGGGAATCTTTCCTCCAAGTGCGGTATATTTGGAAGGGTTCTTGAGGAAATCCACTATCTCCATAACCTCAACCTTTGCCTCTTCCAATCCCGCCACATCCTTGAATGTCACTTTGGTATGGTTGTCCTTGTCAAACAGTTTGGCCTGCGATTTGCCCACATTGAAGATTCCGCCGCCACCGGCACCGCCTCCCCCTACATTCTTGGACATGTTCCTAAGAAGGAAGAACCACAATGCAAGAAGAATTATCGGGAAGAGGAGCCAGTCCATTATCTTTCCAAAATAGTTTGTCCTCTCCTCTGTCTCTACAGAAAACCTCTTCTCTACAGGAAGAGAACTCCTTGCCTGCTCAAACTGCTGCTCCGCCTCAAAGTTTCCCGATACCTTAAAGAAAAAATGCGGTCCGAACTTAGGCTCCCTGCCTCCAAACATGTTCTTGTATTTGGAAAGGCTGTCTGTCTTTATTGTAACTTCCGCCAGATTCTGGTTGGTAACAAATGTTATCTTCTCCACATCTCCCTGCGGAATCATCTGCTCCTTAACCTTGAGCCACTCTGTCTTCACCGGATCCCCGCTGTTGGCTCCAAAAAAATACATGTACCCTATCATTACCAACAGGGGTACATATATCCATACTGCATTGAACTTAGGTTGTTGTTGTTTCTTTTTCTTAGCCATCTTTACTCCTGGTCTTCGTAAACTTTCTTCTGAGCATCAGCCCAAAGGTCCTCCAGACGGTAGAACTCGCGGTACTCTGTCTGGAAAATATGCACTACAATGTCTGAATAATCCATAATGATCCAGAAGGCATTCTCCTTTCCCTGCTGGCGCAATACCCTTGTATTGCATTTTACAAGCATCTCCTCCTCAATATTGTCTGCAATTGCAAGTACATTGGGGGTTGAGTCCGCATTGCATATTACAAAATGGTCACAGATTGATGTACCCACACCGGTAAGGTCCAATGAGCACACATTCTTTCCTTTCTTATCCTGTATTGCCTCTACAATTGTCTTGAGCGCAAGTTCTGTAGGATTCAGTACCACCACTTCCTTGTTCTCCTTTTCTGCAGATGCCTTTTTCGCAGCAACTCTCTTCTTAAGGGATGTTGCACTCTTTGTTGTTTCTTTTTTAACTGCCACTTTCTATAATTTTTAAGTGTAAATCATTATTTTTGTCCTACAAAGATACAGCAAATATTTGGCCAATAATAATTATGGATAAAAATCTTGGCATAAAGTGGTACCAAACTTTAGACTCAACAAATTCCCAGGCTGCCAGAGAATTTGATCAGGCCCCTGAAGGAACCGTATGGATTGCGGATTTCCAGAGTGCAGGGAGGGGGCAACGGGGAAACAGATGGGAGAGCAAAGCGGCTGAAAACCTCACATTCTCAATACTTTTCAGGCCCGTATTCCTATCACCGGCCCAGCAGTTTCAGGTAAGCCAGGCTGTCTCTTTGGGGGTACAGAGATACCTGCAGGGGAAGGGGTTGGATGCCAAAATAAAATGGCCCAATGATATATACATAGGGAACAAAAAAATTTGCGGAATGCTCATTGAACACTCAATAAGCGGTGACAAATTGGCAGGAAGCATTGTGGGGATAGGGCTTAACCTCAACCAGAGGAAGTTTTCACCTTATGCCCCCAATCCTACATCCCTTATTCTGGAAACCGGCAAAGATGACGGTGAATACATCCGCAGGGAGGAACTCACCCAATTGCTCGGTTACCTCTGCACTGCATACGAAGAACTTGAAGAGGGTTTTGCTGAGGAACTGGATGCAGAATATACTGAGAAACTCTATAGGCTTGGAGAGTTTCACCAATTTATGGAAACCGATGCAGATGCACCGGCAGACATGCCTGTTGAAAAAATGGCACCCGGCAGGGAGATTACTGCCCGCATAACAGGGGTTGACCAATATGGATGTCTGGAACTGGAGTTTCCCGACAGTAAAAGGAGAACCTACCCGTTCAAGGGGATACGGTACATAATTTAGCCCTTTACAACCTTTTTCTTCACCCAGCGTCCCATAATCAGACACGCCCCAACGGCAAAGAGAATATACATGGCAGGAACCGACTTTTCCTCAACTGCCCCTCCCAATGGCCTTCCGTCATATACCCCTCCACGTTTGAGATAACCTGCAAATGCCCTCCATTCGGGAATTGCCTTTCCGGCCCCATCCGTTATTTTAGGGAAAGTGCCGTTTTCCATCACATTGCCTACAGAGTCCTTAGGTACGGCAGAAAGGAGTCCGAACGATTCCTCCTTCATCAGGCCAATAAGGTTTGCCGTATATTCTCCTGTAACTATCATGTACAGCGAATCCTTTTCTACAGGTTTCCCGTGCAGGAGTACATCAGTAACCTTAAAGAATGGAGGTCGCGCACTGTTGTAAACATACTCCACACCACTTAAAAACAGACGGGTATCCTCAAGATAAGGGGCCACAGAGTGGGACAGTTCACACAAATCCTTAACCTCCCTGCCGTTCAACCAGGCATACACAAGGGGATAACCGGTAAATCCATCCTCATTTTCCCCCAAAGAGAGAACCTCAAATGCATCTTTTGCCGTAACGGCCCCCTCTACAAGGCCACATCTTACCAGCCCGTATGGTACAACACCTATAATTTTTTCTGAGAAAGGAGGGAAAGCCCTTACCCCCTCATCTGCATAACTTTGCGCTATATGCTGTCCCAGGTCCATAGTTCCGCCAGGGGCAACCTCTTTTGGAAGTCCCTCTCCAAGGATGGCCAATGTATCATCTGTACCCATTCCCAGCGATGTTTCAAACCCGCTGCTTATACATGCATACAGGGAGTCCCTCCACCTGCAAATCTCCATACTTCCATCCTCTTCCCCTACCATTCCATAAATGGCATATGTCTCCACCTTTCCTCCCCTGAACACTATCTTCCCGACAAATTCTCCAAAAGCCCCCACTGCTCCTATATAAGTTTTTCCCATTACCTGTGGTTTGCGGAGCAGTATATGGTCGTGGGCACTCAAAACAAAATCTATCCCGGGCACCTTCTTCACCAATGAAAGGTCATCTCCATTGAGTGTGCCTCCATGGGATATGGCAATTATATAGTCTGCTCCCTCCCGCTTCAGGCTTGCCACAGCCTTTGCCGCAGCCTCAGCCATTGGGGTAAATTCAAGTGCTCCACTATCTTTCCCTATTACGTTATAGGCATTCTCCCCCATAACACCAAACACACCCACCTTTATTCCGTTGCGTTCAAAGATACTCCAACTGCGTACCATCCCTTTCCAGAATGTGGAACCGGAAGAATCTACCGGAACCATATTTGCAGAGAGCAGTTGCGGAAACACAAGTGCCGGATCCTTTGAATGGGCTGTTTCGTACATTTTTCTCAAAGCCCCAACCCCATAATCAAAATCATGGTTTCCAAAGGTAATTGCATCATACCCAAGACGGGCCAGCGCCCTGTACTCAATGGCATCCTCACAGAATGCCGTATGATACACCGTACCCATAGCCATATCACCCCCATCTATGAGCAGCAGCGCATCACCATTCTCTGCAGCAAGTTTCCTCTCCTTCTCTATAAATCCGGCAAGATTCCCTATCCCCCCTTTCCCCTCCCGGGAAGGCTCCAGACGGGAATGGAGGTCGGAGGTAAACAAAACAACAAGAGCCTTCTCCTCTCCCGATACAGGAGAGGCAAGGCTCAAGAAAATACCCAACAATATTATTGCCGTTCTTATAACCATTTGGACATCTGGTCTGCCAGTTCCTTGGCTTTCTCGCCTGCAACGGCAGCAAAGTTCTCACTCTTGTCTGCAAAGATGATTCCGCGCGAAGAGTTTACCAAAAGTCCGCAATGGGAGTTGAGTCCGTATTTGGCAACCTCATCCACTGTGCCGCCCTGCGCACCTACACCCGGAACAAGGAAGAAATTGTCGGGACAATACTGGCGTATTTCTGCAAGTTTCTCCGGACGGGTTGCACCAACCACAAACATGATGTTCTCACGGCTTCCCCATGTCATGGTGGTTTTTATTACCTTCTCGTAAAG
The DNA here is from genome assembly GCA_015060445.1 of Bacteroidales bacterium. GTDB lineage: Bacteria > Bacteroidota > Bacteroidia > Bacteroidales > UBA932 > Egerieousia. Next base: position 11,337 of record SUYL01000025.1, read on the forward strand.
GGGTATCTCCCCTACCGGAAGCATCTCAAAATCATTTGCACTTGCATTGGAGGTAAGTGCAAGCACTACAGACCATTTACCCTCATAATCCAGGAAAGGCTGTACAGAATCCTTACCCATATAAGGGGCAAGGGTTACTGCGTCGCAAGGCATGCTCTCAAAGAAACATTTTGCATAGCGTTTTGCTGTGTTTCCAATATCGCCGCGTTTTGCATCTGCAATAATGAGAATCTCCGGATATTTTTCAGCAATGTATTTTACTGTCATCTCCAGTTGTCTCCACCCCTCAAGCCCCTCTGCCTCATAGAAGGCTGTGTTGGGCTTGTAGGCAACAGCATAAGGTGCAGTGGCATCAATTATTGCCTTGTTGAACTCAAAAATGGGATTCTCTACCCCTTTGAGGCACTCCGGAAAGAGGGCAGGATCTGAGTCCAAACCCACGCACAAGAACGATTTCTTGGCTTTAATCTGCTCGTATAATTGTGTATATGTCATATTCTAATAATATTTATAGAACAATGCTATAGATTCCATCCCCTTGTAGAACTGGCTCAAAAGATAACTCTCATTAGGTGAGTGGATAGTATCCCTCTCAAGGCCGAATCCCATTAGCAACGGATTTACATTGAGAATATTCTGCAGGTCTGCAAGGATTGGAATGCTCCCGCCTCCGCGGCTTGGCACCGGCTCAATGCCGTAAACCTCCTCAACAGCCTTTGCAGCCGCCTTGTAAGCAGGTGAAGATATAGGCATAAGGAATCCGTTTCCACCATGGTGTGGGGTAACCTTAACCTTTACACTCTTAGGGGCAATCTTAAGGAAATGTTTTGTAAACTTCTCTGCTATTTCCTCGCAGTCCTGGTTAGGGACAAGCCTCATGGAGATTTTGGCATGGGCTACAGAAGGAAGTACAGTCTTTGCACCCTCTCCGGTATAGCCTCCCCAAATACCGTTAACATCAAGGCAAGGGCGGATACCTGTACGCTCAAGGGTGGTATAACCCTCCTCCCCTTTCACTTCGTCTATATCAAGCGACTCCTTATACTCTTTCATGTCAAATGGAGCACGCGCAAACATTTCCCTATCCTCTGCAGAAAGTTCAACCACATTGTCATAGAATCCCTCAACGGTAATGTGTCCCTTCTCATCTATCAATGAATCAATCATTGTACACAGGGCATTTATAGGATTATGCACCGCACCACCGTAATGGCCGCTGTGAAGATCCTTGTTAGGACCGGTAACCTCAACCTCAAGGTATGCAAGACCCCTCATTCCGCAATTGATGCTTGGAACCTTCTCAGAAATCATTGTAGTATCCGAGACAAGGATAACATCACAAGCAAGCATCTCCTTGTGCTCTTTTGCCCAGGCAGCCAAAGAAGGGGAACCAATCTCCTCCTCGCCCTCAAGGATGAATTTTATATTGTGGCGCAACTTGTTCTCCTTTACAAGGTATTCAAACGCCTTCACATGCATGAACAACTGACCTTTATCATCATTCGCACCGCGAGCATAAATTGCCCCGTCCCTAATCTCAGGCTCAAACGGCTGAGACTTCCAAAGGTTGATAGGATCTACCGGCTGCACATCATAGTGTCCGTAAACCAGCACTGTAGGGAGCGAAGGGTCCACCTTCTTCTCTCCAAAAACCACAGGATGCCCTGCAGTCTCATATACAGCAGCACTGTCTGCACCTGCAGCAAGGAGGAGTTCAACCAGTTTATTGGCGCAGGTTACCATATCACCTTTGTTTGCCTCCAGAGAACTGATGCTCGGAATCCGCAGAATCTCAAACAGTTCCTCCAGGAACCTCTTCTCATTTTTCTGTATATACTCTTTCATATATCTAAGTGTTTTAATTTTTTATCTGATATCCAGATGTGTTTATAAAATTGGGACGACACAGTCTCCTCTGCTTCGTCATAGCATTCTGCTATAACTCGCAACCGTCGAATGAGGTCCTCAATTTTTAAACACCTCTTCCGTATTACATTACTTCATGGTTATTGCCCCGGTGAATTTGGCCACCTTCTCCTTGGCATAAGGCAATGTAATCTCCAAACTCTTCTTTCTTCCCGACGGAGCCTCATACATTGCATCCAGCAGAATTGCCTCACAGATAGAGCGCAATCCCCTTGCACCCAGGCTGTACTCAATGGCAGTATCCACTATGAACTCCAGCACATCATCATTTATTGTGAGTTTTATCCCGTCCAATTCAAAGAGCCTTGTATATTGCTTTACAAGGGCATTCTTAGGTTTTGTAAGGATATCCAGCAATGCCTCCTTCCCAAGAGGATGGAGATATGTAAGGACCGGCAGACGTCCAATAATCTCAGGGATGAGACCGTACGACTTCAGATCCTGCGGAGCCACATATTTGAGCAGTTCCTTCTTGTCAATTGAAGCGGTCTTCTTCTGCGCACCGTAACCTACCACCTGTGTGTTGAGCCTCTGGGCAATCTTCCTCTCTATCCCCTCAAAAGCACCTCCGCAAATGAAGAGGATATTTGTGGTATCCACGGCAATCATCCTCTGCTCCGGGTGTTTCCTTCCCCCTTGCGGCGGTACATTCACCACATTACCCTCAAGCAGTTTGAGCATAGCCTGCTGCACACCCTCTCCGGAGACATCCCTGGTAATTGAAGGGTTGTCGCTCTTGCGGGCAATCTTGTCAATCTCATCTATAAATACTATACCCCTCTGGGCCTTCTCCACATCATAATCACAATCCATAAGCAGGCGGGTGAGGATGCTCTCCACATCTTCACCTACATATCCAGCCTCTGTAAGGACAGTTGCATCCACAATTGCAAAAGGGACATTCAGCATCTTTGCAATGCTCTTTGCAAGGAGTGTCTTTCCGGTCCCGGTAGGACCTACAAGGAGGATATTGGATTTCTCAAGGTCAAGGTCATTGTCGGGAGTATCACCTTTCTTCCTCCCCCCTTTCTCCTGCTGGTGCAGAACCCTCTTGTAGTGGTTATATACCGCTACCGAGAGGAACTTCTTTGCCTCCTCCTGGCCAATCACGTAATTGTCCAGAAACTCGGTAATCTCCTTTGGCTTGAGAAGTTTCATATCTGCCTTGGAGAGTTTCCCCCTTTGGGCCAACTGCTCCTTGAAGTAATCATTGGCCTGCTGGGCACACTCGTTGCAGATGTAGCCGTAATTGCCGGCCACAAGCATCTTCACCTCATTTCCGTTGCGTCCGCAGATGCAGCAGAACTCGTCCACACTGTATCCTTTATTTTTGCTCATTGTGTCTGTTTGCCTTAGTTAGAATCTCATCAATCATACCGTACTCCAATGCCTCCTTGGCAGTCATCCAGTAGTCGCGGTCAGCATCCTTGTGAATCTGCTTTACAGACTTGCCGGAATGCTCAGAGATAATCTCATAAAGTTCCTGTTTCAACTTTATGATCTCCCTTGCAGTAATCTCAATGTCTGAAGCCTGTCCCTCTGCACCGCCCATAGGCTGGTGAATCATAACACGGCTGTGAGGGAGGGCGCTGCGTTTCCCTTTAGCACCTGCAGTAAGGAGTACTGAGGCCATTGAAGCGGCCATGCCGGTACAGATGGTAGCCACATCAGAATTTACCAGTTGCATGGTATCATAAATTCCCAGACCCGCATAAACGCTTCCACCTGGAGAATTTATATACAACTGGATATCTGAAGTTGAATCTGTAGAATCCAGAAACAGCAACTGGGCCTGAATAATATTTGCCACATCATCAGTAACAGGGCAGCCAAGGAATATGATGCGGTCCATCATAAGACGCGAGAACACATCCATAACGGCAACATTCATCTGCCTCTCCTCTATGATTGTAGGATTTATATATGCATTCTGTGGAACAGCGGCAATAGCCTGCGGAACCCTGTAAACCGAATTTATCTTCTCAAACCTGTCCAATGCCAGGGAACTTATACCCATATGCCCTCTGGCAAATTTCTCAAACTCTGTCATATTTTCAAATGTTTAACATACAAAGATAATAAAAATGTGAAACTCTTTTTTACAGATACACTTTTAAACCTTTTTTATTTCAGACCATCTAAGGAAACAAACAATTTTAGAATTATGAAGAGATTTGCAATTACAATTATGGCACTACTGCTTGCACTCAATTTTGCAGCAGCGCAGCCACAGGAAGGAGGCAAGCGTCCCGACAAGGAGAAGATGACCAAAATGCAGATCAAGCGCATTATAAAAGGTCTTGCACTGGACAACTCAACTGCAGAGGAGTTTACCAAAATCTACACTGCATACAAGGATGAGTGCAACAAGGTAACTGAAAAATACCCTGTACTTCCGCCAATGAATTTTGACGAAGAGGGAAACAAAAAAAGCAAGAAAGGAGAAGAGCCTATGCTCCCTACAGATGAAGAGATTGAAAAACAGATTCTGGACGGCTTTGCAAGGGAGAGGGCACTGCTGGATCTGAAAGAGAAGTACTACAAGGAGTTCTGCAAGATCCTTTCTCCTCAGCAGATACAGAAAATGTACAAGTTGGAGAATCCTGCACGCCAAAGGGTGCCTAACGGCAATATGCCTCAAGGACGGCCCGGAGGGTTCCCTGGCGGTGGTCCGGGAATGGGCGGCATGATGCCTCCTGGTGGCGGAATGTGGTAATATTATTTGTTTGTAGGCAAAAAAAATGTCGGGAAGAAATCCTCCCGACATTTTTAATTCTCAAGTTCCTTCAAAAGCCTCTCTGCATCTGCAGCCCCCTCAGGGCTACAATTCTCAATAACTTTGCGGTAATAGTTTTTGGCTTCGGTCATATTGCCAAGATGCCTTTCTGCATACTGCATATTATTTTTTTCGTAAAGACTTATAAAAAAGTCCTGAATACTGCCGGTAAGCAGGTCCGGTTCATTTTCCCTTGACTCGCCAAAAGTCCATAGCCAACGGGGTCCAATCTGAACAGACCTATTCCTTCCACCAGCGCAAAACATCCACATACAGCCCTCAAAACGTGGAGGAAATACTCCATCAGCGCAAAACATCCACATACGGCCCTCAAAACGTGGACAAAATACTCCACCAGCTGCACACAAAAAAGGGCAGCCCCAACGGCTGCCCTCCATATAACTGTCGGGAAGATATTAGTTGTTCATTGCCTGAAGGTCCTCAATTGAGATCTCCTTCTCCTCCAAAGTTACTACGCTCTTAACATAGCCGATAACTTTGTCCTGCTCGGTTTTCTCAACAATCCTTCTGCCCTCTTTCTCGTTTGCAAGGATGCTCTCTGCATAGTGGTTCAACTGCTCCTCTGGTACATCGTTAAGACCGTACATTGCAAACTGGTATTTTGCCATCTGTTTTGCAACTGCCAATACCTCCTCACGGGTGATCTCCATCTTCTGCTCACGCATGATGTACTGACTGATCATCTGCCAACGGAAATCTTTGCAGAACAATGCAAAATCCTTCTCTATATCCTCCATTGTGAATTTGCCCTCGTTGATTGTGAACAACCATTTCTTCATGAACTCCTCTGGAAGTTCAATGTTGGTCTTGTTCAAAAGGTACTCCCTTGCATCAAGTACAAAACGGAAATCAGCCTCCTGTTTGTACTCCTGAGCAAGTCTCTCCTCAACTTTTGCATCAAACTCAGCCTCGCTCTTAACGTTGCCCTCACCAAAGATTCTGTCATAAAGGTCCTGGTTCTGCTCAGCCTCAACAAAAGTCTTAACCTCTTTGATGGTAACTTTCCACATAGGCTCAACATTTGCCAACTCCTCTTTCTTAACTTTAAGAAGGGCAGCCCTGTCGGTCTCGTTTGAGAAAGTCTTGTGTACATCTACCTCAAATGAGTCACCAGGTTTCTTCCCGATGAATTTTTTCTTGTTGGTCTTGTTCTCAATCTGACGTAGAGTAATGTATGTACCCTCAATCTTTGTCTCACCCTGCTCAAGGTCTGCTATAATGAAGTCCTCCTCTTTTACCTCCTCAGTATTCTCAAGTTTGCCGTACTGTTTCAGCATATTTGACTTGTAAGCCTTTTTAGCCTCCTCAGAAACAGCAACATTGTAAGATACAATCTTGTCATTGGCATCCAAAGTGAACTCAACTTTTGGAGAAAGTGCTATATCAAATACAAACTCGTAACTCTCGTCATTCTCCCAGTCAATTGATTTCTGTTTCTCCTCATTTGGAAGCGGCTCACCCAAGATATTGAGTTTATTCTCCTCAATGTGATTGTTGATTGCCTCAGAGATCATCTGGTTTACAGACTCAACCAATGCCTGCACTCCGTGCATCTTCTCAATAAGTGACATAGGAGCCATACCTTTACGGAAGCCTCTGATTTCTGCTTTTCTTCTGTACTCATTCAAAGCCTTTTTCTTCTTGTCCTGAGCATCAGCCTTCTCAATATTAACGTTCAACTGATATGTCAAATCGTTAATCTTAACTTGTTCAACTTTCATGTTTATATTTTATTTATTTATTATTCAACAACTTGGGTGTTTCCCAAAAATAGGGCGCAAAGGTAGTAAAATTTTGCTTAATTAACAAGAAACTGCATTCTCCCGTATCCCCGGCAATTGCATAATTACACTTGATATGAAAAAATTAATTATCTTTACGCCCTGATAAAACCTAATCATATGAAAAAGACTATAATAGATTTATTTGAAAATTCAGTAAAACTTTACCCCAACAACACTTTCCTGCTGGAGAAAACCGGCAAGGAGTTTGAGCCTACAACATACACTCAAGTAAAGGAGCAGGTTTATACCCTTGGAGCAGGTCTGCAGGCCCTTGGTGTGAAGAAGGGCGATACAATGGCTCTCCTTTCTGAAGGAAGGAACATGTGGGTTATAGGTGAACTTTCAATGTTCTATGCCGGAGCAATAAATGTTCCCCTCTCAATCAAACTTGAAGAGAGCAATGACCTTCTTTTCCGTCTGGAGCATGCTCTGGTAAAATACATAATGGTGTCGAAACAGCAACTTGGCAAAATAAGGCTCATCCTGGACAAATTGCCTTTGATTGAGAAGGTGATTGTCCTGGACCAGATAGATTCTTATCAGGAGAAGGAGATTTATGTAGGCGATGTTGCCAAAATGGGAGAAGAATTCCTTAAAACCCACACAATGGAGGAGTTCCTCTCTGTACCAAATTCAATCCAGAATGACGATTATGCTACAATCACATATACGTCGGGAACAACAGCAGACCCTAAAGGTGTAATCCTCACCCACAGGAACTACACTGCCAATGTGGAGCAGGCACTTACCCTTGTGGAAATTGACCAGACATGGAGGACTCTCATCATCCTTCCTCTTGACCACTGCTTTGCACACGTTGTAGGTTTCTACATTATGATGTCACAGGGTGCAACTGCCGCAACAGTGCAGGTAGGAAGAACCCCTATGGAGAGTTTGAAAAATATTCCTCTGAACATCAAGGAGGTAAAACCTCATTTCATCCTGAGCGTACCTTCTTTGGCAAAGACATTCAAGAAGAACATAGAGAACGGAATAAAGGCCAAAGGCCCTAAGGTTGTAAAGATGTTCAATCAGGCTGTTGCAGTATCACAATTATACCACGGCAACGGAAATGCAGAATCTAAAGGGTGGAGAATTATCCTGAAACCTCTCGTTGCCCTTTATGACAAGATCCTGTTCTCTAAAGTAAGGGAGAACTTTGGCGGAGAATTGAGATTCTTCATTGGAGGTGGAGCACTGTTGGATAAGGACCTTCAGAAATTCTATTGTGCAATAGGTATTCCTATGTATCAGGGCTACGGTTTGAGCGAGGCAACTCCGGTATTGTCTTCAAACGGTCCCAAGAGACACCGTTTCGGATCAAGCGGTATCCTTGTAAAACCTCTTGAACTGAAGATATGTGATGCGGACGGCAATGCCCTTCCTGTGGGTGAAAAGGGTGAGATTGTGGTAAAAGGCGAGAACGTAATGGCAGGATACTGGAGGAATCCCGAGGCTACAGCACAGACCGTACGCGACGGTTACCTTTATACCGGAGACCTTGGATATATGGGCAAAGACGGCCTTCTTTACGTACTTGGCCGTTTCAAGAGCCTTCTTATTGCAAGTGACGGTGAAAAATACAGCCCTGAGGGAATTGAGGAGGCTGTAGTTGAGCACTCATCATTCATAGACAACATAATCCTGTACAATAACCAGAGTGCATACACAACCGCACTTATAGTTCCAAACAAGGAGAAACTTGCTGCATACCTTACAGAGCAGGGCCTTTCATTGAAAGATGAGGAGGGAAAGAAGGCTGCAATAAAAGGAATCAGAGAGCAGTTGGCCAAATTTGAGAAAGGAGGCGAACTTGAGACAATGTTCCCACACAGATGGTTGCCAAGTACATTTGCAGTACTTCCTGAGCCGTTTACAGAGCAGAATGGCATGATAAACAGCACATTGAAGGTAGTAAGGGGTAAGGTTGAGAAGGCTTACGCCAACAGGATAGATCACATGTACACACCTGAAGGAAAAAATATCTACAACCAGATGAACATTGACAGCCTTTAATTGTTGACCATATAGTGAAGTTGTAAATACGGATAATAGGAATTTTCAAAAAAAATATCAAATATTTTATAATTACTATTGTTTACTAAATTTTATTTAGTATCTTTGCAACAGATTTAGAAACCAATTAAAAAAATTACTGATATGCTTAGCGAGAAATTATGTAAGGCTTTCAATGCCCAGATTAATGCAGAGTTGTGGTCTGCTTACCTATACCTTTCAATGTCAATGGATGCTGCTGCAAGAGGCCAGAAAGGAATTGCAAACTGGTTCAAAGTTCAGTTCCAGGAGGAGCAGGCACATGCAGAGATTTTGATGAACCACGTATTGGCAAGAGGAAACGAGGTTAAACTTGCCCCTATTGATGCAGTACAGACAGAGTGGAAAACCGCTTTGGATGCATTCAAGGACACTTTGGTTCACGAGAAAAAAGTTACTTCACTCATCACTGCCCTTTACGAACTTGCACTTGAGGAGAAGGACTACGCAGCACAGAACATGTTGAAATGGTTCATTGACGAGCAGGTTGAGGAAGAGGAGAGCGCACAGGAGATCATTGACATGTTGGATGCAGTTGACGGCAACAAATACGGTCTGCTTATGATTGACAAGGATCTTGCAACCAGAACCTACACTGTTCCATCACCATTGAACAAAGGCGAGTAATACTGCTCTCACAATAACGGAAAGGCTCCCGTCACTGGGAGCCTTTTTTGTTCATCTGCCATAAAAAAATGTACCTTTGCAAAAAAGTATAACCCAATGAGCAATTCACTTCTTCTTCCCGACAAAGACCCTATGGGGTGTGCCATAAAAGAGTATTTTCAGAAAGGCAAGGCTGCAAAACTGAGGGTGTTCTCTTCACAGTTTGATGAGGATGAGATTCCGGTAAAGCACCTTTTCAGAAGTTTTGAGCAGATGTCTGCCTTGGAGCAGAAGGCCCTGCTGCTGGCCAAAGGGAAGATTCTGGATTGCGGAGCCGGGAGCGGTTGCCATTCCCTTGCACTTCAGGATATGGGAAAAGAGGTTGATGCAATTGACATTTCGCCGCTGTCGGTGGAGGTTATGGAGAAGAGGGGGGTAAAGAGTGTTTCCAATACAGACCTGTTCAGCCATCCGGCAGTTCAGGCATATGACACTGTGCTTATGCTCATGAACGGCTCCGGAATTGTCGGGAAGGTGGAGAACATGGAAAAATTCTTTACCAAGATGAAACAGATTCTCAAGCCAGGAGGGGTTATATATATGGATTCCAGTGACCTGAGGTATCTGTTTGAGGATGAGGACGGCAGTTTTCAGATAGACCTCAACGGCAACTATTACGGGGAGGTGGATTTCCGCATGCAGTACAAACAGGTAAAGGGAAATGCATTTGACTGGCTGTACATAGATTTCCAGACCCTCTCCCTATATGCATCGCAATATGGATTCAAGGCAGAAATGGTGGAGGAGGGGGAACATTATGATTACCTGGCGGCAATAACATTTCTTTAGGGAATCTGCAAGGAGTCCATCTACATTTTCAGTGAGTGGAGTCTGAAAGAGAAATGCCCCTTACCATCCAGATAGGCCAGGGCATCATCCAGAAGGGCCTCCTTAACAGGGTCATCAATATCTGAATTGAAGAGTATTTCCACAAAAATTTCAACGGCATAATCCGATGCCTTCATCTGCTCCACAAGGAACCAGATTGGATTCTCATGCTTGAGGATTGCATCCACATCCACCGGGAAACCGGCATTGCCGAACTCCGCCTTCACATCCCTAACAGTGTAACCGGGAGTACCCCCATCCAGCAGCCCCAACCTGCGGGCAATAAGGGTAAGCATCTCCCCCAAACGGTCTATTTCCCTAAGGATAAAGTCTTCCATGAACAGATGTTATGATAAAAAAGTATATTCTGTACAAATATAGTGATATCCCTAATACTCTCCAAACTCCACAAAGAAATGGGTATAACCATCTTCTCTGGTCTGCAGGGAGAAGCGGCAGTTGTGGGAGGTCAACACTTCCCTAATGAAGGTGAGGCCAACCTTGTTTTGATCATCCGCAATACCCTGACCAGCCAGGGCTTCAATGTCCGCACCGCTATGGATGGAGAGGAAGGACTGCGTAAGTTCTATGCAGAAAAGCCGGATGTCCTGGTTGCAGATGTGATGATGCCCAAGATGGACGGATTCACTATGGTAAGGCAGATAAGGCAGACCGACCAGCAGACTCCTGTCCTCTTCCTGACAGCAAGATCTGCCATAGATGATGTCGTGGAAGGCTTTGAACTCGGAGCGAACGACTATCTCAAGAAACCGTTCGGAATGATGGAATTGATTGTCAGGCTGCGCTCATTGGCAGGAAGAAGGCTGGTTCAGACCGCTCCTGTTCCCTAGACATACAGAATAGGTGAATTTACGTTCCATCCCGACACACTCCGTCTCGATTACGCCGGCACATCCGAAGAACTCTCGCCACGCGAAGCAAAAATCCTTGAACTACTATGTGCAAGCAAAGGAGAAACCCTCTACACAAGACCTCTCCTTCTGGAAATCTGGGGCGACGACGACTTCTTCAACTCCCGCAGCCTTCAGGTATTCATCTCCAAACTCCGTCGCCGTCTCGAACCCGACCCACGAATCCGCATAGTGAACGTGAGAGGGGAGGGATATAAGTTGCTGGTGAACGAATAAGAATTCCGGCCAGAAGACTCACGCCCTCTGACCGGAACAGTATTTATGTTTGTTATGTCGTAGAGTACTTAATAATTTATTCCTCTCTGGTCAGCCATTCCCAGATAGGAACAACTTGAATTGTATATCCGTCTTCTTCTATGATTTCGCTTTCGTGGTCTGTAATCAGGTAGATATTGTCGCATTTCGTTGCTTTGGCTCCTGCAATGCATCCTTTGATCTCACGCTTCCTGGTTTTATCGTTGGAAATGTCATAACTCACCTGATATACAGCGAGCGTCTTGTTTCCGTCACATACGACAAAATCTGCCTCTGCACTTCTGCCTTGATAATAGTATATATCATTTTCAGTTCCTGCCTTTCTTCGTAGCAGTTCAAGATATACGATTGTTTCCAATCTCCAGCCTAAGTTCTCGCCGGAGAAAGCATTCTCACGTTTGTCCATGAAGGCGACATCGATTGCATATGATTTCTCATTTCTTGCTCTCTCTCGGCTTCTTGAAGAGTACTTGCTTATGGTTGAAATCAGATATGTCTGATTCAAGTACATAAGATAATTGCCGAGAGTTCGCTCGCTCTTAATGCCGATGATATTTTGGAGTGTGTCCTTGACGATAAGAGTTGGAGTCTCATTCAAAATATGATGGGCAAGCCTCTTCAAAGCATCTATGTTACGTATTTTGTAACG
>SUYL01000026.1 GCA_015060445.1 Bacteroidales bacterium
ATGCTCCCGAGTTGTAATTTGAAAGAACTATTGTTTTGTTTCGTGGGAGCAACAGGATTCGAACCTGTGACCCCCTGCTTGTAAGGCAGGTGCTCTAAACCAGCTGAGCTATGCTCCCGTTTTCGTTTCGGGTTGCAAAGGTAGACATTATTTTTAAATCTCCAAATTTTTTTTGAAAGTTTTTTTAAAACTCGGTCCCCGGGTTACCGGTAACCCGGGGACCGAGTTATTGGCTACCACCCTACCTACCAGGCATATAAGTCTTTATTTATACATGTATTTTTGATAGATTTCTTTTATATGGTTTTTATCTTCATCCAACAGCATTACTATCTGTTTTTGGGTTGCATTTGTATACTTGAACAGATCTTTAATTACAGATTCCTTTTCTTTGAGGGAAAGGGTGGCATAGTTGCGGCCAGACAATATAACATCCAACGCTTGGGAAATTGGAGCCAACGCATGTTTATGTTTTTCCAAATAAGCAGCAACGCGCTCCGTACGCTCTGTTGAAAACTCCTGGTGTTTTGAGATAATATTTTTCTGTACAATAACTTTAAACTCAGACTTTGTATATAAGGAGTCAATCTCTCCAGTCTCCACATTCAGGAAATCTGTAAGTTTATTGTTTCTCCATTCAAAACCGGAGCGCAGAAGCGGACATTTATTGTATGAAATGCTCTTGCTGTGATTTATCAGATCAAACAGTTTGTTTGCTTTTGTCATTTCAAATTCACTCTTTACAAGCATGGGAGCCGAATCCTCAAAATCATAATGGAATATATAACTGCTCCACCTATACCTTTTAGGATGAGGGTAATCTTTTGGAGAAGCAACCATTGGATTCTGCAATATATATAAGGAGCAGTTATGCCTGTACTCCTGAGTGAATTTCACAAAAGTTTTTGCAGGTATAAAAAACTTGTCATGCGAGGAATGGAACCTGTTGTACCAAAAAGAGAAGTTCTGCTGAAGTTCCCCCAAAAAAAGCATGGAGTGTTCCTTTGATTGCGCAGTATGCAACAGATGAATATGGTTATCCATAATGACAAACTCAACCAATACTATATTGTGTTTATCAAGAAACCTTCTCAAAATGTTTACAAACAGAAGCCTGTCGGAATCGGAATAAAAAATTACCCTTCCTCTAATAGACTTTATTATTGAGTGAAAATGAATCCGGCCCTCCATATCTCCCCCACTTTTAGATTGTTAATAATTAATTGAACGTCACCAACAAATATAGTAAAAATCCTGCCGCCTTCAAAAAGTTTTTTTAAAACTCGGGGACCGACCTAAGTCGGTCCCCGAGTTTCTAAGTATACTTTGGCCATTTTCCTTTTTTTTCGTAAATTAGCACCCTATTATGGCCGGCCTGGAGGAGGGCCGCAACAAGCGATAGATAAAACTTTAAAAACAAGATACTTATGATTTTATTCTTTGGTGCCGGAAATGGTACGGTAATAGCCGTTAAGGCTAATGAGATGATTTCTCAGGAGAATATCAGCGCCCTTGAGTGGCTGTTTGGGAATGCCAAACTTAAAGAGGGTGAGAATGTAGAGGGTAAGTTTATTGGTCCAAGACGCGAGATGATAACCCCTTGGAGCACAACTGCGGTAGAGATTACCCAGAACATGAACATCAGTGGAATTGAGCGTATTGAGGAGTTCTTCCCTACCCAGGAGGAGACTCCGCAGTATGACAAGATGCTGCAGCGCTTCTATAAGGGACTTGATCAGGAGATTTTCACTACCAGCAACCAGCCGGAGCCTGTAATTTATATTGAGGACTTTGAGAGTTACAACAAGCAGGAGGGTCTGGCTCTCAACCCTGAGGAGATTGAGTATCTTAAAGGTTTGAGCAAGAAACTCGGCCGCGGCCTTACAGACAGTGAGGTGTTCGGATTCTCGCAGGTTAACAGCGAGCACTGCCGCCACAAGATTTTCAATGGCGTGTTCATTGTTGACGGCAAGGAGATGGAGAGTTCCCTGTTCAAGATGATCAAGAAAACCAGCCAGGAGAACCCTAATCTTATAGTCAGTGCCTATAAAGACAACTGCGCATTCCTTGAGGGTCCAAAGGTTGCAATGTTCCACCCTACCAGCGGTAGCCAGCCATCTGAGTTTGTTGCCAAAGAGGTGGATACCGTAATTTCACTCAAGGCTGAGACCCACAATTTCCCTACCACAGTGGAGCCGTTCAACGGTGCTGCTACCGGCAGCGGCGGTGAGATCCGTGACCGTATTGCTGGTGGTAAGGGCAGTTTCCCGATAGCAGGTACCGCATGTTATATGACCTCTTACCCAAGATTCAACGAGGGTGTTGAGGCAACTGCAGGTGTGAATCCTCATTTGAGTACTGAGGGTGGAAAGGGTGCAGCAGACCTTGCAGATGCATCTTGTGCAGCAGCAATGGCTGTTGAGCGTGAGTGGGAGAAGACTCCAGCACGCCCTTGGCTGTACCAGAGCCCACAGGAGATCCTTACCAAGGCTTCTAACGGTGCCTCTGATTTTGGAAACAAGTTTGGGCAGTGTATCATTTGCGGTAGCCTTCTTACTGCTGAGTTTGACGGTACCCGTACAGACGGCAAGGGACAGTTGCCTGGCCCTAATGTAGCCCCAGCAAGGAAATTCGGTTTTGACAAGGTTATCATGCTTGCCGGCGGTGTAGGTTTTGCAAAGAAACGCGATGCTTTGAAAGAGACTCCTGCAGTAGGCGACAAGGTTGTTCTTCTTGGTGGTGACAACTACCGCATTGGTATGGGTGGTGGCGCTGTAAGTAGCGTTGATACCGGCCAGTATGCCAATGCAATTGAGTTGAATGCCATCCAGCGTTCAAACCCTGAGATGCAGAAGAGGGCTTATAACGCTATCCGCGCCGTTGCAGAGAGCGACAACAATACTATTATAAGTGTACACGACCACGGTGCCGGCGGCCACTTGAACTGCTTGTCGGAGTTGGTTGAAGAGACCGGTGGAAATATTGATATCAGCAAACTTCCTGTGGGTGACCCTACTTTGAGTTTGAAAGAAATCATCGGGAATGAGAGCCAGGAGAGGATGGGTCTTGTGATGCAGGAGAAGGATATTGATGAGTTGAAGGCTATTGCCGAGCGTGAGAGGGCCCCTATGTATGTGATTGGTGAGACTACCGGCAAACACAACTTCACCCTCAAGAATGAGAAGACCGGTGAGGCTGCAATTGACCTTGCAATGGAGGATATGTTCGGCAGCGCACCTAAGACTTATATGAAGGACAACACTGCAGATTACAGTTTTGCACCTCTTGCATATGCCCCTGCAAAATTTGAGCATTACCTTGGCCAGGTGCTCCAGTTGGAGAGTGTGGCTTGTAAAGACTGGTTGACCAACAAGGTTGACCGCTCGGTAACAGGTCTTATTGCCGGCCAGCAGACTTGCGGTGAGATCCAGTTGCCTTTAAACAACCTTGGTGTTACTGCCATTGGTTACAATAATAAGGAGGGTATAGCAACCTCTATGGGCCACGCACCGCTTGTTGCAATGGTGAACAGTGCTGCAGGTTCAAGAATGGCCATCTCAGAGGCTCTTACCAATGTAGTTTGGGCTCCTTTGAAAGATGGAATTAAAGGTATATCACTGAGTGCCAACTGGATGTGGCCATGCCGCAATGAGGGTGAGGATGCACGTCTGTACAAGGCAGTAAAGGGTGCCAGCGATTTTGCATGTACCCTTGGAATCAACATCCCTACCGGTAAGGACAGTATGAGTATGACCCAGAAGTATCCCGACGGGGAGAAAGTCCTCTCGCCTGGTACAGTAATCATCTCTACCGTAGCACCTGTAGAGGACATCAACAAGATTGTACATCCTGTTCTTGAGAATAATCCCGACAGCACTTTGCTGTATATCCCATTTGTAAATGGTGCATCAAGTGCATCATGCGCGGACACAACTGCCAAAGAGGCATTCCCTCTTGGAGGTTCGGCATTTGCACAGATTGTTGGACAGATAGGAAATGTTTCTCCTGACGTGGAGGATCCGGCATACTTCAGCGAAGCATTTGCTGCAGTTCAGGAACTTGTCGGGAAGAACCTTGTACTTGCAGGACATGACATTTCTGCCGGTGGTTTGATTACCGCTGCCCTTGAGATGTGTTTTGCAAATGTAAACGGCGGTCTTGCTCTGAATGCCCGCACTCTTGAGATGCTTGCACAGGCTTGGGAGGGCAAAGAGGTTGCCGGTGCTGCGTTCAAGGCCATGTTCTCTGAGACTCCTGGTGTACTGGTTCAGGTTGCCAATGAGAAACTTGCCGAGGTTGCTGCTGTTTTGAACATTGTTACTGCTCCGGTTGCTGCAGAGGTTGCCGCTCCTGGTGCAAAAGCATACATTATAGGTAATTACCTCCCTGCACGTAAGGTTGTGATTACAGGTTTCGGTGCTGAGGCGGTTTCTTTGGATATAGATTCTTTGAGGGATATATGGTTCAAGACTTCATATTTGTTTGACATCCGCCAGGTTGGTGAGAAATGTGCTAAAGAGCGTTTCCAGAACTATAAGAACCAGCCGCTTGTTTACAAGTTCCCTGAGGGCTTTACAGGTTCTGTTGCTTCATATGAGGGGGTTGCTTCTGCTACAGAGGGTTCTGCTGCGGTGGCTCCTGCTGCTGATGCTCCAGTTGCTGCAATTATCCGTGAGAAGGGTTCCAACGGTGACCGTGAGATGGCTTGGGCACTTCACCTTGCAGGTTTCAGGGTTAAGGATGTCCATATGACTGACCTTATTTCCGGCCGTGAGACTCTTGAGGAGGTTAAGATGATTGTATTTGTGGGTGGTTTCTCCAACGCCGACACCCTTGGTTCTGCAAAAGGCTGGGCCGGTGCATTCCTTTACAATGCCAAGGCCAAGGCTGCCCTTGATGCATTCTATGCACGTGAGGATACAATGAGTTTGGGTATCTGCAACGGTTGTCAGTTGATGGCTGAACTTGGTCTGCTTACCCCTACCGCCCGTGAACTTTCTCCTAAGATGATCCATAACAATTCACACAAATATGAGAGTGCATTTGTAGGTGTCACCATTGAGGAGAGCCCTTCAATCATGTTGCGCTCGCTTTCAGGCAGCAAACTTGGTATCTGGGTTGCCCACGGTGAGGGCAAGTTCTCATTCCCTGCAGGTATGGAGCACTTTGCTGTTGCTGCCCGTTACAATTACAACGCTTACCCTGCAAACCCTAACGGTTCTCCAGAGGGTATTGCCGGTGTCTGCAGTTCAGATGGCCGCCACCTGGCAATGATGCCTCACCCAGAGCGCTGCTTGCGCCCTTGGAACTGGGCCCACTACCCTGCTGAATTGCGTTCACAGGAGATTACCCCTTGGATTGAGATGTTTATAAACGCACGTAAATGGTGTACACGATAATCACGTCGCAATTTTGTACATTTTGCTGATTCTCAGCAAAATAGAAAACAGAGGTCTGGGATTTTTCCAGACCTCTGTTTTTTAATTACTTGATACGCAAGTAATTGTACAAAATTGCGACGTGATTATAATTTCTTGCCGGCAAGTTCGCTCAGGGCACTGCGCTCCCCTTTTACGAGGTTGATGTGGGCGAAGAGGTTTTCACCGTAGAGTTTCTCGCTCAGGTGAGTAAGGCCGTTGGACCAGGTGTCAAGGTATGGCTGGTCTATTTGGAACACGTCTCCTGTGAAGACAATCTTGGTTCCCTCACCGGCTCGGGTAATTATTGTTTTTACTTCATGAGGGGTAAGGTTCTGGGCTTCATCAATAATGAAGAAGGTGTTTGAGAGGGAGCGTCCGCGGATGTAAGCCAATGGTGAGATGAGGAGTTTCTCACGGCGGAGCATATCTTCTATTTTAATGTTCTCCTTGCTGCTCTCCTTAAAATTCTTTTTAATTACTGCAAGATTATCATACAGTGGCAACATATATGGACCAATCTTCTCTTTAGGGTCTCCAGGGAGGAATCCTATCTCCTGGTTCTTCAGAGGTATTACCGGACGGGCCAGAAGTATCTGGTCGTAGAGATCTGTCTGTGCAAGGGCTCCGGCAAGTGCAAGAAGGGTTTTTCCGGTACCGGCTGTTCCGGTAATGGCAACCAGTTTTATGTCGGGATTAAGAATGGCATCCATTGCAAATGCCTGCTCCTCGTTGCGGGGTGAAATTCCGTATGCGGTTTGTGGAACAACCTCAATGATATTCTGGGTATTATGGTCATAACGGGCCAGAATTATATTGTTGTCGGGAGTCCGGAAACGGTACAACTGGTTGCACGGAGGGGTTTTGTATCTGAATTTGTCCAGTTTAACACCGTCGGGATTATTGTGGAGTTCTTCAAGAATTTTTGGATCTACCCCCTTTGCTGTAATTACCCTACGCTCCTCGTTTGAAAAACTGTCTGCCTTCAGGTGGTCTGTAAGGTAATCCTGCACAAACATCCCTATGGCTTTTGCCTTCATCCTCAAATTGGCATCCTTGGTAACCAACGCCACAACACGGTCTCCATAGTTGTGCTTGTACCAGATTGCGGTTGCCAGAATCCTGTGGTCCTGTGTGTCATCCTTGAAAATAGACTGAAGATCCTTGGGGAAATCTCTATTTACTGTAATTGTAAGTGTTCCACGCCCTTTTCCCAACGGGTAACCGTGCCCGTTGAAGAGTCTGTTATCGGATATTTCATCTATTGTCCTTACAAACTCCCGGGCATTGTAATTTATTATATCATTTCCATACTTGAACTTGTCTACCTCCTCAAGCACTGCCAGCGGTATTACAAGGTCATTTTCCTGAAAATTGTATATGGCACGGTGGTCATGCAGGATAACATTTGTATCCAGAATGAAAATTTTTGGCAGCTTTTTCATGGTGTAGTGTTTTTGTAAAGTTAACAATTTTCTTAAAATCGCGTCGCATTTTTGTACAATTAACTGATAATCAATCATAAAAGTTCAAAAGTGTTAATAGTAGCAAAAATTATCCATCTAATAATCAGCGTTTTGTACAAAATCACGTCGTGATTTAGCGTAAATTTACGCTAAAGCTTTGCAAGGTATTCGAGGTGTTGTATTTTGGAGAAAAAAAAGTATGGGCAAGAATGTAAGGGAACAGGAAGGGATAATGCATGTCTACTTTAGGGCGAATGGAAGATATACGGTGTTTTATGATGATGAGGACAATCTTGAGCTTCTGAGGAGGATGGACAGGTATGCAAAGAAATTTGGATCGGTGGTAATGGAGTTTGCATTAATGGGAAATCATGCTCATTTCCTAATTGAAACCAGTTGTGTAACGGAGCTGATGAGAGAAACACTACAAAGCTATTCCAGATGGTACAACAAGAAGTATAAAAATAGCAATAAAATATTCAGGACTCCTTTTTCAAGTGCTTGCAAAAGGGATGATGAATGGATAATGAATACATCGGTATATATATTACAGAATCCGATTAAAGCCGGGATTTGCGGGAAGGTTGAGAATTACAGATGGAGTTCTGCTTCTATGCATTTCGGAGATGATAAAAAATATATTCCTATAGGATACAGGCAGTATTTGCAATTATGTGAGGCAATAAGTGTGGATACCGGATTCATTGATAAATATTTCAAGAACTATGAGGAGTTCCTGAATTATATGAATATATGTCCTGTAGTGAAACTTGATATTAAAAATTCTTCTTACAAATGGGAATTCTGTACAACTGAAAAGCTGATTGAGGTAGTTAAAAGATTGCTGAATGGAAAGAATCCAAATCAATTGTCCCGAGATGAAATGAAAAAATTAATTGTATCTGTTTATCATTAGTGTCCGGTAAAAATTTATAAAAGTTCTTTGAAAATATTGAATGTTAGGTAGTTACAGAGGTTTTTGGAGCGCGCCGATTTGAAATTATCTTTGCCAGACTAACGTAGAATGGCATATGCATAAAGGAAAATA
>SUYL01000027.1 GCA_015060445.1 Bacteroidales bacterium
ATTTTTCGGAAGAAACAATCA
Organism: Bacteroidales bacterium; assembly: GCA_015060445.1. Classification (GTDB taxonomy): domain Bacteria; phylum Bacteroidota; class Bacteroidia; order Bacteroidales; family UBA932; genus Egerieousia. The sequence continues at coordinate 22 of SUYL01000027.1, forward strand.
ATGCTGTCATTGATGCTATCAGGGAAGGTGGTATAGATTCTCGGAGAATAGGCAGCAATGAACAATTCCCCGATCCAAAGGATATTGTTTTCTATGAGGTTGCTCTTGCTAATGAAGATTCATTCCTTGTAACCGGCAATATAAAGCATTTTCCAAAGAAGCCCTTTGTTGTAACTCCTGCTGAGATGCTTCAGATTATCCAAGAGATGAATTCGCCTAAGCACGGTTTGCTTTCTGAGCCTTCTGTGCGCTATGGCAAGAAGTAAGAGGTGAGCATTGCCACGCTGGCGTATGTGGAGTGAAGTATTTATTTGATAACCTAATTTTCAACATATTTATATTGCATTTGTTAATACATTGTAATATATTTGCAATACAAACAATGGTTAATTATGGGACAGTCAACTATATCAATTAGGGTAGATGAAAAGCTAAAGAGGAGCTTTGATGAACTATGCAATGAAATTGGCTTGAGCAATTCAGCAGCTGTGACAATTTTTATGAAGGCCGCAGTGCGGGAGCAGCGTATTCCGTTTGAGTTGCGCACAGAATCAGAAGAGGAAATCCGGGCAAAAGGACTTGCCGCATTTCACAAACTTAGAGCAATTGCACAAGAAAATGGCGTTGCGGGAATGAGTCTTGAGGAGATTAATGAGGAGATAAGATTGGCGAGAAGGGGAGAGTAATATGAAAATCTATGCAGTTATTGACACCAATGTGATTGTATCAGCGCTACTGTCCCGTTTTAAGAATACAAGCACTGTGCAGTTGATGCAGCACTTGATTCTGGGAGACATTACACCAATTTATAATGATGATATTTTGGCGGAGTATTACTCTGTTTTAACCAGACCGAAATTTAATTTACCAGAATCGCTTATAGATGAGACTTTAGAAGTTGTCAAGAAATTTGGTATCAACTCATCAAGAAAAGAGGCTGAAGAGCAACTCCCCGATCCAAAGGATATCGTTTTCTATGAGGTTGCTCTTGCTAATGAAGATTCATTCCTTGTAACCGGCAATATAAAGCATTTTCCCAAAAAGCCGTTTGTGGTTACACCTGCAGAAATGCTTCAGATTATCCAAGAGATGGATTCGCCTAAGCACGGGTTGCTTTCTGAGCCTTCTGTGCGCTATGGCAAGAAGTAAGGGTGAGCATTGCCACGCTGGCGTATGTGGAGTGAATTGCAGGAACTTTCCCCAGAAATACTTTGTGGTTACTCCTTTATGAAAACTCATCTTTAACTTATTGACAGAAAAATGGAAGCCTGTGCCAACATTTGCTGACACAGGCTTTCTGTATAGTTTCAATAGCCATACTGGCTTATGTTGAGCAGTTCTAGAATCTGTAGCCCAATGCAATGCCGAACGATCCGTTGAGGGTGGAGTTCTCTCCGCCGCCGAACAGATATGCCGCATCAAGGTTCAATCCTGCGAATTTTACACCAATACCCACACTGCCGTATGAAGGGATAACCGCTTCATCTCCCACGTGGTAACCTGCCCTAACATTAATGATGTTGTTGTAGGAGTACTCTGCTCCAACAGCAGCCATAAAGGCAGATGGTTCCATAACCAGGTCACCCTCCACATTGAATGCAAGAGTGTTTTCAGGAGCAAGGTCCAATGTGTAGTTTGCTCCAAATTTTGCCATTGAAGGGAGTTTGTATCCGCCATAACCGTAATCCATCTCTCCTCCAATGTTTGTAACTGCAGCAGCAAGTTTAAGGGCATCTTTCATATATGTTACCGAGATGTCGGCTGCCACAGATGATGCAGAGGCATCTTTGCCCAAATCAGAACTTATCATCCTTACATTTATACCTGCTGCAAAATTTTCAGAAATTGTATAGGCTCCGGCTACTTCAAAGGCACTCTCTTTTGGAGTGTATGTCCCTGATGTGCCCCCTTTGTCGTTGGCAATATTGTATGATTCGTATCCGAATATCTTTCCCCCCAAACCAAGGGAGAATTTCTGGCCCAGTTTTACGAATCCGGCAAATCCAATGTTGCTGTTGTTCTGGAAATCGGGTTGCCAGGTGTTGTATGCTGCTCCAATATATCCCTTGTTTTGTGTAAGGGCCATTGCCGATGCATTGTTTACAGCAGTAAATGCGTTTTCACCCAAAGTAAGTGTGGCACCTCCCATACTGTGTGAATATGGGTCGGCGTTTATATTGAGGAATGGTACGCTTTGTCCGTTCATCTGTACAGCCATAAACAGGAGGGCTGCAACTATTGTGGTAATTCTTTTCATACTTCTCAAAACTTACAGTTTTACAATATTTGTCTTATACTCGCTGCTACCGTTCTTCAGGACAACGGTGTAACTTCCTGCACCCCATTCTGAGGCATCAACCCTGAACGGATTGAACGGACCGGAAGCGGCAGAAGAGTTGGAGTAAACTGTACCTCCGTTTGCTCCAATTATGCTCAATTGGTAGGTACCGTCGGTGCCTGCTCTTACAAACATATGGTCACGTACAGGGTTAGGATAGATGTCTGCAGGAACATTCCTGTCTCTTACAAGCACAGAGAATTTGATTGTAGCCTTCTCCTTCTGTGCATCCATTGCCACAATGGTAATCTCAGATGTTCCAAATGATCTTCCCGACAATGTAAGTGTATTGTCCACTATTCCATAATCTGCAACAACAGACTCTGTTGATTCAATAGTGTATGAAAGTTTCTCGCCGTCGGCATCCTTGAAATATTCAGTAAGGTCAACTGTTACTGATTCGCCTTTCCCAAATACCATATTCTCCATTCCTTTTATTGCTGCAGGTGGAGTGTTAGGCAGAATTGTGTAGGTAATCACAAGGGTTGCAGTTGCTTCATACTCGTCTGTAGCAGTAATGGTTGCCTTGTATGTTCCGGGAACCGCCTTGGTGGCGTCAATGGTAACGGTAACCTTGTTGCCGGTCTGCGCAACGGTTGCCGCTGCACTGCCTCCCTCAAATGCGCAAGGATTCACTTTGTGTCCGTCAGGGTCTGAAACGGTAAATTCATATTCCCTCTTCTCAAAGGATTTCAACTCTACCTCAAATGACTCGCCAGGGGCAAATTCAGGAGCCTTGTTGGGCTGGGTATGAACCTTAACCTGGCCAGAAAGGGCTGCCCCCTTGCCAAAGGTGTTTACTGCCTGTATCCTCATGTATATATCCTGGTTGAAGTATGAGGCAAATGTGTGTGACAGTTCTGTACCGGCCTCTGCTTCATTTCCCTGTACATAAATGGATTTAACCTCAGAAGCGCCTTGTGCAGAAGGGTCAAATTCAGATAGGTCTCCTGTATGCCAGTATATTGTATAGCCGGCTGTAGGGAACTCTGCAGTTGCTGTTGCTTTCCAGTTGACAGTTATATAGTTTGATTCTACAGAAGCCTCAAATGTTCCAACGGCATCCGGAATTTCAGCAGGCATAAGTGCTGCGTATGCATCCAGCATGCCGGCACCCAATTTTTTGCCCTCCTTGAATCCGGTGTTTACCGAGTACAATTTTTGCTCGTCAGCAGATTTGAGGAGCCTCATCTTAAGTTCTTCATTTGTGAATCCGGGGCCACCATATTTTGAAACTACAAGTGCTGCCACTCCCGATACATGAGGACATGCCATTGATGTACCCTGTATGCCAACAAAGTCATTGTCGGGATAGGTGCTGAATACACTGCCCTCTCCGCCACCGTCTCCGCCTGGAGCGGCAATGTCAACCCATTCGCCGTAGTTTGAGTATGAAGCCTTCATGCCGTTGGGGCCTGTAGCGGATACTCCAATTACATTGTCATCCATACCCGGATAACACAAGGTTGTATTCTCATTTCCGGCAGCAAAGATTGTAACGCCTCCGGCCATAGGGCCAACCTGGTTGATGCCTTCAGCATCCATACCGGCATATTTGTTGAAATAATCTATAGACTCAACTATATGCGCAGGTGTTTCGTAGACCTCAGGTAAAGACCAGCTGTTCTGGGTAATTACGGCTCCATTGTCTGCTGCATAAACGAATGCTGCTCCAATGTATGCACCTTTTTTCCCCTCATTTGTCTGGCACGACATTAGCCTTACACCTTTGGTTGTGCCGTTTCCACCTGCAACGCCTGCACCAAATTTGCCGTTGTTGTTTACAGCACCAACAGTTCCTCCAACGTGGGTACCGTGGGTGTCGGCAGAAAGGAGTCCTGTCATGGTATTACCAGTTGCGGTAAAGTTGTATCCGTAGATGTCATCAACATATCCGTTGTTGTCATCATCAAGCCCTTGAGTTCCATTAGCCTCTGCCTGATTTACCCACATGGCTCCCTTCAGGTCGTCATGCTTGTAGTCTATACCGCCATCGAGCACTGCTACAATCACATCTTCACTTCCTGTGGTTATTTCCCAAGCCTTCTTGAGGTTTATGCCAATGGTGCTCCCCTCCTTGTAATAATGCCACTGGTAGCCCAGATATGGGTCATTGAATGGAGTGGAAGCCTGTGCAGATTTTATTACCGGCATATAATCCACAATATCTACCGATCCAATCTTCTTGAACTCCCCGTATGCCTTTGATACAGGCACTTGAGGGTCAAATGACACAACATGCCAGCGGTGCAGCCCGGCCTTTTTATGTCGGGAAGCATATTTTGGATTGTGAGGGAAAAGAGGCTCAATGCTGTAGATTCCAAGATCCGGCATTGATGCCGAAAAAGATTTGGTGACAGGTTCCTCCCCTTCGTTCACCTTAATTATAATGGTACCATTATAGACACTTCCTACACCCATTACTGTAGTGGTCACCGGCTTTTCAGGAGCGGTCTGTAGATCCTCCTTGCTGCAGCCTATAAGCAGGGTTGCCAGAATTGATGCAAATAATAATCTGTACTTCATCTTTTGTAATTATAATGTTTGTTTTTACAAATATAATATATAACACGAAAAATAAAAATATGTGGCGGCAATATTTTAATATGTATAATAATTTGTAACTTTGACAGATAAATTGTAAGAAACATGTTCGATATAGTAGATATACATATAATGGATATAGTGGATATCCTGCTTGTAGGGCTGCTTGTGTATTATGTCTATAAACTTATAAGGGGTACTGCAGCAATAAGCATTTTCCTTGGAATCATTATCCTCTATATAATCTGGGCCGTTGTAAAGGCTTTGAACATGAGCCTCCTTTCTGAAATTATGGGACAGGTCCTGGGGGTGGGAGTTATAGCAATCATAGTGCTTTTCCAGCAGGAGATAAGGAAGTTCCTGTTGAGTTTGGGCAATACATATATCCTCAACAATGGAAGGATTAAAATCTTCAGCAGGCTTTTCGGGCACAGAAACAGTTCAATACAACTTGAGGTGCTTGATGAGATAACAACTGCATGCAGCAATATGAGCGAGACCAGAACAGGTGCCCTTATAGTCCTTGCCCGCACTTCATCCATGGAATTTGTGGAGGAGACAGGCGACATTGTAGATGCCAGGATAAGCCACAGGCTCATAGAGAACATTTTCTTCAAGAATGCCCCTCTGCACGACGGTGCCATGGTAATTGCTGAAGACAGGATAGTTGCAGCAAGATGTACCTTGCCAATCAGTGAAAACCCTAATATCCCGGCCCAGTACGGAATGCGCCACAGAGCGGCCACAGGTTTGTCTGAGGAGACAGATGCATGTGTGATTGTGGTTTCTGAAGAGACAGGAAACATCTCATTCGTATGTGATGGGACAATAAGGAAGATGGGGTCAATCTCCGAACTGCGAATAGCAATAGAGAACTCCTACAAGAAATAGTTACTGCTGTTTCTCTTTGGGTGGCAGAGGGCATGATTTCTCTTTCAGAGGTTTCTTTATCACAAATTTCTCCTCTTTGCCGTTATACAGCCTTTTGAGGTTGCTTATATGGCACAGCCATATTGTACATCCGGCAACAATACTGAAAATCTTTATTACAAGGGTCTCCTTAGGGTCGAGCCACAAGGCAAACAAGGTGTTTACAAGGAAAGGGAAACAGGTTACGGCTGCAATCACACTCACCGAAACATATCTTGTAATGAAAAGGGTAATGCAGAAAATGGCAGTACATATAAGTACGGCAAACGGATGTATTGCCAGCAGTACACCGCACATTGTTGCAACTCCCTTACCCCCCTTGAAGTTATGGAATACCGGGAATACATGTCCCATAATTGCAGAGAATCCGAAAACTATCTGGGTACCTACAAATCCGTTTGTCTCTTTGGGGAACGGGAGGAAGAAGACAAGGGATGCCGCTGCAACACCCTTCAGAATGTCAAATGCAAGCACCAGCAGGCCAATTTTCCATCCAAGCACCCTCTGGGTATTGTTTGCCCCCGGATTCCTGCTGCCGTACTCCCTTACATCTATTCCGTAAAATGCCCTTCCAAGCAATATGGAACTTGAAACTGACCCCATAAGATAGGCCAGAATTATGAACAGTACATATAATGTTATGCTCAGAGGTAATGTCATAAACTAAATTTCTGCATTGCAAATATATAATATTATCTTTGCATTGGAAAAATAATGGCAATGGAGAATAGCATAAAAATAGAGCAGAAACTGGGATTTGAGAAGATACGCGAACAACTGATGTTGCGCTGTTCCACCAATTATGCCAAAGAAAGAGTGAAGAATGAGAAGGTCTCGCACAATGCCCAGACCATAACCAAAAGGCTTGTCCTCACAGATGAGATGCGCCTTATATGCATGTTTGAGAGCGGTTTCCCACAAAACGGATTTATAGACAGCATAGAATTCCTCAAGCCTCTTGAGATAGAATATTCCTCCATCACACTTGAGAACATGAACAAACTCTACACATTTGTAGAGAATCTCAGGGGGGTACTCCAGTTCTTCAGGGGTACCAAGGAGGGGGCATACCTTGCATTAAAGGCAATGGCGGAACCCATAATGTTCTTTCCGGAAGTTTCCCGACGGATAGAATCCATCATAGACAGATTTGGTGAGGTAAGGGACAATGCAAGTGCTGAACTTTTTAACATCCGCCGGCAATTGAGGGAAAAGGAGGGATCCATTTCCAGAAAAATACAGTCCATATTGCGCAAAGCACAGGAGGAGGGGCTTGCAGATGAGGAGGCAAGCGTTTCTGTAAGGGACGGAAGGCTCCTGATTCCGGTAAGTGCAGTAAACAAACGCAAACTCCCTGGGTTTGTATATGATGAGTCTGCTACCGGAAAAACCGTTTTCATTGAGCCTATGGAGGTTGTTGAACTAAACAACCAGGTAAAGGAACTTATGTTTGCCCAGCAGAGGGAAATTCTCAGGATTCTCAGGGAATTTACAGATTTCCTCCGCCCGTATCTGCCTGAACTCATAGAGGGGGCAAGATTCATAGGGGAAATAGACTTCATAAGGGCTAAAGCCCTTGTGGCAATGCAGATGGAGGCGGGCAAGCCCATAATATCACAGGACGACACCCTTAAAATTGTAAAGGGGAGACACCCTATACTGGAAGCGGCACTCAAGAAGGAGAAGAAGCAGATAGTACCCCTTACCCTTACTCTTACTCCCGACAAGCATATCCTGGTAATTTCGGGGCCGAATGCCGGAGGCAAATCTGTATGCCTCAAAACAGTGGGGATGCTCCAGTACATGTTCCAGTGGGGATTGCTGGTACCTGCCAGCGAGGTGAGTGAATTCAGGATATTTGATGATATATTCATAGATATAGGTGACGAGCAGTCGTTGGAGAACGATTTGAGTACATACAGTTCACACCTTACAAACATGAAGGAGGTCCTTCTCAAGGCAAACGACAATTCCCTTGTACTTATAGATGAGTTTGGAACAGGAACAGAACCTACGGCAGGAGGGGCAATTGCCCTTGCAATATTGGAGAATATAGAACTCAAGGGGGTATTTGGGGTAATAACCACCCACTATACCAACCTCAAGTTCTATGCAGAGAAGGTTAACGGAGCCATAAACGGTGCAATGCTATTTGATGTGGCCAACATACAGCCTCTCTACAAACTGGAAGTGGGTCTGCCCGGAAACTCATTTGCATTTGAACTGGCAAGGAAAATAGGTTTGCCGGAGCATATCATAAGGGTTGCGGAAGAGAATGCGGGAACAGGATATGTAGATATGGAGAAGCAACTCAGAAAAATATCCAGGAATAGAAGGGCTCTGGACGAAAAACTTGCGAGGATAAAGAATACAGACAAAACTCTGGAAAACATTACTGAAAAGTATGAAAAGGAGTTGGCAGATATCCAGTCTGTAAAGAAGCAGATACTTCAGGAGGCCAAAAAGGAGGCTCAGGCCATTATTGAGCAGGCAAACAGGAAAGTTGAGGCTACAATTAAGGAGATTAAGGAGGCTCAGGCAGAGAAGGAGAAGACCAAGGCGGCGCGCAAGGAACTGGAGGAGTTCAACAGGGACCTTTCAAAAGAAAACGTAACTGAGAGCGACCTTAAGATTGAAGCAAAGATGAACAAACTTCTGGAGCGCAAGAAGAGGAAAGAGGAGCGTCTGGCTAAGGGAGCCGGCAAGGGAGTTGTCAAGGTAGAGCCGGTGGTACAGCAGGTTATTGCCAAAAAGGAGATTAAGACTGGAGACAAAGTGCGCATAAAAGGGGGAGACCTTATAGGTGAGGTTATGCAGGTTGGAGGGACATGGGTTAATGTTGCTGTGGGAAGTATAATAAGTAAGGTGCAGAAGGAGAATATAGAGCATATATCAAACAATGAGTACAACAATGCTGTAAAGAGCATGCCAAAACAAATGAGCGCGCACTCAGAGGGGCTGGCAGAGAGGAGGCTCAACTTCAAGCCCAATATAGACATAAGGGGGGAGCGGCTTATGGAGGCCCTCGACATTGTAAGCCGTTTTATTGATGACGCACTTATGGTTGGTATAGGGGAGGTGAAGATACTTCACGGCAAGGGTAACGGAATCCTCAAGGAGGAGATAAGGAAATACCTCAAGACAGTACCGGGAGTTGTAAGTTGCAAGGATGAGGATGTGCAGTTTGGAGGCTCCGGCATAACAGTAGTAAAACTGGATTAAAATTAAAAAATTATAAAGTATGAAAAGATTATTAACAATTGTGGCCGTTTGTCTTTTGGCAAGTTGTACAGGAAAGGCAGACAAGGCCCAAAGTTGTGCTCAAGGATTCCTTGATGCATTCCTTTCAAATGATTTCAATTCGGCAGCGTCCTATTGTACCGATGATTTCAATATAGATTTCAATCAGGCAATGGAAGATTTCAGCAAACTGGATGATTCTGTGAAGATCCTGCTCAAGGAGCAGTGCTCACAGTTGAAGGCTGAAGTTGTTTCTGTAGAGAGGGTAAATGAAAGCGACACCTTTAGCGTTAACTACAATATTGTGAGGGTTTGTCCGGACTCTTCCGGTGTTGCCTCAGAGCAGGGGCTTATAACCAGTACTTTAAAGGTAGTTGATGGAAAAGTTGCTTCTTTGAACAAATAAATTTGAGGATGAAACGGAAAAGAAAAAGGGGTAGTTTCTATGAAACACCCCTTTTTCTGTATGTATGCGCATCTGCAGGAAGACTAATTCTCCAATACAGAATATACAATCTGCAATTTAGGGGATCTGCCGGCTGCAGGTCCGTTCAATTTGCCCAGATAATAGGTAAACAGATCTATGTTGTATGAAACGGTTCCATAATATGAATCGGTGCTTGAAGTGATAGGCATGATCCACAGATTATGTGTAAGGTCATCCAACTGTGAGAGGTCTTTTGATACAAAATCCTGTATTATTGAAGGGATATCCATTCTGTACTCTTTTAGGGACCTGTTCATGTTTCCTACAGAGTAGCCGCTGACGTTTACATCCAATGCAGGATAGAATACATTTGCATTGTATGTGGTATCAAATTCCCTGTTGCACGGATACAGTGTTGGAGGGTATTTTGTCATATCAAGATTTTCTGGTATCTCAAACGGGAATACAAGAGAACCTTTTGCAATAATCAGATTCTTGTCTTCAAGTCCTTCAGCCTTCAACCACTCATCAATTACCCCCTTAAGGGCAGTCTTGCTTATGTAAGGCTTGTTTCCGGCAGCACCTTCAAACTCCATAACGGCACCAGGGTCCTTTGTCTGCATCTCTCCGCTTTCATAGATTGAAAGGTTAAGGCATTTCTGGTTGCCGTATGTAAGGGCAAACAGGGTATCTTTCCTTACAAGCCCCTCAGCCCATGTAGGCTGGAAATTTACACTTATGTAAATAGTACCGCTGCCGAAATTGATAATGTTCTCTCTGCCTCCATATATACCCTCTTCAGGAACGGAAGTCTTTATAAGGAGACCCTTGAAACGTTTCAGGAACAGGTCCAGTGTATCCCTCTCCTGTTGGGTGGCAGTGAGAATCTCCTCTGCAAAAGAGTTCTTGAGTATCACCTTGAGAGAGTCTCCGCCAAAATATACGGTTTCGCTCATGTTTACAGGCTCAGGGTCATAATCAGCCTCTGTAAAAGCGTTGTTGAACACTGTTGTACTGTCTATGTTTCTGTATGTCCTGTGCAATGTCACTATCTGTGGAATGCCGGCCTGGTCATTCTCAGGGACAAATATCTGTGATATGTTTGCCAGGAAATAAACCTCCTTTACTACGGCATCCTTGCCGAAATCCCATCCGCTGAAGTTAGGACGGAAATCTGCCACTGTTGCAAACTGCACAAGCCCGTTCTCCGGAGTCCTTATTGCACCGAATGCCGATTCCGATGCTGAAAGCCCCTGAAGCGGCTGTGCCGATTTCAGTTCCACAGGAAGGTCAAGTTCTGCTGTAAAAACAGGAATGTCCTGGTCTTCAGGAATGAGTCCCTGTCCGATACTTTTATCTACTGTAATACATGATACAGCCATGAACATGGCTGCCAAAGCAAGAACAATTGTATGTCTAAACTGCATCTTCTCCTAAAATTTTGTCGTAAAAACTGTTGTACTCCTTAATGTATGCAGAATCAGACTGGTCAATATATGGCAGTACAGGCAATGATGATGCAGATACAAAATCTGCAAGTTCACCACACAGTCCGGCACTTCCAAGAATGATTCCGTCTGCATTCTGGATTGCGAGTTTAGCAAGATTTATGCCATTTGCGGGTTTAAGTATGTCCAAGTCCTTTGCCTTTATTCCGGGGAGGACCATTTTGCTCTTCATGTCATCTGCAAAAGTCTCATTTGCAATCTCATCGTATAATGAGAGTACAACTTTGCAGTCTGTAAATATAGGATCATCCTTATAAGCCTTCTTAAGGTAGATAGGAAGTACATGTGAAATCCACCCCTGACAATGTATGATGTCGGGTTTCCATCTGAGTTTCTTCACAGTCTCCAGAACACCTCTGGCAAAGAATATTGCGCGCTCGTCATTGTCCTCAAAAAATTTGCCGTCTTCACTTGTGTATACAAATTTTCTGTGGAAATAATCTTCATTGTCTATGAAATAGACCTGCATCCTGGCAGAGGAAATTGAGGCAACCTTTATTATTAGGGGCCTGTCTATATCGTTCACAACCAGATTCATGCCGGAAAGCCTGATAACTTCATGCAATTGGTTTCTCCTTTCATTTATATTGCCGTATCTTGGCATGAATGAACGGATTTCCTTGCCGCTCTCCTGAATTCCCTGAGGAAGATAGCGTCCTACGCTGGAAATGGTGCTCTCAGGGAGATATGGTGTTATCTCAGAGTTGACGAACAGTATTTTTTTAGTCTCCTTCATAGAAATGGAATTTTTATCGCACAAAGATAATAAAAAATAATTAAACATTTTTAAATAAACATTTTGTGTTTATCTTTGAAAGTTATTTCATATGGGCAAAAGAGAGAAAAACATAATAGCGAAGAGGCTGGTACATTCATACCTCTCGTCAATAATCAGTATAGCGCTGGTGCTGCTGCTGGTGGGAATTTTTGGAATTCTGGCCGCAAATGCCGGTGCTGTGCAGAACTATTTCAGGGAGAATGTGAAGATTTCGGCAATACTCAAGGAGAATGTACCTGACCTTCATGCAAAGAAACTGCAGAGGCAACTGGATCTGCATCCGGCCATAAAGAAGACGACATTCATATCCAAAGAGCAGGGGACAGAGGAGATGCGCCGCCTGTTGGGAGAGGATTTCCTGGAGGCATTTGAGTCAAATCCCATACCCGTGTCAATAGAACTCAACCTCAAGGGGGAGTATTTTCATCCCGACAGTATAGGGGCCATAAAGGAATCACTCCTCAAAAATCCCCAGATTGAGGAGGTTGCATACCAGGAGTCGCTGCTGGAGGTGCTCAACAACAACCTTGAGAAGATTGCCATGGCTTTCCTGGTGTTCATAGTCCTCCTGATGTTCATTTCATTTGTGCTGATAAACAACACTGTAAGGCTCAATATATATTCCAAGAGATTTTCAATCTATACCATGAGGCTTGTGGGTGCCAAAAGGAGTTTCATAAGGGCCCCTTTCCTTGTAAAATCGCTGTTCCAGGGAATCTTGTCGGGATTATTGGCGGCGTTGGCACTGGTTGGGATATTGTATCTGCTCAGGAATGAGTTCAGGCAGATTTTTTCAATTTTCCAGATGGAACTCATTGCGGCGGTGCTGGGCGGTGTTGTAGTTTTGGGGGCAGTCATCTGCCTTGTGTGCACATTTTTTGTAGTGAACAGGATGGTTTCACTTACCAACGATGAATTATATTATTAAACAGCATATTATGAAGGAAAATACAGAAGAGACAGGTTTTGCGGTTCCTAAGAGGAATATCCTCTATATAATCATAGGATTTGCCGTAATGGTTTTGGGCTATATCCTCATGGCGGGGGGCGGAAGCGACAATCCAGATGTATTCAATGAGGAGATGTTCAGTTTCAGGCGTACGGTGCTTGCACCGGTGGTGATCCTCATAGGGATGACAATTGAGATATGGGCAATTATGCATATTGGAAAATCTAAAAACAGGTGATTGGGATGAATTGGTTTGAAGCAATGGTACTGGGGCTGGTACAGGGCCTTACAGAGTTCCTTCCGGTAAGCAGCAGCGGACACCTTACAATAGCAAAGGAACTTTTTGGTATACAGACTGGCAATCTCAGTTTTGAGGTTATGGTGCATGCGGCTACAGTATGCAGTACAATAGTTGCCTTCCGCAAACAGATTTGGGATCTGCTGGACGGTTTTTTCAATGCAAAAATGAATCCACAGAAAGAGTACGTCTTCAAGATATGTATCTCAATGATTCCCATATTTGTAGTGGGTGTCTTCTTTAAGGATCATGTTGAGGCGGTATTCGGCAGCGGCCTTATGGTTGTAGGATTCATGCTCCTTCTTACGGCGCTTCTCCTCACATTGAGTGAGAGGCTCTCTGCAAGGCAACAGGGGGGTGGACATGGCGTTTCTTACAAGGATGCATTTATAATAGGTCTCACACAGGCGTTGGCGGTGCTTCCGGGTTTGTCACGCTCCGGTACCACCATCTCTACAGGTCTTATGCTGGGTGTGAAGAGAGAGGATGTGGCACAGTTCTCATTCCTTATGGTTCTGGTCCCTATTCTGGGAGAAGCATTCCTTGAACTTGTTGGAGGTGACCTTGCAGGTGCTGAATCAGGTATCCCTGCACTTTCGCTGGCTGTGGGGTTCATTTCAGCCTTTTTGTCGGGATTATTTGCCTGTACCCTTATGATTAATATTGTAAAGAGGGCAAAACTTTGGATTTTTGCAATCTATTGTGTGATTGCAGGTGTTGCATGTATTGCAGGGAGCCTGCTATAGTATAAGTATAGTAGTGGTGTATGGAGAGGAACCTTCACTATTTTGTATCAGATGTGCATCTTGGCCTTCAGGTGGGCGATGCAGCGGCCAGGGAGAGGAAATTTGCCTCGTTCCTTGCCTCGTTGCCGCAAAACACCAAGGCTCTATATCTGTTGGGTGACATATTTGATTTTTGGTATGAGTACAGGAATGTTATACCGCGGAGGTTCACAAGGACTTTGGGGGCTTTGGCTTCATTGGTTGATAGAGGGGTTGAAGTGTATTTCTTCAACGGCAACCACGATATATGGACATATGGCTATTTTGAGGAGGAACTTGGTATAAAAATACTCAGTCAGCCCCATTTTACAGAGATTGGGGGGAAGGTGTTCTGTTTGGGACATGGTGACGGCCTTGGTGAGGGTGATTTAGGGTACAAACTGCTAAACTGGGGATTCAAGAACCGTTTTCTCCAATGGCTTTTCAGCGGAATCCATCCGCGTTGGGCTTTTGCTTTGGCGCATATGTGGAGCAGGCACAACAGACTTGCGCACCAGGAGAATCCATGGCAATGGAGAGGCAAGGATGAAAGGATTGTAAAGTATGCCGAACAACTGCTTAAGGGGGGGCGCAAGGTAGATTATTTCATCTTTGGACATTTCCATCACAGAACATCAATGGAATTGGAGAATGGGGCCAGGATGTTCATAATGGGGGAGTGGATCCATGACTTTGATTATGTAGTCTTTGACGGGCAGGAGTGTCACTCGCTGAACATGGAATGATACAGGTACCAGAATGTGCCGTTCCTGTACATCTGTACAAGTTCTTCAATGATTCTGTCTTCCCCGAACATGTCGTATTTCTTCTTCAGGTCTGATCCGAACAATTTTGCAACCCCCTGCCAGAATCCGGCGGCTGCACCACCCTTGTAATTCTTTATGGCATAATAGGAGGAGAGTCCTGCCTCCCTGTCTATCAGTTTGAGCAGCAGTTTGCCCTGGTTTATGGAGAGGTTTCTCAAAGGCTTTTCAAACTCCTTGAAAAGCCTTTTTTCGTATGACTTTATATATTTCTCCCTTTCCCATCTTGTAAAGCCCGAGTTGGCCAGAGTGCTGTCCGCATCTCTCATTATCTCTTTGGCTTTCAATGCGTAAGGATATACTTTTGCAAAATTGTATACTGTGCGGTAGAATTTGCGCCATTCCCTGCTCTTTTTCCAGCTTTCAGGTCTGTTGAATACATGTACGGGGGATATTTTGTCAACGTATATGGTGTCTCCCCTGCTTATCTCATAACCTATGGGTACCCCTGGCTTTTGAGCATGCGCATTCAAGGCCAAAGTAATGGCGGCAATGAGGAAAATGCAATATTTGAGAAAAAAATTGGCCATATATTTCACAAAAATACTAACTTTACAGACATTGTAGAAACTAAATACCTAAAATAATGTTCAATACAGAAGTCTTCACCCCATGGGTGTTCCTTACGGATCTGGGAATAATCTCGGCTCTCATACTTGTGGGGAAATTAATTAGAGTAAAGGTTAAACTCATACAGAAACTATTCATACCGCCAAGCCTCATTGCGGGTGTACTGGGTCTGGCGTTCGGTCCAAACGGTTTGGGATGGCTCCCTTTGTCGGGAAGCATGGGAACATATGCTGCCGTGCTTATTGCACTGGTATTTGGTGCCCTTCCGCTCTCGTCTCCAAAGTTCTCTGTTAAGGAGGTTGCAGGCAGAGTTGGCCCAATGTGGGTTTTTGCCCAACTTGGTATGCTGTTGCAGTGGGCATTGGCAGGCTTGTTCGGCCTGTTTGTCCTCAAACTCATATGGCCGGAACTCAATGATGCATTTGGAGTAATGCTTTCAACAGGTTTCTATGGAGGTCATGGAACTGCCGCTGCAATTGGGGATGCATTCAACGGCCTTGGATGGGATGAGGCGGCCAGCCTTGGTATGACAACTGCCACAGTTGGAGTAATATGTGCAATTATAGGTGGACTCATATTTATAAAGTGGGCGGCCAAAAACAAGCAGACTGCGTTCATCTCAGATTTTGCAGATCTTCCCGACGAACTCCGTTCGGGACTTGTTCCCCAGGAAAAGAGGGACCCAGTGGGAAGTGCAACCACCTCTGCAATATCCATTGAACCCCTTACATTCCATTTTGCCCTTGTATTCCTTGTGGCATTCTTGGGATACTCACTGAGTCTTGGGGTAAAACAATTGTATCCGCAGCTGGAACTTCCTGTGTTCAGTTGTGCATTTATAGTTGGACTTGTACTAAAGAAGATATTTGATGCAACCAACGTTACAGAGTATATATGCCCTCAGACAACCCAGAGGATAGGAAGCATGAGTACAGACCTTTTGGTGGCATTTGGCGTGGCTTCAATCAAACTTGGCGTGGTTGTAAAATATGCACTTCCATTGGTGGTGCTGATTGTTTTTGGGGCACTTATGGTATTTGCAATTACATTCTATTTTGGCAGAAGACTTTCAAAGACATACTGGTTTGAGAGGACAATCTTTGCATGGGGATGGTGGACAGGTACAATGGCCATGGGAATTGCCCTTATAAGGATAGTTGACCCTAAACTCTCAAGCAAGGCTATGGATGACTATGCATTGGCATATCTTCCTATTGCACCGGTAGAGATACTGCTTATTACATTTGTGCCAATCATGTTCATGAACGGAATGGGATTGTGGCTCTCATTGGGATGTCTCGGACTTTCATTGCTTCTCATTCTGTTGGCAGTAAAGATGGGATGGTGGATTAAAAAGAAGTAAATTATATATTGTAATGAAAAGGATTTTAATTTTTTTGGCTGCAAATCTGCTGCTTGTGAGTGCTTATGCACAAACAGATGAGCAATATATGCAGAAGGCAGAGAAGATTCACAAGAAGTATCTTACCATAGATACACACAATGATACAGCAATGTATCTTAATCATCCCGACAGTGATGACTGGAGTGTGGATAAAGGGCAGGTGTCATTTCCCAAGATGAAGGAGGGAGGTCTGGATGCCGCGTTCTTTGCAATTTATCTCGACCAGGGTCCTCTCAGGGATTATTCAAGGGACTCTGTGTTCAAGTATGCCATGGAGGAGATAAGGCTTTTCAAGGAGTACATAGCAAAGCATAGTGATGAGGCGGCAATTGCGTATTCTCCAAAAGATTTGCGCAAAATAAAGAAAGAGGGAAAAAGGGCCGTTGTATTTGCCCTTGAGAACGGTTATGGCATTGGTATTGACGTAGCAAAAGTAGATTCCATGTACAATGCGGGCTGCAGGTACATCACTTTGTGCCACAACTATATTAATGATATCTGTGATGCCTCGAGATACCCCTCTGAGAATCCGTATGGAGGATTGTCGGAGTTTGGTGAGCAGGTTGTAAAAAGGATGAATGAACTTGGTATGCTTGTAGACCTTTCGCATGCAAGCACTTCAACACTGGAGGATGTGGCAAAACTTTCAAAGGCCCCTCTTTTCGCTTCACACTCGGCAGTGAGGGCCCTGAAGGAGCATCCGAGGAACCTTACAGATGAAGAGATAAAGATCATAGCATCAACTGGTGGCGTGATTCAGGTTGCAACAGGTAGATGGTGCCTTACAACCATCCCCAAGAAGGATACCAAGGTTAAACATCTGGCAGACCATATAGACCATATAAAGAATCTTGTAGGTCCCGAACATATAGGACTTGGAACAGACTTTGACGGTGGTGGTGGAGTTGTGGGTCTTGAGGACTGTTCAAAGATGAAGAACCTCACTGTAGAACTCCTGAAGAGAGGCTATACCGAGAAGGAACTTGAAATGTTCTGGGGTGGAAACTTCATGAGAGTATGGGAGGAGACCATCAGGGTGGCAGAGGAGATTGCAAAAGGGAAAAAATAGATTGGACAATTGATTGTCGGGAAGACAATTTTTACAATAGGTTCCGTGCTTTCCAATTTTGACCAAATTGGGTGCACGGAATTTTTTTTGATTTTTGTAACTGCGTGAGAATGGTGATGTTGGGTGTCATATTTTTTTGCCCAAAAGTGATGAAATTTTTCAAAAAATATTTGCATATAAAAATATTTGTGTATCTTTGCAACCCGGTAATTAGGCTCCGTTACAGCCAAGTTGCTGAGAATCAATAAATTAGAATAAGAGTTATGTTACAACCAAAGAAAACCAAATTTAGAAGACAGCAGAAAGGCCGCATGAAGGGCGTAGCCCAGAGAGGCAATCAGTTGGCATTTGGATCATTCGGTATCAAAACATTGGAGAGCTGCTGGATGACTGGACAACAGATTGAGGCTGCACGTCAGGCCGTAGTTCGTTATATGAAACGTGAGGGTAAGATTTGGATCCGTATTTTCCCTGACAAACCATTCACTAAGAAACCTGCTGAGGTACGTATGGGTAAAGGTAAGGGTGCTCCAGAGGGATTCGTTGCACCTGTTACTCCAGGTAGAATGCTTATTGAGATAGAAGGTGTTCCAATGGAGGTTGCTAAAGAGGCTCTACGCCTTGGTGCTCAGAAACTTCCTGTAACTACAAAATTTGTAGTTCGTAGAGACTATGTTGAATAATTAATGGAGACGGAAAAGATGAAAATTACTGAAATACGTGAATTGTCTGCAAAAGATTTGCAAGAGCGCATAGATGCTGAGAGGGCAAATCTAAGCCAACTTAAGATGAATCATGCAATCTCTCCATTAGAGGATTCATCTCAAATTAAAAAAGCAAGGAAAAATATTGCCAGAATGCTTACAGTGTTGAGCCAACTGGAAAACCAGAACAAATAATTGAGGGTTCATGGAAAGAAAACTTCGTAAAGAAAGAATAGGTATAGTGGTTAGCAACAAAATGGAGAAATCTATAGTAGTTGCTGTAAAAACAAAAGAGAAGCACCCTATTTACGGAAAGTTCGTAAATAAAACCACCAAATTTGTTGCTCACGATGAGAAGAATGAGTGCAGCGAGGGTGATACTGTAAGAATAATGGAGACTCGTCCATTGAGCAAGACAAAATGCTGGAGATTAGTAGAAATCGTAGAAAAAGTTAAATAAGCCATGATACAACAAGAATCAAGATTATTGGTAGCAGATAACAGTGGTGCAAAGGAAGTTCTTTGTATTCGTGTGTTGGGCGGTACTCGCCGTCGCTACGCTAGCGTTGGGGACAAGATTGTAGTTGCTGTGAAAAGCGCTATCCCTGGAGCTGATGCAAAGAAAGGCTCAGTTTCTAAGGCGGTTGTAGTTCGTACTAAAAAAGAGATTCGTCGTGCAGATGGCTCTTATATCAGATTTGACGAGAACGCTTGCGTTCTTTTGAATAACCAGGGTGAGGTTCGCGGTACCCGTATTTTTGGACCAGTTGCCAGAGAGTTGCGTGACAATTATATGAAGATTGTTTCACTGGCTCCAGAGGTATTATAATAATAAGGACTGTATTATGAATAAGAAGTTACATATTAAGAAAGGCGATATGGTTTATGTAAACGCAGGTAACGAGAAGGGTAAAACCGGTAAAGTTCTTAGCGTTGATAAGAATAAGGATCGCGCCATCGTTGAGGGTCTCAACATGGTAAGTAAACACACCAAACCAAATGCTCAGAATCCACAAGGTGGTATCATCAAGCAAGAGGCTGGTATTCATATTTCTAATTTGCAGGTTGTAGATCCAGTTAAGGGTGGTGCTACCAAAATTGGTCGCAGGCTTAACGAGAATGGTAAGCTGGTTCGCTATGCTAAAAAATCTGGGGAGGAAATTAAATAATGGCAAAAGAGACTAAAAACGTTGCTGTAGAGAACGTATCACTAGAGGGCTATGTTCCTTCACTACAAAAGAAATACAAAGAGGAGATTGTTGCCAAATTGATGAAGGACTTCGGTTACAAATCAATTATGCAGGTTCCTGTTTTGGAGAAGATAACCATTAACCAGGGAATGGGTCAGGCAACTGCTGACAAGAAACTTATTGAGGTTGCACAGCAGGAGTTGACATTGATTACTGGTCAGAAGGCTATGCTTACATACTCAAGAAAGGATATCTCAAACTTCAAACTTCGTAAAGGTATGCCAATTGGTGTTAAAGTTACTTTGCGTGGTGCAAGAATGTATGAGTTCCTTGAGAGACTTATTGCAGTATCTCTTCCTCGAATCAGAGATTTCAAAGGTATCAACCAGAAATTGGACGGTAGAGGAAACTATACTCTAGGTATCAAAGAGCAGATCATCTTCCCTGAGATTGATATTGACAAGATTACCAAAGTTCTTGGTATGGAGATTACCTTCACCACTTCAACCGAGAAAGACGAGGAGGCTTTTGCATTGCTTCGTGAGTTTGGTTTGCCTTTTAAAAAATAGTACGAATAACTAAAGAGGAAAGATAATGGCAAAAGAATCAATGAAGGCACGCGAGGTAAAACGCGCTAAACTATGTGCCAAATATGCTGAGAAACGCAAACAGTTGAAAGAGGCCGGCGACTATGCTGCTCTTGACAAACTTCCTAAAAATTCCAGCCCAGTACGTTTGCACAACCGTTGCTCAATTACTGGCAGACCAAAAGGATATATGCGTATCTTCGGTATCAGCCGTATTCAGTTCCGTGAAATGGCCAGCAAAGGACTTATCCCTGGCGTTCACAAGGCTAGCTGGTAGAAACATAAAGGAGTGCATTGCATTTTACGGTGCGATGCACGCCTTCTGTTATATATAAAAAAAGTATTAACATTGGATATCGGGCTTCTTCGGGAGTCGATTCTAAAAAAAACAAATTAAAAATGACTGATCCAATAGCAGACTTTTTGACAAGAATCCGTAATGCATCATTGGCAGGCCACAAAGTGGTTGAGATTCCTTCGTCAAAGATGAAAGTAGAGATGACCCGCGTTTTGCATGAGAAGGGTTACATCCTAAGTTACAAAGTTGTTGAGGGTACTCCATTCAACACAATCAAAATTGCTCTTAAATATCATCCTGAGAGCAAGAAAGCAGCTATCAAAAAAATTATCCGCGTAAGTAAACCAGGTCTAAGGCAGTACACTGGCGTTGCAGAGATGCCAAGAGTATTGAACGGTTTGGGTATCGCAATCCTGTCAACTAACAAAGGTATCATTACCGACAAAGAGGCAAAAGCCATGAATGTTGGTGGTGAGGTACTATGTTATGTTTACTAATTTAAAAATTATTTAATCATTATTTTACTATGTCAAGAATAGGAAAATTACCTGTAAGCCTTCCACAAGGGGTAACAGTTACAGTAGGTAGCGACAATGTGGTTAAGGTCAAAGGCCCTCTAGGTGAGTTGGCTCAGAAAGTTGATGCCGACATCAAAGTTGCTGTAGAGGGAGGCGTAGTGACTGTAAGCAGACCTACAGATCAGCCGCGCCATCGTTCATTGCATGGTTTGTACCGTGCACTTATCAACAACATGGTTGTTGGTGTTTCAACCGGTTTCCAGACAAGACAAGAGCTTGTTGGTGTAGGTTTCCGTGTTGAGGTTAAAGGCCAGATCCTTGAGTTCAACCTTGGTTTCTCACATGACATTCACTTTGAATTGCCAAAAGAGATCAAAGGTGAGGCAGAGCCAGTTAAGAAGGGTGCTAACCCAATCCTTGTACTTAAGAGCTGTGACAAACAGTTGTTGGGTATGGTTGCTGCTAAGATTCGCTCATTGCGCAAACCTGAGCCATACAAAGGTAAAGGTATTAAGTTTGTTGGTGAACAACTTCGTCGTAAGGCTGGTAAGTCAGCTGGCGCTAAATAAAAAGGAGAAGGTTTATGGCTATTAATAAAATTGAAAGAAAGAAAAGAATACATTATCGCATTCGTAAAGTGGTTAATGGTACTGCTCAGAAACCAAGAATGTGCGTATTTAGAAGCAACTGCCAGATTTACGTGCAGTTGATAGATGATGTTAACGGTGTTACTTTGGCTGCTGCATCATCAAGAGACAAAGCTATTGCTGAGCAGGCTGCAGGAAAAACTAAAGTGGAGGTTGCTGCTTTGGTTGGTAAGGCTGCTGCTGAGCGTGCCCTTGCAAAAGGTATTACCGAGGTTGCTTTCGACCGTGGCGGTAACCTTTATCATGGTAGAGTAAAAAGTTTGGCTGACGCCGCTCGTGAGGGTGGACTTAAATTCTAAGAAACTATGGCAAATATGAATGTAAAAAAGGTAAAAACTACCGAACTAGAGCTTAAAGACAGACTAGTTGCAGTTAGAAGAGTTACTAAAGTAACAAAAGGTGGTCGTCACTTCAGTTTTGCAGCAATAGTTGTTGTAGGTGATGAGAATGGAGTTGTAGGATACGGTTTGGGTAAAGCAAATGAGGTTACCACCGCTATCTCTAAAGGTATCGAGGATGCAAAGAAGAACCTTGTTAAGGTTCCTGTACTTAACGGTACCATTCCACACGAGCAGACCGCTAAATTTGGTGGAGCAAGCGTATTCATGAAACCAGCTGCTGCCGGTACCGGAGTAAAAGCGGGTGGTGCGATGCGTGCTGTATTTGAGTCAGTGGGCGTACATGACGTTTTGGCTAAATCCAAAGGTTCTTCAAACCCTCATAACCTTGTAAAAGCTACTGTAGCAGCTCTTGCTGAGTTGAGAGACGCTTACACTGTTGCAGGTTTGAGAGGAATACACATGAACAAAGTATTTAATGGTTAAGGAGGAATGATTATGGCAAAAGTTAGAGTAACTCAGATTAAAAGTAAGAACGGAGCTTCTAAAAGTCAGATTGCTTGTTTGCAGTCACTGGGAATCCGCCGTATCAGACACTCTGTAGAGTTGGAACTTACTCCAGTTTATAAAGGAATGATAGAGAAAGTTCTACACCTTGTTAAAGTAGAAGAAATCAACTAATTAAGAGGATTTAGCAATGAAATTACATACATTAAAACCTTCAGAGGGTTCTATTGGAAGAGAGAAAAGAATTGGACGTGGTGAGGGATCAGGTCACGGTGGTACATCAACTCGTGGTCACAAAGGTGCCCAGTCTCGTTCAGGTTATTCTCGCAAACTTGGTTTTGAGGGTGGTCAGATGCCTATTCAGAGACGTCTGCCTAAATTTGGATTCAACAATCCTAACAAAGTAGAATACAAGGCTGTAAATCTTGCAAGCCTACAGGCATTGAGCGAGAAGACAGGTCTAACTACTATTACTGTAGAGACTATGATTGAGAACGGTCTTATCTCTAAGAAAGATTTGGTTAAAGTATTGGGTAATGGCGAGTTGACTGCAAAGTTGGACGTTACTGCAAATGCTTTCTCAAAATCTGCTGTAGCTAAGATTGAGGCTGCACAAGGTTCTACAACTATAATCTAACAAAACCAATGAAAAGATTAATTGAAACTATTAAGAATATTTTCAAGATTGAAGAGTTGCGTAATAGGATAGTATATACAGTCCTGTTGCTCTTGGTCTATCGTCTGGGAAGCTTTGTTGTTGTACCGGATATAGATCCTACGCAACTTGCAAATCTGGAAGCACAGACTCAGGACGGCCTTATGGGCTTGTTGAACATGTTCTCTGGAGGTGCTTTTGGAAATGCTTCGATTTTTGCCCTTGGTGTAATGCCATACATCTCGGCATCAATCGTAATCCAACTCTTGGGAATCATGATTCCATACTTCCAGAGATTGCAGCGCGAAGGCGAGAGCGGTCGCAGGAAGATGAATCAGTGGACACGTTATTTGACAATTGTCATTCTTGCTTTGCAGGGTCCAGCGTACCTTACAAACTTGCATACACAGTTGCCAGAGACAGCATTTTTGATTAAAGGATTTTCTTTTAACCTGTTTGCTACTATAGTTCTTATTGGTGGTACCATGTTCATCATGTGGCTTGGTGAGAGAATTACAGACCGCGGCTTAGGAAATGGTATTTCTCTTATCATCATGGTTGGTATCATTGCAAGATTGCCTTTTGCACTTGCTGCAGAGGTTGGAACAAGACTCAGCCAGACAACTGGTGGTCTTCTGATGCTTATCGTTGAGATAATCATCCTGTTCTTTGTCTTCGTGGCTACAATTGCACTTGTGCAGGGAACCAGAAAGATTCCTGTACAGTATGCAAAAAGGATTATAGGCAACAAACAATATGGTGGAGTACGTCAGTATATCCCTCTAAAAGTTAATGCGGCTGGTGTTATGCCAATTATCTTTGCACAGGCACTGATGTTGTTCCCGATTATATTTGCAAGTTTTGATGCTACCCGTGGATTAGCCGCCACTCTTGGTAACTATACAGGCTTCTGGTATAATTTCATATTCGGTTTGTTGGTTGTTGCATTTACTTACTTCTACACCGCAGTTACAGTAAATCCAACAATGATGGCTGAAGAGATGAAGAAAAACGGCGGTTTCATTCCTGGTGTAAAACCTGGTAAGAAAACTGCAGAGTATCTTGATGCAGTTATGACACGCATCACTTTGCCAGGATCAATTTTCCTTGCATTGGTTGCAATTATGCCTGCATTTGCTATGAAATTGGGAATCAACAACCAGTTCGCTCAGTTCTACGGTGGAACCAGTTTGTTGATCCTTGTTGGAGTAGTTCTTGATACTCTTCAACAGATAGAGAGTTATCTGTTAATGCGACACTACGACGGTTTAATGAAGACAGGACGTCTTAAAGGCCGTTCGGGAATGTAATTTTTTGATAGTTCTTTTGAAATGATAAGACTGAAGACAGACGAGGAGATTGAGATCCTGAGGGAGAATGCCATTCTGGTATCCAAAACTTTGGGTGAGGTGGGAAAGGCAATTGCACCTGGAGTTTCAACATTGTCACTTGACAAGTTGGCTGAAACTTTTATCCGTGACAATGGTGCCGTTCCCGGTTTCCTCGGATATGGTGGATTCCCATATACATTGTGCGTCTCTGTAAATGATTTTGTGGTGCATGGTTTCCCAGGCGACTACATTCTTCAGGAGGGAGATATAGTTTCAGTGGATTGCGGAACCATCTATAAAGGATTTTATGGCGACTCGGCCTATACATTCCCTGTGGGTGAAATAGATGCTGAATCTGCAAATCTTTTAAAAGTTACAAAAGAATCCCTATATTTGGGGGTTGAAAAGGCAATTGCCGGTAACAGATTGGGAGATATTGGCAGTGCAGTTCAGCAGCACGCAGAAAAGGCTGGCTTCTCGGTAGTCAGGGAGATGGTTGGTCATGGCATAGGAACAAATATGCATGAATCACCAGAAGTCCCTAATTATGGAAAGGCGGGCAATGGAAAAAAACTGAAGGAGGGTATGGTCATCTGTATTGAACCGATGATAAATGCGGGGAAAAAGGATATATACCTTCACAGGAACGGTTGGGAGGTCAGTACCGTAGATAAAAAACGATCAGCTCACTTTGAGTTCATGGTTGCGGTAAGATCCGGTAAGGCTGATGTCTTGACAACATTTGATTATATCGAAAATAAGTTTTAATAACGTTAAATTTGTAAGGAAATATTTATGGCAAAACAATCTGCTATAGAAAAGGATGGAACAATTATAGAGGCGTTGTCCAACGCAATGTTCAGAGTGGAACTTGATAACGGACACGTTATTATCGCACATATATCGGGAAAAATGAGGATGCATTACATCAGAATTTTGCCTGGCGATAAAGTAAGAGTTGAAATGTCCCCTTACGATTTGACAAAGGGAAGGATTTCTTTCAGATACAAATAAAAACTAAATACAATGAAAGTAAAAGCATCCATTAAAAAGCGTAGTGAAGACTGCAAAATAGTTAAACGCAAAGGCCGTTTATATGTAATTTGCAAAAAGAACCCTAAGTTCAAAATGCGCCAAGGATAATTCCAATTTGTAAACAATAAAGAATAAAATAAATAATTATGGCACGTATAGCCGGAGTAGATTTACCAAAAAACAAACGTGGAGAGATAGGTTTGACCTATATCTTTGGAATTGGTCACAGTTCTGCCAAAAAAATCCTTAGTAAGAACGGCATTGATTTCAATATTAAGGTGCAAGATTGGACAGACGACCAAATCGCTGCAATTCGTGCAACAATTGCAGAAGAGTATAAAATAGAGGGCGAGCTTCGTTCTACTATTCAATTGAACATCAAACGTCTTATGGACATTGGCTGTTACAGGGGAATCCGTCACAGACTTGGACTTCCAGTTAGAGGTCAGAGTACCAAGAACAATGCCCGTACCCGTAAAGGTAGGAAGAAGACAGTAGCAAACAAGAAGAAAGCAACTAAATAATAGAACCTAAGAATATGGCAAAGAAAACAGTATCAAATAAAAAGAGAGTTGTTAAGGTTGATGCTTATGGCGAGGCTCATATCTCTTCAACATTCAACAACGTTATTGTGACTCTAACTAATAGCTTGGGTCAGGTTATCAGTTGGTCTTCTGCTGGTAAGATGGGTTTCAGAGGTTCTAAGAAGAACACTCCTTATGCAGCTCAGGTAGCAGCAGCAGATTGTGCTAAAGTGGCTTTTGATTTAGGATTGCGTAAAGTTAAGGCTTATGTTAAAGGCCCTGGTGCTGGTCGTGAGTCTGCTATTCGTACTATTCACGGTGCTGGTATTGAGGTAACTGAGATCATTGATGTTACCCCACTTCCACACAACGGTTGTAGACCAAAAGGTCGCCGTAGAGTATAATTCCTAACAGTTTAATAAAAGTTGATTTAATATGGCAAGATATACTGGGCCTTCAACAAAAATTGCCCGCAAATTTGGAGAGCCAATCTTTGGTCCTGATAGAAGTTTTGAGAAAAAGAATTATCCTCCAGGACAGCATGGTTTGGCTAAGAAGAGAAAAAAGACTTCTGAGTACGGAATCCAGTTGAAAGAGAAACAGAAAGTAAAATATACTTACGGTTTGTTGGAAAGACAGTTCCGTAACCTGTACGAGAAGGCTGCTAAAATGAAAGGTAAAACAGGTGAGAACCTTATCCTTTTGTTGGAGTCGCGTTTGGATAACTTGGTTTACAGATTGGGTATTGCACCTACACGTGCAGCTGCAAGACAGTTGGTTTCACACTGCCACATTGTGTTGAACGGTGAGACTATGAATATCCCTTCAACTCTTGTTAAACCAGGTGACGTTATTGGTGTAAGAGAGAGATCAAAGAGTCTTGAGGTTGTTCAGAGCAGTTTGGCTTCTGCTGCAAACAAATACTCTTGGTTGGAGTGGGATTCAAATTCTTTGTCGGGAAAATTCCTGAATGTTCCTGAAAGAACTGAGATTCCTGAAACCATTAACGAGCAGCTTATCGTTGAGTTGTACTCTAAGTAATGACTTGCTTATAAGCGTAACACTAATAAAAATTAAAGAAAATGGCAATTTTAGCATTTCAAAAACCGGATAAAGTAATAATGCTCGACTCAACCGAGACCTTTGGTAAATTCGAGTTCAGACCTTTGGAGCCTGGATATGGTATTACAATAGGTAATGCGTTGCGTAGAATATTATTGTCTTCACTTGAGGGTTTTGCTATCACTTCAATTAAGATTCAGGGTGTGGACCATGAGTTTGCAACTATCCCTGGCGTAATTGAGAGTGTTATCGATATCGTCCTTAATCTTAAACAGGTACGTTTCAAGAGAATGATTGAGGGTGAGGATAGCGAAGTGATAACTGTAACTGTTAGTGGTAAGCAAGATTTTACTGCTGAGGATATTTCCAAGCATCTATCATCATTCAAGGTATTGAATCCTGAACTTCATATCTGCTCTATGGAGCCATCTGTAAAGCTTACCATAGATATGAGAATTGGAAAGGGTAGGGGTTTTGTACCTGCAGACGAGAACAAAGTTGAAGGAGCACCTTTTGGAACCATTCCAATTGACTCTATATACACTCCAATCAAAAATGTCATGTTCAATGTTGAGAACTGGCGTGTGGAGCAGAAGACAGACTATGAGAAGTTGAATCTTGAGATTACAACAGATGGATCAATCCATCCTAAGGATGCCCTCAAAGAGGCAGCAAAGATCCTGATTCACCACTTCATGCTATTCTCTGATGAGAAGATAAGTCTTGAGACTGCACCTGAGGTTGTTAGCAATGAGTTGGATGAAGAGTCATTGCGTATGCGTCACCTTCTTCTTACAAAATTGTCTGACATGGAACTTTCAGTCAGAGCATTGAACTGCTTGAAGGCTGCAGAGATTGAAACATTTGCAGATCTTGTTTCTCACCAGCGTGCTGAATTGATGAAGTTCAGAAACTTCGGTAAGAAATCACTGACTGAGATTGATATGTTGATTGATAGGCTTAAATTATCATTCGGCATGGATGTTACCAAGTATAATATTGAAAAAAAGTAATATAAAATGAGACACAATAAGGCAATCAACCATTTGGGTAGAAAAAGCGGCCATCGTAAAGCTATGCTTGCAAATATGGCATCGTCTCTTTTGCTTCACAAACGCATAGAGACAACCGTGGCTAAGGCAAAAGCATTGCGTACATACGTAGAGCCACTGATTACCAAGTCTAAAGATGACAGCACCCACTCAAGACGTACAGTGTTCAGCTACTTGAAACAGAAAGAGGCTGTTACTGAGCTTTTCAGAGTAATTGCTCCAAAGATCGCAGATCGTCCAGGTGGATATACCAGAATCCTTAAAACTGGTTTCCGTGTAGGTGATGCTGCAGACATGGCAATCATTGAGTTGGTAGATTTCAATGAGGCTGCATTGGCTTCTGCTCCTAAGAAAGAGGCTAAGAAAGCAACTACCCGTAGAAGCCGTTCAAAGAAAGCTGCTCCTGCACAGGAGGCTCCAGCTGCTGAGGAAAAGGCTGAGTAGTTTCTACACAGAACTGATAAAAGGGGAACATCGGAAGGTGTTTCCCTTTTGTTTTTTTTCAGACAGCGCCATATTAAAATCTTTTTTCTTCCCGACAGTAAAAAAAATTCAATATAGAATTGCTTGATGATAAGGTTGTTGAGATTTTGCTGTAAAAAAACTTTAAAAAATAATTGAAAAAAATTTGGATGGAAAGAAAAAGTGCGTATCTTTGCGGTCCCAAAACGGAAGGACGGGTACACCGGACAGAAGTATTATAGGGGAAGTTCATTGAAAATACTGAAAAGACAAGCAGCATAGTTTAAAGACTATGACCTTAAAGAGAGAATCTTTAAGAGAGCGTAAATTCCTTTGGAAACAAAGAAATACGAGTTACAGGAGCAAGAAATTTATTTAGAATATATACAATGAAGAGTTTGATCCTGGCTCAGGATGAACGCTAGCGGCAGGCTTAACACATGCAAGTCGAGGGGCAGCGGTATGTAGCAATACATAG
>SUYL01000028.1 GCA_015060445.1 Bacteroidales bacterium
ATAATGGTGGTAATAGCGACGGGGATCCACCTCTTCCCATCCCGAACAGAGAAGTTAAGCCCGTTAGCGCCGATGGTACTGCTATACCAAGTGGGAGAGTAGGTAGCCGCCAACTTTGAGAGAGCATCTGGAAGAATCCGGGTGCTCTTTTTTTTGTATACTGAAAATCAGCCTTTTGTACAAAATCACGTCGTGATTATATGTGACATTTTGTCAAAAATTCCTTTTTGCATGCTTTTTGTCTATCTCTTTTTCATTAATTGAAATATAATAATTACAGATATGGCAAAAGGACACATTGGGGTTACTACTGAGAATATTTTCCCCGTTATTAAGAAGTTTTTGTATTCAGATCATGAGATTTTCTTGAGGGAGCTTGTAGCAAATGCTGTTGATGCTACCCAGAAGATGAAGGCTGTTGCATCTAAAGGTGAGTTCAAAGGTGAACTTGGTGATCTTACAATTCATGTGGCTGTTGATGATAAGGAGAATACCCTCACCATTACAGACCGCGGTATTGGTATGACAGAAGAGGAGGTTGACAAATATATCAACCAAATTGCCTTTTCAAGTGCAGGTGAGTTCCTGGAGAAATATAAAGACCAGTTAAACAGTATCATTGGCCATTTTGGTCTTGGCTTCTACTCATCTTTCATGGTTTCAAAGAAGGTGGAGATTAAAACCCTTTCATGGAAAGAGGGTGCCAAAGCAGTGAAATGGAGTTGTGACGGTTCTCCAGAGTACACAATGGAAGAGATAGAGAAGTCGGACCGCGGTACTGAGATAGTTCTTTATCTGGATGATGAGAGCAAGGAGTTTGCCGGAAAGAGCAAAATCAATGAACTTTTGAACAAATATTGCAAGTTCATGCCTGTAGCAATTGCTTTCGGGAAGGAAGAGGAGTGGAAAGATGGCAAATATGTTGATACAGATAAGGACAAGATCATTAATGACTCTACCCCTCTATGGAGCAAGACCCCTTCTGAGATTACTCCCGACGAGTATATGGAGTTCTACCGCAAACTGTATCCTATGCAGGATGATCCGTTGTTCTATATTCATCTGAATGTGGATTATCCTTTCAACCTTACCGGTATCCTTTATTTCCCTAAGATTAAGGACAGGATGGATATCTCAAAGAACAAGATACAGTTGTACTGTAACCAGATGTTTGTAACAGATTCTGTTGAGAATATTGTTCCAGATTTTCTTACACTCCTTTATGGTGTAATTGATTCTCCGGACATTCCTCTTAATGTATCAAGAAGTTACCTTCAGAGCGACTCAAATGTGAAGAAGATCTCTACCTACATTACCAAGAAGGTAGCGGACCGTCTGGATGAGATTTCACGCAACGATAAAGAGGCTTTTCAGGAGAAATGGGACAACCTGAAACTCTTTATTGAGTATGGAATGCTTTCAGACGACAAGTTCTATGAGAAGGCACAGAAATTTGCCCTAATGAAGACTACTGAGGGAAAATACTTCAAATATGAGGAGTTCAAGACCCTTATTGAGGCTGAGCAGACAGACAAGAACAAGAAACTTGTTTATTTGTACACTACAGACCCTGTTGCCCAGTATTCATACATTGAGGCAGCAAAGAACAGGGGATATCAGGTGCTTGTATTTGACAGCCAGTTGGATGCTCACTTTGTAAACCTCCTTGAGAGCAAGTTCAAGGATTCTACATTTGCACGTGTGGATGCAGACAGCATAGACAACCTCATTCAGAAGGATGACAAACAGAAACCTGTTCTTAAGGAGGGCCAGGAGAAAGATCTCGGGTATGCATTTGAGTCTGTACTTCCAGAGGGGGCACACTACCATGTACAGGTTGACAACCTTGGTGCTACAACTGCTCCTATAGTAATTACCCAGAGCGAGTTCATGCGCCGCTACAGGGAGATGAGCGCACTGAACGGCGGACTGAATTTCTACGGTTCAATGCCTGATTCATACACCATTACCCTTAACTATGAGAACCCTATAATGAGGAGCATCATAGATTCACTTGAGGGTGAGACTGCATGCAAGGTGTCTGATATCCAGGCCAGAACTGATGAGGCCCAAAAGAACCTCAAGACAATTGAGGATAGGAACAAGGATGTGAAAGCCGAGGATATCCCTGTTGCAGATAAAGACGGGAAAGAGAAACTCAACAAGGAGATTGAGGAACTTACAGCAGAGAGAAAATCCCTCATGGAGGAGTTTGCAAAAGGTAATGACCTTATGAAGCAGACTGTAGATCTTGCACTCCTTTCAAACAATATGCTCAAGGGTAAGGAACTTCACGCATTCATCCAGAGAAGCCTGGATCTTTTGAAGAAATAATTTGTGCAGATAAGAAATGAAACGGAAACTTTAAAAATCTACAGGGTGGCAAGTGCCACCCTGTTTAGGTATATATAAGCAAGGCATTCTACAAGTTTTCTATCTCTTCAATAGACAATCCTGTACATTTACATATTATATCAACAGATATCCCCTCCAATTTCATTGATTTTGCAATAGTCATTTTCTCTTCGGCCATGCCTTTAGTTTTGGCCTGCTCCATGGCAAATTCCCATTGGTTGATTCTGTCGCGTTCTGTATTCATCTTTTTTATGTATGCTTGTCTTTCTTGCCTGTTCATCTTGGCAACCCGCGCAGCATTAAAGAGTTTGTCCCATATCTGCTGCTGAAACTCTTTGGGCTGCTCCTTGAAGTTGTGCATGTTCCTGAGGAAATAGAGGTATCCCTCCAGGATATTGTCCGGTGATATCTCCTCAAGCCTTTTCGCAAATTTAGACAATTCTATGAATATTAGCGTATACTTGTGGCTTAAAATTTTATTGGTCTTCAATTCTTTAAGTCTGAATGTTGAAACGGGGTTATTGTCTCCCCTAAGTTCCACCAGATTGAAGTTCAGAATGTTTATTACATACACAGCACTGAAGGTGTATCTTTTCTTGCCTTTTGCTATCTGGTTCTGTATGGGGAATGCCCCATAGTATATGGCCCTGTCAATATAATCGAACTGTTCTTCACGTTGCAGTTCCACTACAATTCTGCTGCCGTCCTGAGTTTCGCAGTAAAGGTCAAATACGCTGGCTTTTGTATCCGGATCAAAAGGTACCTGCTCGTTGCGGATGTGCTCAAGGTCTATTATCTGCTTGTCGGGAATAATTTCATTGAGGAATGCAATGAGAATTTCCTTGTTTTCATCCCGACCAAATACATGTTTGAAACCAAGGTCATCAAGCAGATTTACATACTTGATCTCCTGTTCGTCGTAGTTGATTTCCTGCTCCCAAAGGAGATGCTTGTTGCTGTAAGATTGTTGGTATTCCATATTGTTTGTGTTTTAGGGGAACTCCTGTGGGAGCGCCCATAAGATCTGCCTCTCGCCACATTCATTTCCTGATTAATGAATTACACAAGCAAAACTATGGAGACAGGAAAGCCCTGGGAAGCGATTGCGTAAAATTTACCCTAAGAATTTTTCTTAAAAACAGCAATTATTTAGGAATAAGAAAAAAACATGACCTATGAGGTGCTCTGTAGGTGTTTGAAACAGAGAATACTATGATAGTAAAAGGAATATGACCTCTCACGGTCAGAGGGGGTTGCAACTGTCGTATAATTTCATTAACTTGCCAAGTGTGGTGAGCGGTGCTTCTTGGATTGTTGGATTATGGGGCGAGGATGTATGACCCAGCAATTGGAAGATGGACGGCACAGGATCTGCTGGCGGAAGAAATGTATAATCTTTCACCTTATAGATTCTCATTAAATGATCTTTTATTTGAAGCAAAACTGATATCAAAGTCGAAAAGTATACAATATGTAAATAAAGGAAGCTATGCCAAGGCTCTAATAGATTTTAAAACTTTGAATTTGAGAAATATAAAGGAACATTGCTGTCCGGAGAAATTTTTACCATAAAGTAAGTTGCCTGTTTGAGTCGTCCTCCGGAACATTAACCGGCTCATCAGGTTTGTTATAAAAGTCTCGGATGTCACCTCTCTTGAAGAGGATTTGTCCGATAGAGTTTG
>SUYL01000029.1 GCA_015060445.1 Bacteroidales bacterium
ATAATGGTGGTAATAGCGACGGGGATCCACCTCTTCCCATCCCGAACAGAGAAGTTAAGCCCGTTAGCGCCGATGGTACTGCTATACCAAGTGGGAGAGTAGGTAGCCGCCAACTTTGAGAGAGCATCTGGAAGAATCCGGATGCTCTTTTTTTTGTATACTGAAAATCAGATATTTGTACAAAATCACTGTACAAAATCACGTCGTGATTAAAGAAATATTGGAATAAGTAAAGGGCGGTATCCCCGCCCTTGTCTTTCATTTGAGTTCATCGAAGTATTCTTTACCCAATCCGCATCCTGGACATACCCAGGTTGAACCTAGTTCATTAAATGGAGTTCCCGGAGGGATACCTCCGTCGGGATCGCCAAGGGCTTCGTCATATACCCAGCCACATGCTCTGCATTCATATTTTTTCATGGCTCAAAAATTTTAGTTTAACCAAAAGCATCAATCATCGTTGTATGTGATTCTCTGCTTTTGTTAAACGCAAATCCTCATCCATTTGTTTAAATGCATCCCCCGAAATATGCGACTGTTTGAATTTTTCGAATATATATTTTATTGCAAGAGGTGAAGGATGAATCATGTCTTCATTGTAGAACCTGTAATCCCTCAGTTCATCCAGCATTATTTCGTAAGAGGGGAAATAGTTGCACCATCCGCACTCCTTTATTGTGTTTTCTATTGCCAGCAGCAGAGTTGATTTGCTTATCTGGTTGCCGTGGGCGCCATCTTTGAAGTGACGTATAGGGCTTACGGTAAAGATTATTTTTTTGTCGGGAAGCAGATTTGCTATTGATGTAAGGAGTCTGGTGCACTCATCTACGGTAAGAAGTTTCCTTGTGAACTCCTTTGCTACCCTTTTATGGCAGTTTGATACAATTTTTCCTGTTTCATTGTTTACAAAGACCCACGCTGTGCCCAATGTTATTATTATTGTATCTGCCCCCTCAAGCCATTCCCAACTCTTTTGCAGTTCCAGGTTGGCATTAATCAGAAATTCTCCGGCGCTCCCCCTGGCAAATGCACTGTGATGGGAGAAACTGGCATATTTCTTTTCGGATGAGGTGTCTGTGGGGTTTGTCTGTATCACCTCTTCTTCTGTAAAGGGTCTCCGTGAGATAATCCTTTCCACGGATGCATGGATAGATGCAGGATTATACAATGTGCCAAATGGGTTTACCATAACGTCAAACCGGTAATCCTTCATTATACCACCTATTTCTGTGGTAAAACAAGACCCCAGCATCATAATTCTGCTGTTATATGAAATATTTGTCCCTTCGTATTTTACTCCAACCTGAGTCCTGAATTCAAACTCTTTCATCTTTCATTATTCTTCTCCCCAATCTACTGAAATGCGGATATTCTCCAATCCGCCCCTCAAGATGGGGGAGTCCTTAAAAATGGTTTCAAAATTCTCTTTGTCCAATCCTTTCCACCACCCCTTTCCTTTTCCCGACAAAATGCTGTAATTGGAGTGGAATTCGCCCCATCCTGTGATGTTGCGGCTATTCCACGGGCAGGCATCCATACAGGAGTCGCATCCGAAATAGCGGCCTTTAAACGGAGGCACTTCACCTGCGGCAATTGCGGCTGCCAAATCCCTGTTCTCAATGGTGTGGTATGATATGCATTTGCGGGTATCTGTAGTGAATTCCCCTTTCAGTGCTCCCGTAGGGCAGGCTTCCAGACACCTGTTGCACTCACCGCAACTTCCCAGATTGGCCTTTGCCTTTTGTGGTTCAAAATCCATGGTCGCAGGCAATTCCAGATTGCAAATTATTGTACCTATGAGATTCTTTATACCGTACCTGCGGCTTATGAGGAAATTGTTCTTTCCTATCCATCCAAGTCCTGCCTGCACTCCCCACTCCCTTTCCATTACGGGTGCGGAATCTGTAAATGCCCTCCCCTGGAATGACGGACATTCCCTTTTGAGCATTTCCATTATGGCAAAAAGTTTCTCCTTTATTACAATGTGATAATCTTTCCCAAGGGCATACTGTGCTATCCCTTCAGGGGGCTGCATATCTGCAGGGAGCGAATACGGGGCAAGAAATACCAGAACTGATTTTGCCCCCGGAACAAGCAGTTGCGGATTGAACCTTTTCTCTATATTCCTGTGCAGATAGCCCAGCCCTGCCAGATGCCCTTTATCCAGGGAATTGAGATAATATGACCGTATAGCAGCGGGGACAGGACGGGCTTGGGCACAGCCGTAATCTGCAAATCCCAGACCGTCTGCCATTTCTGCAACAAGGCCATATATTTTTTCTCCTGTTGTTGACATGACACAAAAATAAAGTTTTTACTATTAAACTGTTTAGAAAAATACAACATTTATCTAAAATTATTACATTTGTATAGATAAATGTGACAATAACTTTTATATACAATATATGAAACGTATTTTGGTATTGGGTGCTGGTGGCCAGATAGGTACAGAACTGGTCCCACATCTTCAGAAACATTATGGATATGACAACGTTATAGCAGCAGATCTCAAACCTGAGATTGTTGCAAGGTTGAGTAAGGGGGCAAGAGCAGTAACTCTTAATGCACTTGATATTGAATCGTATGCGAAATTGCTTAAAAACGAGAAAATAGATACAATCTACAATCTTGTTGCACTCCTTTCCGCTACCGGTGAGAAGAATCCACAGTTGGCCTGGAGCCTGAATATGGGGGCATTGCTCAATTCCCTGAATCTGGCATTGGACAACAACTGTTCTGTGTTCACTCCAAGTTCAATAGGTGCGTTCGGCGAGAATACCCCTCATTATAAAACCCCTCAGGATACAGTAATGAGGCCAAATACAATTTATGGAGTTTGTAAAGTTTCAGGAGAACTTTTGAGTGACTATTACCACACAAGGTTTGGTGTTGACACAAGAAGTGTCCGTTTCCCTGGTATCATATCAAATGGTGCCTTGCCGGGCGGCGGTACAACAGATTATGCAGTGGAGGTATTCTATGAGGTGGCAAAACACGGCAGATACACCTGTGAGGTGCCTAAGGACACATATATGGATATGCTCTACATGCCTGATGCACTGAATGCCGCAACGCAGGTTATGGAGGCCGACCCATACAAACTGGTGCACAGGAACAGTTTCAACGTCACATCAATGAGTTTTACTCCTGAGCAGTTGTTTACGGCCATAAAGAAACGGGTTCCTTCATTTACATGGGACTACAAAGTGGATCCTGTGAAGGCCCAGATATCCGCATCATGGCCGGATTGCCTTGATGACTCATGTGCAAGGGAGGAGTGGGGATGGAATCCTCAATGGGGCCTTGATGAGATGATAGATGACATGTTGGAGGCATGTGCCAGAAAAGTGGCAAATGGAGAGTATTAGAATAACGCTGATAAAGAGGAAAAGAGGTTGATCCAAAGGTCATAATGATAACGAGATTCCCCCGTTAGAATACTCTAGCGGGGGTTACTTATTCATGAACGTGGCTTTTGGGTCACCCTTTTTTGCTATATGAACATCCCTACAATTGCGGCCGACATGAGGGCCACCAGGGCAGATGCCAGAAATGACTTGAAGCCATACTCGGAGAGGATATGTTTCCTGTTTGGAGCAATTCCTCCTACACCTCCAATCAGGATGCCCACTGAGGCAAAATTTGCAAATCCGCACAATACATAGGTAGCCATTATTACAGATTTTGGAGAGGCAAATACCCCTTCCCGTATCATTGTTGCAAGACTCTGGTATCCCACAAATTCTGTAAGAATCAGTTTTTCGCCCAACAACCTGCCAACAAGCCCTATATCTTCACCCGGAACCCCAATAAGCCAAATAATGGGGTAGAAGACAAATGCAAGGATAGCCTCCAGGGAGAGATTGGTGTATCTTCCTCCCGACAATTCTGTAATGAAATCATCAACTGCCGGGAAACTTATCCACCCTAAAATCTCATTCACTCCAGCAATAAGGGCATAAAATACCAGCAGCATTGCAGCAACATTAGCTGCAAGTTTCAACCCCTCAGATGTGCCGTTTGAAATGGCATCCAGGACATTTTTGCCAAGTTTCTCCTTTGAGACGGCAAGAGTATTGTCAATCTCCTCACTCTGCGGCACCAATATCTTGGACAGAGCAACGGCTCCCGGAGCCGCCATCACAGAGGCGGAGAGCAGATGTTTTGCAAACTCAATTTCCATTATTTTGTCGCCCCCTCCAAGCATTGCAATATATGCGGCCATTACTCCGCCTGCCATTGTGGACATTCCACATGTCATAACCAGCATGAGTTCGCTGCGGGTCATTTTGGGTACATATTCCTTAACCATAAGTGGAGCCTCGCACTGCCCCAGAAAAATGTTTCCTGCACAGCACAACGCTTCTGCTCCCGACAATCTCATGAATTTTGTAAACAGCCACCCCATCACATATACAATCTTCTGAATTATTCCAAGATAGAACAGCAGACTCATAAGTGCAGAAAAGAACACTATTGTAGGGAGTATCTGGAATATGAATATGAACCCGAAACGGGAGGTGTCCATAAAACTGCCGAACAGAAAATTTGAGCCGGCTTTTGTCCACCCCAATATGGCAACAAAGGCACTTCCTAAAAACTCAAAGAGAGACTGTACTGCGGGGAATGCAAGGACCGATACCGCAATTGCAAACTGGAACAGCAGGGCTTTCCCTACCGAGCCCCAGTTGATGGCTTTTCTGTTGGAACTAAGGCACCAGCAGACAAATATAATTGCAGCCAT
The DNA here is from genome assembly GCA_015060445.1 of Bacteroidales bacterium. Classification (GTDB taxonomy): domain Bacteria; phylum Bacteroidota; class Bacteroidia; order Bacteroidales; family UBA932; genus Egerieousia. Next base: position 4,745 of record SUYL01000029.1, read on the forward strand.
TCCAATAATCCCTTTTACGAGGGATACGAAAGAGAAACTGAACGATTTGTCAAGAAGGATATCCTTATACGGATTTGCCATTGCACCCTCCTGGGCAAAGAGTGTTGTACCGGTTAGAAAAATGAGGCACAATACCGGGAAAAACTTCTTCATGGGGAATTAATTAATCTTCTTTACTCAGTTCGTCAATGGCTTTGCTTATTTGGGCGGCCCTTTCATAATCTTCAGAAGATATGGCATTGGCCAGTTCCTCTTTCAGTTTCTGCAGATGAATCTCCTTCTTTACAATCTTTTCAGAAACCAAATCAATGGCTGAAGCATACTTTTCCATCAACTGCTCATCTGTATAGATTGGACATGCAAACTGCTTGGCAAGTATAACGCCATCTATAAAGCCCCCTTGCTGCCTTATCTCCTTTTCTCCGTCGAACAGCAGCAGTTCACATGCAAAGCACTCATTCCGGTCATCCCTTACCACCGTAACTTCCAGCAATTCTATTCTGAACTGCTGGAGGGTGTTGTGAAAAAGATTGTGGATTGTCTCCCCGTGCCCATCCTGCCGGTTGAAGTTGGAAAGGACAGCATGCATGTCGGGAGGAGAGAGTTTTACAGGAAGGCATTTGTCCATCCCTTCCCTATACAGAAAAAACATGAAACTTCCGCCATCTTCCGGTGAAGCGGTAAGTGCCCCTATATCCAGTCTTATCCTTTTCATCTGTTTGCCTCCATTTTATTTCCCCATCATATAGGCAGCAGTGCACTCTATAATGGAGGGTTTACCACAAATATAGAAAATTATTTATTACTTTTGTCATTTGTAGCAGATAGTATAATATGAACTTTGAGACAATAGCAAGAGACCCCCAGTCGCAGGCCAGATGCGGATTGCTTTATACAGACCACGGAGTAATAGAAACTCCCATATTTATGCCTGTAGGTACAGTAGGGTCTGTAAAGGGGGTATATCACAGAGATTTGGGCAATGACATAAATGCGCAGATCATTCTGGGAAATACATATCACCTTTACCTGCGTCCCGGCCTGGAGATCATAAACAGGGCAGGGGGACTGCACAAGTTCATCTCATGGGACAAGCCTATGCTCACCGACAGTGGCGGATTCCAGGTTTTTTCTTTGGCTGAAAACAGGAAACTTACAGAGGAGGGGTGTACTTTCCGTTCACATATTGACGGTTCAAAACACACCTTTACCCCAGAGAACAATGTGGATACCCAGAGGATGATAGGTGCAGACATCATTATGGCGTTGGACGAGTGTACACCGGGCAATGCAACACATGCATATGCACTGAATTCCCTCAAACTTACCCAAAGATGGCTGGAGAGGTGCATAAAGAGGTTTGATACCACAGAACCGCTATATGGCTACCAGCAGTTTTTCTTCCCTATAGTGCAGGGGTGTGTATATCCCGACCTCAGGGTAATGGCTGCAGAACATGCAGTTTCATTGGACAGGGACGGATATGCAATTGGAGGTCTTTCTGTTGGAGAACCTACTGAGGTGATGTACCAGATGCTGGAGGTGGTGGAGCCTGTGTTGCCAAAGGATAAACCGAGATATCTTATGGGGGTGGGAACCCCAGCAAATCTTCTCGAAGGTATAGCAAGAGGTGTTGATATGTTTGATTGTGTGATGCCTACACGCAACGGAAGAAACGGTATGCTTTTCACCTGGGAAGGTATGATAAACATAAGGAACCGCAAGTGGGCAGATGATTTTTCTCCTTTGGATGAGCAGGGTACATCTTTTGTAGACAAGACCTACACCAAGGCCTATTTGCGACACCTTTTCATCTCAGGAGAGATGCTTGCGGCCCAGATAGCAAGCGAGCACAACCTTGCCTTCTACCTGGATGTGGTAAGGCAGGCCAGAATCCACATTAAGGCAGGTGATTTCCTCCAGTGGAAGAATGCGGCAGTTAAAAAACTTGAGACAAAGATTTGATGAAGTATAACTTTAACATAACTACCATAGACAAGTACATAATAAGGAAGTTCATAGGAACCTATTTCTTTGCAATTCTCCTTATTATAGGCATTGTGATCATCTTTGACATAAGTGAGAAGATTGATGATTTTGTAGACAAAAATGCTCCGTTGAACGAGATAGTATTCAACTATTATGCAAATTTTGTCCCTTACTACATGAATATGTTCAGTCCCATGTTTGTGTTCATTGCCGTAATCTTCTTCACTTCAAAGTTGGCTGCAAATTCAGAAATCATAGCAATATTGGCGGGAGGAATCAGTTTCAAGAGGATGATGTACCCATATATGATCTCCGCCTGTGCCATTGCCGTTTTCAGTCTCCTTCTCAACCTCTTTGTAATACCGTCGGCAAACAAGGGGAGGATAGATTTTGAGAACACCTATATAAAGAAGAAATACGAGAACACGGGACGGAACCTCCATTACCAGATTTCTCCCGGAACATTCATGTATATGGAGTCGTTCAGTACCTGGAACAATACCGGTTACAAGTTTACCCTGGAGAGTGTGGAGGGGCATAATATAATCTCCAAACTGAGTGCCGAGTCTGCTCAATGGGATTCTACCGGAGGGTGCTGGAAACTCAGAAACTGGCATTTGAGGGAGTATGTAGGCAACAGCGAGATAATCACTACCGGAAGAAATATGGATACAACCCTGGTGATTACCGTAGATGATTTCTACAGGAGGAAAAAGACAGTTGAGACACTCAGTTATCCTGCTTTGAATGAACTTATACGTACGCAGCAGATGAGGGGTGACCAGATGGTAAAATATGCACTTATAGAGAAACATACAAGATTTGCCCTTCCATTCTCGGCCTTTATCCTTACCATTATTGGTGTATCGCTCTCATCGCAGAAGAGGAGGGGAGGAATAGGCCTGAACATAGGAATAGGTATAGCCCTGAGTTTCTCATATATATTGTTCCTGAGATTCAGCCAGATGTTTGTCCATACGGGAGCCCTTCCACCGTTTGTAGCGTTGTGGCTGCCAAACATACTGTTTGCATTTGTGGCAGTGGCTTTATACAGGATAGCCCCAAAATAATCTGGGGCTACATAAATCTGAATTGGGAGATGTTCCTGAAACCAAGGAGGAAATCTTTTGTACGCATTCTCTTTTTGCCGGCCATCTGTATCTCTTCAAGAGATATGGCTGAGCCATCTGCGCAATATACATGGATATAGGTCTTGCCGTCGCTCTTGACAGTGCCGGCTGCAATGCCCGTATTCTCTGCAGGTGAGGTTTTTACAGGTGTACATTCAAATATCTTCAGTTCAAGTTCCTTCTCTCCGTCGCCCATTGCTGCAGTTGCTGCTGGATATGGTGAAAGACCTCTTACAAGCCTGTCAATCAATTCTGCAGAACTGCTTGTGGGCTGGTCCGGGTCTGTCATGTCCCACTTTATCCGTCCCAATTCCCTGTTCAGTTTAGGAGCCCCGGTAATGCGCCCTTCCTGAGGCTTTGCTGTGAGGCATCCTGCTGCCAGCCCCTCAACTGTCTCTACAACAAGGTCTGCTCCAATTGCCATGAGCCTGTCGTAGAGTGAACCTACATTTTCCCGTTCTCCAATTTCACACTCCCTCTGCATCAGGATATTGCCTGTGTCAATCTCCTTGTCTATGAGAAATGTTGTAACTCCGCTCTTCTTTTCCCCCTTAATGATGGCCCAATTTATAGGTGCTGCACCTCTATACAATGGCAACAGGGAGCCGTGAAGATTGAATGTCCCCATTGAAGGCATTTCCCATACCACTTGGGGAAGCATCCTGAAGGCAACTACAATGAACAGGTCTGCTTCCAGGGAACGGAGATCTTTGAGAAACCCTTCATCCTTAAGGGAAACGGGCTGCATAAGTTTTACCCCTTTCTCCAACAAATGCTCCTCAGTATATTGCTTTACGGCACTTTTGTTCAATTTAAGTCCCCTTCCGCTTGGTTTGTCGGGAACAGTGACAACTCCAACTATATTGTAATTGCCCTGTACAAGTTTGTCCAATGGGGCTACGGCAAACTCCGGAGTCCCCATATATACTATGCGTGGTGATTCTTTACTCATACTGTTGTTTTTTGTGCAGTTTGGTTTTGCTGAAGAGATTCTTGAAGAACATTATGTATGCATCTGCATTGAACAGTGCAGAGTCCTTGGTCGATTTCCATGTTAGGAAAACTCCCATAGGGAATAGCACAAATGTTGATATGAATGCTCCCAGGAATGGGGAAATTGCCCCGTCATTGGCAAGTTTCTTGCCGCTGATGTCAACAACCCAATATATTACAAAGAAGAACATTGACACTATTACAGGGGTTCCCAAGCCTCCTTTCCTTATTATTGCTCCAAGGGGGGCCCCAATAAAGAAGAAGATGATACATGCAATGGAAAGGGTGAATTTCCTGAAACTCTCCTGTATTGTCCTTCTCAGGGGATATGCAATCTGGTTAAGTTCCGTAGGGAAATATTGCACATTGGCAATCTGCATATCAAGTTGGCTTATGGCCTTTGAATATGCCTCCTGTTCCTCTTCCGCCCCTTTCCAGCACAGGAGGGAATCAATATTCATGGACCCCTTCATAACACCAGGCTCTGTCTTGAGTTTTATAATCTGGACGGTGTGGTTGAGGTTGTCGGGATGGCTGGCTCTCCTTACCAGGTTGTCAAGTGACTTCTCATGCCTTACCTCCAGAGAATCACGGTCTATCCTCAGTTGGGCTAGCCCTTTTGTCATAACCTCATTGCCATATTTAGATGATTCCGACTTCTGGAAGGCATAATTTGAGAGAGGAATCACAATCTCCTGCATGGTAAAATTTACCTTTTGGAGAGAGTATGTGCTGTCTCTTTTTGTCCGGGTATTAGTCTCTTCATAATTGGTTCCATTGTACAGGGTAAAGGTGAGGCTGCTTTTGTCGCTGCTCATCTTTATTATGCCCGAGTCTGCAACTGTAAGGCTGATGTTTCCCTGCCCCTTGCTGTGGTCATATACCATGACATTGTGCATGACATCATTTTCATCCCTCTCCACCACTCTCAGGGTATAGCCGTCTATACCGTTGTAGAAGATGCCTGTAGGAATCTTTATCTCCTCTTTTGTTTTTCCTATGTCATCCCTGAGGGTATAGATGTTTTCGTATGCTACCGGAATAAGGTTGTTTGATGCAAAGAAAGCCGCCACACTTATCAGTACAGAGAGTATCATAAGGGGTGACAGTATTCTCAACAGCGGTATCCCGGCTGCTTTCATGGCAAGAAGTTCATTGTTCTCACCAAAACTGCCCATTGTCATGATTGAGGCCAGCAATGTGGCCAAAGGAAGTGCCAGAGGAAAAAGTGTGGCACTTCCCCAACCGAGAAATTCAAATATAACTCCCAAACTCAAGCCTTTTCCAACCAGTTCATCTATGTAAAGCCACAGGAACTGCATCATAAGGACAAATAGCACAATGAGGAATGTCATTATGAATGGGCCCAGAAAGGACTTAAGGATAAAAAGGTCCAGTTTTTTCAAATCCGTCTTTATTTAGTGGCAATCTCTACCAGTTTGTCAAATGCTTCTGCAAGACCATCAATATTCTTGCCACCTGCAGTTGCAAGGAACGGTTGTCCGCCTCCACCGCCATTTATAAGTTTGGCTGCCTCCCTAATATCCTTTCCTGCATGCATACCTTTTGCTACAAGATCATCTGAGTACATAAGTGTGAGGGTAGGTTTCTCTTCATGATGGGTTGCAGCAACAAAAACAGTATTTGTACACTCCTGTCTCATGAGGTTTGCCGCATTTTTTACCACCTCCGGGATGAATATGCCTTTAAGGGCCACAAGGTAACAGCCGTTCACTTCCCTTGCATTCTTGAGAAGTGTATCCTTAAGGGTTACCGCCCTCTCCTTCATGAATTCTTCCGCCTCTTTCTTAAGGGTGTCATTGTCTGAAATCAGTTTCTTTATGGAGCCGGTAAGGTTAGGGGTATTGTTGAAGAATGATTTTATCTGCATCACCATGTCCTCTGCTGCATATAGAAGGCTCTCGGCACATGCACCTGTAGTGGCCTCAATTCTCCTTATGCCGGCAGCTACAGCACCTTCTGAAATAATCTTGAAGAAACCTATGTTTCCGGTTGCCTCTACATGGGTTCCACCGCAAAGTTCTATTGAATCGCCGTACTGGATTACACGTACGGTATCGCCGTATTTTTCTCCAAACAGAGCCATTGCCCCTTTGGCCTTGGCTTCATCTATAGGGAGGTTCCTGAACTCAACCCTTGGCCTGTTCTCCCTTATGTATCTGTTTACAAGTTTCTCTACACTTCTGAGTGTGGCATGGTCTATTTTTTCAAAATGTGAGAAGTCGAACCTGAAGCCTGTAGCGGTAACAGAAGAGCCTTTCTGCTCAATGTGTGTGCCCAAAAGTTCTCTGAGCGCTTTATGCAGCAGATGGGTTGCTGTGTGGTTGTTTGTAACAGCCTGCCTGCGTTCAGCATCTATCCTTGCGGTAAATGTTGCCTGCGGATTTGACGGAACTGTTGCTGCAATGTGTACAGGAAGACCGTTTTCCTTTATGGTGTTTGATATTTCAATCTTCTCCCCATTAGGGAACTCTATCCATCCGCAATCTCCAACCTGTCCGCCGCTCTCAGCGTAGAATGGGCTCCTGTCAAAAACAAGGTGCACGCTCTCCTTGTTCTTTGATTTTACTGTGCGGTATTTCAAAAGTTTTACCCCCTCTTCAACAATGTTGTCATAGCCGGTAAACTCTGTTGCAACATATGGATTCACTTCCATCCAGTCTCCCTCTTCAACGGCGGTTGCGTTCCTGCTCCTGTTTTTCTGCTGCTGCAGTTCTTCTTCAAAGCCTTTGAGATCAACGGTGTAGCCGTGCTCTTTGGCTATGAGTTCAGTAAGGTCTATAGGGAAACCGAATGTGTCATACAGTACAAATGCCTCTTTTCCCTGTATGGTTCTGGTCTGTGCATTGTCCTTTATGATACCATCAATCAGTTTCATACCCTTGTCGAGTGTCCTCAAGAAAGCCTCTTCTTCCTCCTTTATCACCTTTTCTACTATTGTTTGCTGGGCTTTCAGTTCAGGGTATGCATCACCCATCTGGGATACGAGGGCAGGTACAAGCCTGCAAAGCAGTGGCTCGTCCATCTTAAGGAAAGTGTATGCATATCTTACGGCCCTTCTCAAAATTCTCCTTATTACATATCCAGCCTTTACGTTTGAAGGGAGTTGCCCGTCTGCAATGGAGAAACTGATGGCCCTAATGTGGTCTGCAATTACCCTCATTGCAACTCCGGTTTCGCCATCTGCATCGTATGCCACCCCTGTAATCTCCGCAATTCTGGCAATCATGCTCTGGAACACATCTGTGTCATAGTTGCTCTTTTTGCCCTGGAGTGCCATGCAGAGCCTCTCAAGCCCCATTCCGGTATCTACATGTTTCTGTGGAAGCGGTTCAAGTGAACCGTTGGCCTTTCTGTTGAACTGCATGAATACAAGGTTCCATATCTCAATTACCAGATGGTGGCTCTTGTTTACAAGTTCAACGCCTGGAACCTGCGCCCTCTCCTCGTCACTTCTCAAATCTATATGTATCTCGCTGCATGGTCCGCAAGGGCCTGTCTCACCCATTTCCCAGAAGTTGTCTTTCTTGTTTCCAAGTATGATCCTCTCCTGAGGCAGGTGTTTCAGCCAGGCATCCTTAGCCTCCTGGTCCATTGGAACGCCGTCCTGCTCAGAGCCCTCAAATACGGTTGCATAGAGCCTGTCCTTGTCCAGTTTGTAAACTTCAGTAAGGAGTTCCCATGCCCAGTCAATTGCCTCAGTCTTGAAGTAGTCTCCAAAACTCCAGTTGCCAAGCATCTCAAACATGGTGTGGTGGTATGTATCGTGTCCAACTTCCTCAAGGTCGTTGTGTTTTCCGCTTACGCGCAGACATTTCTGGGAGTCTGCAACACGGTGGTATTTCACTTCGCTGTTGCCCAGGAACCAATCCTTGAACTGGTTCATTCCGGCATTTGTGAACATTAGGGTAGGGTCATTCTTGACAACCATAGGTGCTGAAGGCACTATGGCATGCTCCTTGGAACGGAAGAAATCCAGGAAATGCTGTCTTATCTCATTTGATGTCATATCCATATAATTAAATTGAATGCAAAAATAATCTTTTTAATTTTATTTTTTATATTTGCACCCGTTAAAATAGGGTTTTTTATCTGATGGCCAGGAAGAAAAGATATCATTTCAACTCGCAGACGTTGGCATACGAGGTACACAGGACTTCTTTGAGGAGACGCTTCTCCAAGGGGCTTGTGATGTTTTGCCTCAGTTTGGTCGCATTTGCCGGCTATTATTTCCTGTATACACAATATTTCGGTCTTCAGACTCCCAAGACAGCATATCTCAAGCAGAAGTATGTGGAGATGAATTCCAAATTTGAACTGTTGGAAAGGAAATTTGAGCAGAGCAATCTCGCCCTGGCGGAACTGCAGATGAGGGACAATAATATTTACCGCCCTATTTTTGGAATGGAGGAACTTTCGCAGGATGTGAGGAACGCCGGCTTTGGCGGTGTCAACAGATATGCCCACCTGGAGGCAACTTCCAATTCTGCCGCATTGCTGGATGCCGTAAAGAGGATGGATGTAATCTACAAGAAGGCATTTGTGCAGTCACGTTCCTATGATGAAGTTTCCCTGTTGGCAAAGAGGGCAGATGAAATGGCCCAGTGTGTTCCTGCAATCCCTCCTGTGGCGCTGGACAATGTGAGACTCTCCAGTTATTTCGGATACAGGACAGACCCGTTCTACAATACCAGGAGGATGCATCAGGGTATAGATTTGTCGGGAGACAAGGGAGAACCCATATATGCTGCGGGCAACGGTACGGTATGTGAGGTGAGGAGGAATTTCTTTGGGTATGGCAGGGAAATTGTTGTGGACCATGGTTTCGGATACAAGACAAGATATGCTCACCTTAATGACATATATGTGAAGGTGGGGGATGCAGTTGCCAGAGGTGAACAGATTGCCACCATGGGAAATACGGGAAAATCCAAGGGAGTGCATCTGCATTATGAGGTAATTTACAGGGACAGGCGTGTGAATCCGCTCAACTATTATAACCAGGATGTAAGGGGGCAGGAGTACATGGCAATGGTGAAATCCCGCCATGAGGGCACTATGGCCTACAAATGATTTAATGGGCAAGTACAGATTCAATAGGGAACAACTTAACTTTGTTGAGGAGAAACGGGGCGTCAAGGGTTGGATAAAGATTTTTTGCAGGTATTTTGCCGGCAGTATTCTCCTTGCACTCCTGTACTATGTCATTTTTTCTCTTTTTGTGAACACCGAGCAGGAGAGGGCGCTTGCCAGGGAAACCGCACTTATGGAGGAGGAATATGAGAAACTCCAGGAGAAAATAGGTGTTCTGGATAATACAATCAAGAACTTGCAGCAAAGGGACAGGGAGATATACAGGAGCATTTTCAATGCAGAACCGCCTGTGTATTCCGATGCCGATACCTATACCCTGTTTGACGGGATTGATACTACCAGAATGGAGTCTGTAGTTTCAGATTCCAAGATGAGGCTTGAGGTGATTGAGCGTGGAATGGAGAGGGTGAACAGTTCCATAGCGGAGATAAATGTGGCGTTGGAGGAGTTGGGCAAAGGGGTTACGGCAATCCCTTCAATTGTTCCGGTTAAGGATTTTACAATAAGGCAGTCCGGTGCTTCCGTGGGGATGAAGGTGAATCCGTTTTATAAGACTGTAGCAATGCACACCGGAATGGATCTGCTTGCTGCAACGGATACTCCAATTGTGGCGGCTGCAGACGGAGTGGTGGAGAGTGCCGTGAGAAATGGGAAGAAGGATGGCATAAATGTTACCATAAACCATGGGAACGGATATGTTACCGTATACAAGAATATGGGCAAGATGAGTGTGCGCAAGAGACAGAAGGTAAGGCAAGGTGATGTTATAGGGCGTGTGGGGATGTCGGGAATATCATTTGCACCCCATCTGCATTATGAGGTGTGGTTCAATGGGCAGATGATGGATCCCATGAACTTCTTCTTCTCAAACCTTACACCTCAAATGTATAAGGAAATGGCTGTGATTGTAGCAAATACAGGACAGTCTTTGGATTGAAACCATTTTAGTTATGCCATATAAGGAGAAACCTATAGAGAAATTGTATTATACAATTGGGGAGGTGTCACAGGAACTTGATGTGAATGCCTCTTTGGTACGTTTTTGGGCCGGCAAGTTCCCGGAATTCATAAAGCCTGCCAGGAACAAGAAGGGGAACCGCCTGTTTACAGCAAGGGATATGGCCAATTTCAAGGTTATCTACTATCTTGTAAAGGAGAGGGGGATGACCCTGGAGGGGGCAGCCAAGAGGATGAAGGACAATATTACAGGTGAAGACAAGAGGGTTGAGGTTATAAGCAGGCTCACTGCAATAAAGGAGAAGTTGCTGGGTATAAGTGAGGCTTTGGGAAATAAAGAAAATGCAGAGGAAGATGAAGGCTATTGAACTGGTAAGGCCCATTGAGGAGTTTGCTCCGTTGTTCCAGCAGGAGAGGTGGGACAATTGCGGATTTTCTGTGGGAGATCCCCAGAAGGAGGTCTCTTCTGTGCTTGTTGCTTTGGATTGCACTGAGGATGTAATGGATGAGGCAATTGAGTGCGGGGCAGATATGATTGTAACACACCACCCGCTGATTTTTGGCGGAGTAAAGAAGATTTCTCCGCAAAACTGGTTGGGGAGGGTTATTTACAAGGCTATAGAAAATGGGATAGCGGTATATTCTGCTCACACGAATATGGATAAGGCGGCAGGTGGGGTAAGTGCCATCATGGCAGAAAAACTCCGGTTGCAGGATCCCCTTCCCCTTACTCCCGACAATTTCGGAGTGGTTGGGAACCTTCCTGAAGATATGGCGGCAATGGAATTTGCACAGAAGGTGAAAAGTGCCTTTGGGGTGGATGCAATAAGGTGTTCACACCCTCTGGAAGGTAAAATCACCAGGGTTGCAGTTTGTGGGGGAAGCGGAAAGCAGTTCATCCCAGATGCCCTTTCCCAAGGGGCTCAGGTATACATTACCGGAGATATCTCCTATCATGACTTTTATGCAGAGGAGGGGTTCATGATAATGGATATTGGACATTATTTCAGCGAATATGGTATTGTTGACCTGTTTGCAAAGATTCTTTCCGAAAATTTTCCTAACTTTGCAGTTTTAAAGAGTAAAAAGAATAATAATCCTATATACTACTATTAAACCTGAGATATGGCTACAAGTAAGAAAAATAACACAGTTATCCCCCCTGTAGTTGAGGGAGAGACTTTTACCTCGTTGCAGATTGCCAAAGATCTGGGATCTGATGTAAGTATGGAGACAAAACTCCGTCTATTGTACAAGTTGCAGCAGGCAGATTCAAAAATTGACCAGATTTATCTTCTTAGAGGAGAACTTCCGCTTGAGGTACAGGACCTTGAGGATGAGATAGAAGGCCTTAAGACCAGAATCTCCAATTTTGAGAAGGACATTAAGGAGGGCGAGGTTTTTGTTGCCCAGAAGAAGCAGGATATTGAGAGCAGCCGTGCTTTGATTGAGAAATATGAGAACCAGCGCAACAATGTGAAGAACAACAGGGAGTATGACTCTTTGTCAAAGGAGATAGAGTTCCAGACTCTGGAGATAGAACTTGCAGAGAAAAGGATAAGCGATACAGGAAAATCTCTTGTTGAGAAGAAGGCTGCCCTTACAGATGCACAGGCTGTTATGGAGGGAAGGTCAATAGATCTTGAGAACAAGAGGAAGGAACTTGAGAACATCATTGAGGAGACCCAGAAGGAGGAGGAGTCGTTGCTCAAGCAGTCTGCAGAACTTCAGGAGCAGATTGAGCCAAGAATGTTGAACGCATACAAGAAAGTGCGCTCAAACTTGAGGAACAAACTGGCTGTGGTTACAGTAAAAAGGGATGCTTGTGGCGGATGTTTCAACAAAATACCTCCTCAAAGGCAGTTGGATATAGCGTTGAGCAAGAAGATTATCGTTTGTGAGTACTGCGGAAGAATCCTTATAAGCCCGGAGTTTGAGAACGAATAATATCCGGAAGATTTGTAAATGTCCTCTTCCCTGCAGGATTTTCCTGAAGGGGGAGGATGTTTTTATTTAAAAAATCTTTAAATTTACTGTCTGTTACTGATTCATTACGAGAGATTATGGCTAAAGGGTATGGAAACAGGGGCCAGCAAGGGTCCAACCAGATAAAGAACCTGGAGATTATTGGCCTGGAAAGCGGAAAGAAACCGCCTCAGGCTCTGGATATAGAGGAGGCTGTATTGGGAGCGTTGCTCCTGGAGCCCAACTCTGTAGCAGACGTGCTGGACCTTCTTACTCCGGAGTGCTTCTATAAGGAGGCGAACAGGAAGATATACAAGGCAATCTCTGCCCTGGCGGCCAAACATGCCCCAATAGATATCTATACTGTAGCGCAGGAACTGGCAAAGACAGATGATCTGGAGATTGTGGGTGGCCCGTATTACCTGAGCCAGTTGAGTATGAGGATTGGTGCTGCAGCCCATCTCGATTTCCACACTAAGGTGCTGCTGCAGAAATATATCCAGAGGGAGATGATCTCCATCTCCTACGAGGTTCAGAAAAAGTCTTACGATGATACCATTACCGTTGACGACCTTCTTGATTCAACCCAGCAGAAACTCTTCAATCTTGCTGAGAAGAACATGAAGAAGGAGACCCAGTCTGTAAAGGATATCCTCAATGAGGCCATTGATGACCTGAGAGCCGTGCAGACCAGGACAGACGGATTGAGCGGTGTACCGAGCGGTTATACCGGAATTGATAGGGTTACCTACGGATGGCAGGCTTCGGACCTTATAATTATTGCAGCCCGTCCTGCTATGGGTAAGACGGCTTTTGTACTTACTATGGCAAGGAATATGTCTGTTGAACATAAAGTGCCTGTAGCCGTTTTTTCATTGGAGATGTCTTCTGTGCAGTTGGTAAAACGTCTTATGGTAAGTGAGACAGGCCTTTCTGCAGAAAAGATCAGGGGTGGAAAGAAACTTGAGGAGTATGAGTGGGCGCAATTGGACAGCAAGTTGAACCAGTTGTCCCAGGCTCCGCTCTATATAGATGATACCCCATCGCTCTCAATATACGAGTTCCGTTCAAAGGCGAGGAGGCTTGTGGCAAATGCAGGGGTGAAACTTATTGTCATAGACTATCTTCAGTTGATGACCGGCCCTCCTGAGTTGAAGGGTATGCGTGAGCAGGAGGTTTCATCAATATCAAGGTCGCTCAAGGCTATTGCCAAGGAGCTCAATATCCCTATCATTGCATTGAGCCAGTTGAGCCGTGCTGTGGAGACCCGTGGCGGAGCCAAGAGGCCACAGTTGAGTGACTTGCGCGAGTCTGGAGCCATTGAGCAGGATGCGGATATTGTAATGTTCATCCACAGGCCTGATTACTATGGAATGACAGAAGATCCTTCACAGGCAGGCCTTACAGAGATAATAATAGCCAAGCACCGTAACGGTTCTGTGTGTGATGTGAAGATGAAGTTCCGCAACTCCGAGGTGCGTTTTGTGGATGTGTCGGATCCTGCAATGGAAATGCCGCAGGCGCAGGGCGTAGCGGAATATGGCTCAAAGATGAATGCCCAGGATATGCCGGACGATGATTTTGGCAGGGTCTCTGCAAACAATGAATTTGAAAACAGCGATTTTTAAAGGCTCATAGGATGAAAGGATTTGCAATAAGGTTGCTGGCAGTTGCGTTTGTGTTTGTCTGTACTTTTTTTGAGGCTGCCGCACAGAAGGAGAATCTCCCTTTTGTTGAGGGGGAGAGCCTTACCTATGTGGTCAAATACAAATGGGGCGCAATAAACACGGATGTGGGAGAGGCGGTTACATCCCTCTCACTTTCAGACGGCATGTTCCATAGTGTAATTGCCGGCAGAACCTACAAATTCTACGACATCATCTTTAAGGTGAGGGAGCATTTTGAAAGCAAGTTTTATGCCGATACCTTAAGGCCACATTATTTCTTCAGGGATACGCATGAGGGGAAGTACCATATAAGGAACACTTTCCATTTCCATAAGGATACCAACCTTATTCAGGCAACCATACAGAAGTATGAGAGGACACCTGTTGACACATTGCTTGTGGGCTCGGGTGACACATATGACATTCCGTCGCTTTTCTATAAGATCAGAAGTATAGATTTTGACAGCATCCCGTTGGGGGAAAAGCAGCCCATCTCATTTGCCATAGATGATGATGTGTACAATTTCCATTATGTATTTGTCGGGAAGGAGGAGAAGAAGATAAAGGGGTTGGGGACATTCAATACCTTGAAGTTTCATGTGAGGCTTGTTGCAGGAAGTGTCTTTACCGGAAAAGATGAAATGACCATATGGGTTACCGATGATGAAAACAAGGTTCCCCTGCTTTTTGAGTCTCCAATTATTGTGGGCAAAGTGCAGGGCAGGCTTACGGAGTATTCTAATCTTAAGGGCCCTCTCACCAGTAAAATAAAATGACAAGATGAAAGAGAAGAAATCTGTTTCCCATAAAGGGACTGTGATTGAAATTACAGAGGGGAATATAAAAGTTGAGATAATAAACAAGTCCATGTGTGCGGCATGCCATGCAAAGGGGTTCTGCAGTGCGGGGGATTCTAAGGATAAAGTGATTGATGTCCCTTACTGGAACAATGGGGAGTATGCTGTGGGGGATGAGGTTGAAGTGATTATGAAAAAGTCTATGGGATTTAAGGCTGTGTGGATTTCATATGTAATTCCTTTGGCTATCCTATTGATTTTTTTACTAACTTTGCAACGCTTTAACCTGACAGAACCGCAGGCCGGTTTGTGTTCTATGCTTGCAGTTGCCGTTTATTACGTTGTAATTTACTTGTTTAGGGAGAAGATTGCAGACAAGTTTGTATTTACAATAGCTAAAAACAATATATAAATGAGTACTACTATTATCTTTACCGTAGCCAGTTTGAGCATTTTAGGCCTCTTGCTGGCTGTTGTGCTTTATTTCGTAGCACAAAAATTCAAGGTAGAAGAAGATCCACGCATTGACATCGTAGAGGCTATCATGCCGGGCGCAAACTGTGGCGGTTGCGGTCAGGCAGGATGTAGGGCCTTTGCTGAGGCCTGTGTAAAAGCAGGAAACCTGGATAGCTTGTTCTGCCCAGTTGGTGGTAACGCAACCATGAAGAAAGTTGCTGATGCTCTTGGCCTTCAGGTTGCAGAGAAGGCTCCTATGGTTGCCGTTGTAAGATGTAACGGAACTTGTGAGAACCGTCCTAAGACCAACATTTATGACGGAGTTGCCACATGTGCAGCAAAGAGTGCACTTTACAGTGGTGATACCGGGTGCCGCTATGGTTGTGTAGGTTGTGGAGACTGCGTAAGGGTATGTAATTTCGGAGCCCTTTCAATGGATCCTGTAACCGGACTTCCTGTAGTGGATGAGGAGAAATGTGCTGCCTGCGGTGCATGTGTGAAAGCATGTCCAAAAGGTGTCATTGAACTCAGGAACAAAGGCCCTAAGAACAGACGTGTATTTGTCTCTTGTGTAAGCAAGGATAAGGGTGCTGTTGCAAGGAAGGCTTGTAAGGCTGCATGTATAGGCTGTGGCAAATGTGCAAAAGTTTGTCCATTTGAGGCAATTACTGTTGAGAACAATGTTGCCTACATAGATTTCAACAAATGTAAACTATGTACAAAATGTGTTGCAGAGTGTCCTACAGGTGCAATCCATAAAGTGAACTTCCCTGAGAAACCTGCTGCTCCTGCTGCTCCTGCTGCAAAACCTGCTGAGGCTGCAAAGCCTGCTGAGGCTCCAAAGGCTGCTCCTGCAGAAGCGAAACCAGTTGAAAATAATGTTAACCAGGAAAAATAGAGATCAGATATGAAGACGTTTTCAATAGGTGGAGTTCATCCACATGACAGTAAAATATCTGCAAACGCTGCAATTGAGAGTTTCCCAATTCCTGAGGTTGCCTATATTTCTATGGGCCAGCATCTTGGTGCTCCTGCAGAGCCTATTGTTGCTCCTGGAGACAAAGTGAAGGTGGGTCAGTTGATTGCAAATGCAAACGGCTTTATTTCTGCTCCTGTACACTCAAGTGTTTCAGGAACAGTAAAAGGCATTGAGACAATTTTTGATTTGGCCGGCAACCCTTGCAAGGCTGTTGTAATTACAGTTGAGGGTGATGAGTGGGTTGAGACAATTGACCGCTCAGACAAGATTGAGAAAGAGATCAAACTTGAGGCTAAAGAGATCATTGAGAAAATTAAGGAGTGTGGTGTTGTAGGTCTTGGTGGTGCAACCTTCCCTACAAATGTGAAACTTTCTCCTCCTCCAGGCAAGAAGGCTGAGTTCCTTATCATAAATGGTGCAGAGTGTGAGCCATACCTTACTTCTGACTACAGGGTATTGTTGGAGATGCCTGAGCAGGTTCTCATAGGTGCCCAGATTATGATGAAGGCCTTGAATGTTACCCAGGGTTTCATAGGTATTGAGGAGAACAAGCCTGAGGCCATTAAAGTTATGTCTGAGAAAGCAAAGGCATACCCTCAGATAAAGATTGTGCCTCTTAAGAAAAAATATCCACAAGGTGGTGAGAAACAGTTGATTGATGCTGTTGTAGGCAGAAAAGTGCCTTCAATGGGATTGCCAATTGATACAGGCGCTGTTGTACAGAATGTAGGTACTGCACTTGCAGTTTATGAGGCTGTACAGAAAAATAAACCGTTGTTTGAAGGTATCCTTACCGTAACAGGTGAGTGCTGCCCTATGCAGAAGAACTACAAGCACAGGGTTGGTACACCTCTTTCAAAAATCATTGAGGCTGTAGGCGGTGTTCCTGAGACTGCTGCAAAGGTTATTAGCGGTGGCCCTATGATGGGTAAGGCAATTGCAAATCTTGATGCCCCTACTCTAAAGGGTTCTTCATCTGTTCTCTTCCTTACCGAGGAGCAGACAAAGAGAAAAGAGGAGAGCAATTGTATCAGATGCGGAAAATGTATTGAGGCTTGTCCAATGGGACTTGAGCCATACTTGCTCAACAAGTTGGCAAAAGGACACCGTATGGATGACCTTGAGGCAAACAAGATATATGACTGTATAGAGTGCGGCTGCTGCCAGTTCACCTGTCCTGCATATATTCCGCTTTTAGGTACCATCAGATTGGCTAAAGCTGATGTAATGAAGATTATGCGTAGCCGTCCTAAAAAATAATTCAGACACTTAATAAACTAGTAAATAAAATGAAAAAACTGCTTGTATCACCTTCTCCACATATTCATGGAAAGGAAAATACCAGAAACTTGATGAGGGATGTGGTTATTGCACTGCTCCCTACTGTAGCGGTTTCAATATATTGCTTTGGCCTGTCTGCATTAAAACTTGCTTTGGTTGGTGTACTTGCCTGTGTTGCAGTTGAGTATGTTATTGCAAAATTCATGCTTAAAACCAAAGTTACAGTTTGTGACTATTCTGCAGTAATTACAGGTCTGCTATTGGCCCTCAACGTTCCAATCAACACTCCTTGGTGGGTTCTTGTAATTGGTTCAATTGTGGCTATTGGAGTAGCAAAAATGACTTTCGGTGGCCTTGGCCAGAACTTGTTCAACCCTGCTTTGGTAGGCCGTGTATTCCTTCTTATTTCATTCCCTGTTATTATGACAGACTGGAGTGTCCCTGCAAACACATTATTTGATGCAGTTTCAGGTTCAACCCCTCTTGGAATTGTAAAAGAGGGCTTGGCACAGGGTATGACACTCAGCCAGATTTATGCCGAGAACAATTTCTCATATGCACAGATGTTGTTCACCAGAATTGGTTCTGCAGGTGAGATCTCTGCAATAGCACTTCTTTTGGGCTTTGTTTATCTGCTTGTAAGAAGGGTTATCAGACCTCACATCACATTGTCTATCTGGGGTACTGTATTTGTATTCTCAGGAATTCTATGGTTGTGCAACCCTGAGCAGTTCACAGATCCAATTTTCAACCTGCTTACCGGTGGTATGTTGCTGGGTTCAATCTTTATGGCAACAGACTATGTTACCTCTCCAATGGAGCCTAAAGGTATGGTTATCTTCGGTGTTGGTATAGGTATCATTACAATCCTTATCCGTGAGTTCGGTGCTTATCCAGAGGGTATCTCGTTTGCAATTCTTATTATGAATGCTACAGTTCCTCTAATCAACATGTTCTGTAAACCTAAAAGATTTGGTAAGGAGGCAAAATAATGGCTAGAGAATCAACATTGA
Source organism: Bacteroidales bacterium (assembly GCA_015060445.1). GTDB lineage: Bacteria > Bacteroidota > Bacteroidia > Bacteroidales > UBA932 > Egerieousia. Next base: position 23,087 of record SUYL01000029.1, read on the forward strand.
CTAACATGGTTGTAACCCTTTTTGCAGTATGTCTTGTATCTGCTGCACTATTGGGTGGCCTGTATGCTCTCACAGCAGAGCCAATTGCAGCAGCGCAGACTGCAAAAATAAATACTGCAATAGGTGGAGTGGTTCCGGAGTTTGACAACGCCCCTTCATCAGAATTGTTTGAGGTTGAAGCAAACGGCAAAACATCAAAAGTATATCCTGCAAAGAAAGGCAACGAGGTTGTAGGTTATGCAATTGAGGCATCTTCATCAGCAGGTTTCGGTGGAAACATTACCTTATGGTAGGTTTTACTCCCGACGGTACAATTGTCGGGACATCAGTGATTTCACATGCTGAGACTCCTGGCCTTGGTGCAAAGATCTCTGATGGTGAAAGCCACTTCATTACACAGTTTGAGGGTAAGAATCCAGGTGATTCCAATTTCAAATTTGCAGTTAAGAAAGACGGTGGCAGTTTTGATGCAATCACTGCATCAACCATCACTTCAAGGGCGTTCATTGATGTCCTTAACAACGCATACAACGCTTTTCTTAACATAAACAAGAGTGGGGAGGCTCAACAGAACTAATATGAGTAAGTTAAGTTTAATTACCAAAGGTATAATCAAAGAGAACCCTACTTTTGTACTGGTTCTTGGTATGTGTCCTACTTTGGGTACAACCACATCGGCTATCAATGGCTTGGGAATGGGTCTGGCTACAACATTTGTGCTTATCCTTTCCAACATGGTAATATCTGCAATTGCATCTTTGATACCGTCAAAGGTTAAAATTCCTTGCTACATTGTAGTAATTGCATCATTGGTAACAGTATTGCAGTTTGTAATGCAGGCTTACGTACCGGCTCTATATGAGACATTGGGTCTGTTCATTCCACTTATTGTTGTAAACTGTATCGTATTGGGTAGAGCAGAGGCATTTGCATGCAAGAACTCTGTAGTTGACTCGGCATTGGACGGTATAGGTATCGGATTGGGTTTCTCAATTGCTCTTACAGCCATTGGTTTTGTAAGGGAGTTGTTGGGTGGCCTTTCGGTATTCGGTACCAAATTGTGTGACGGTGACGGTATGTTGGCATTCGTATTGGCTCCTGGTGCATTCCTTGTGCTCGGTTACCTTATGATGTTGTTCAACAAAGCAAAAGCAAAATAATTAACCCTATAGAATAATAACAGATATGGAATATATATTGATTATCATTTCAGCTGTATTTGTCAACAATATCCTGTTGGCACAGTTCCTTGGAGTATGTCCTTTCTTGGGTGTATCAAGCAAGGTTTCTACAGCAGTAGGTATGAGTGGTGCAGTTTGCTTTGTAATGGCAGTAGCAACATTGGTTACATACCTTGTACAGTATTATCTGCTTGTTCCACTTGAGATTCAGTTCATGCAGACAATTACCTTTATCCTTGTAATTGCAGCATTGGTGCAGATGGTGGAGATCATCCTTAAAAAGATCAGCCCGTCATTGTATCAGGCACTGGGTATCTTCTTGCCTCTTATTACAACCAACTGTGCTGTATTGGGAGTTGCAATCCTTGTAGTGTCAAAAGAGTTCACTTTTGGTGGCGAGGCTCATATGCTTAACCTTGCAGGTTCTGTAGTATATGCAATTGCAAGTGCGCTTGGTTTCGGTCTTGCAATGACATTGTTCGCAGGTCTTAGAGAGCAGTTGGACCTTAACGAGGTTCCAAAAGCGATGAAGGGTGTTCCAATTGCCCTTATCACTGCAGGTATCCTTGCTATGGCATTTATGGGATTCTCAGGCTTGGTATAATTTCAAGGCACATCTGTAAATATGGAGAAGAAAAAGGCAATATCACAACTCCTCACAACTCTTGAAATAGAGGCACTCCAGAGGGAGGGCAAACTGGAGGAGGCATATACACAGTTGAATGCACTTTTGGAGAGAGAACCCGGGAATGCATACGGCTGGTATCTGTTGGGTGGTATTTACCGCAGACAGCAATTGTGGGGAGAGGCAATTAATGCCTACAACAAGGCAAAGATGATAGATCCTGACGGCCCTGCTGCGGTGGCCATAGAAGCCATATATGAAATTCTCAATTTCAGAAACACAGATTTGATGAATCCATAAACAATAAAAAACTGGACCAAATTGGTCCAGTTTTTTTATTGTCATTTGCGTTTCCAGTGTGGAAGTCCGTTATCATTGGTTTATTTTCAGCACCTTGCAGAACTCCCAAAGGACTATCCCCAGGGAAACCGATATGTTTAGAGAATGTTTTGTGCCATATTGCGGTATCTCAATCACGGCATCACTCATATCTACAACCTCCTGCTGTACCCCTTTCACCTCATTCCCAAATACCAGGGCATATTTCTTCCCCAATAAATTGCCGGCAGAAAGATATTCTCCTATATCCTGCAGTTTTATAGAGTTTTCTGCCTGCTCAACACTGATGATTGTATAGCCTGCTCCCTTAAGCGCCGCCACAGCATCAACGGTCTCCTTATGGTACTCCCAGTCAACGGAAAACTCTGCACCCAATGCCGATTTATGTATTTCAGCAGTAGGAGGGGTAGCACAGCAGCCGCATAGCACCATCCTCTCAATCAGAAAAGAATCTGATGTGCGGAAAGCCGCACCAATATTGTGCTGGCTGCGTATATTGTCAAGCACAACGGTTACGTTTATCTTTTCGGCCTCCTTGAATTCCTCTGTAGAGAGCCTTCCCAACTCATTATTCTTAAGTTTTCTGTGCATATTTCAACCGGTATATCTTACAAAGATAATAAAAATTGGAACCGGCTTGGGAAAAAGTTTTAAAACTCGGGGACCGACCTAAGTCGGTCCCCGAGTTTTAAAAAGTCGATACTCGACTTCCAAATAAAAAGTAGTAAAATTTAGGAAAATAGTTATATTTGTAAACTATCTTTGTACCGATAGTATATGATTGAAACAATAAACACTTATAGATAATATGAAACAAGACATTCAGATTCTAGAACTGATCAAAAAAGAGGAGAACAGACAGCTCAATGGTATTGAGTTGATAGCCTCTGAGAACTTTGTCTCAAACCAAGTGCTTGAGGCATTGGGTTCTGTATGTACAAACAAATATGCCGAGGGCTATCCTGGGGCAAGATATTATGGCGGATGTGAGGTTGTTGACCAGATTGAGCAGTTGGCAATAGACCGCCTTAAAGAGATTTTTGAAGCGGAGTATGCAAATGTGCAGCCGCACTCCGGAGCACAGGCAAACATGGCAGTAATGACTGCATGTATCAAACCCGGCGAGACATTCATGGGGTTGGACCTTTCAATGGGCGGCCACCTTACCCACGGTTCTCCGGTAAATATTTCCGGTATCCTATATAATGCAGTGGCATATGGCTTGAACCAGGAGACAGGTCTTGTTGATTATGATGATATGGAGAAGAAGGCTCTGGAACACAAACCCAAACTCATTATAGGTGGAGCTTCTGCCTATTCAAGGGAGTGGGATTGGGAGAGAATGCGTGCAATTGCAGATAAGGTGGGTGCCATTTTCTGGGTAGATATGGCCCATCCTGCAGGACTTATTGCAGCCGGTCTTCTCAAGAATCCTGTAAAATATGCACACATTGTAACCTCTACAACACATAAGACACTCAGAGGCCCTCGCGGCGGCATTATTCTTATGGGTAAGGACTTTGAGAACCCATGGGGCATAAAGACTCCAAAAGGGGCAGTGAAAATGATGTCAGCGGTGCTTAATTCAAGTGTGTTCCCAGGAATCCAGGGCGGTCCGCTTGAGCACTGTATTGCGGCAAAAGCCGTTTCTTTCTTTGAGATGATGCAGCCTGAGTTCAAGGATTATCAGATTCAGGTGAAAAAGAATGCGGCGGCAATGGGTGAGGCGTTCATGGCAAAAGGTTACAAGGTGGTGTCAGGAGGTACAGACAACCATCTGCTTCTGATAGACCTCAGGACCAAATTCCCGGAACTTACAGGTAAGGTTGCAGAGAAGGCACTTGTTGCGGCAGACATCACAGTAAACAAGAACATGGTTCCGTTTGATACCCGTTCACCATTCCAGACCTCGGGTATCCGTGTAGGAACTCCAGCAATCACCTCAAGAGGCTTGGTAGAGAAAGATATGGCACTTATAGTTGAACTTGTTGACAAAGTCCTGAGCAACCCTGAGTGCGAGAAGACCAGAGAGGAGGTTAAGGCTGCAGCGCATCAATTGATGGCAGGCAGACCTTTGAATGCATGGTAGCATTTTCTTCCCGACAAATTTTGGGGTGGCCTGGCAGGTCACCCCTTTTTTGTCGGGAAAATTCTTGATTGATAGCATTTTATTTATATCTTTGCGTGATTTTTCAGAAAAGTTTATTTAATCAGATAAATACCTCATCTGCCAACAAATGCGGCCCGCGGCAGATGAAGGTGCTGTAAAAGGTTTAATTCAACTCCCATAGGGGGAGGCGGGCTGCAAGAGATGTTAAAAAACAATGAATGTAGTTAAAAAGACCATCCAACTTAGTGATGGCAGAACAATTGAAATTGAGACAGGTAAGTTGGCTAAGCAGGCTGATGGTTCTGTTGTGGTAAAGATGGGCAAGACAATGCTTCTTGCAGCAGTTACCTGTGCAAAAGATGCAAAAGATGATGTTGACTTCATGCCTTTGCAGGTAGATTACAAAGAGAAATTTGCATCTGCAGGAAGATTCCCTGGCGGATTCATGAAACGCGAGGGCAAGGCTTCAGATTCAGAGATTCTTGTAGCCCGTCTTATTGACCGTGCATTGAGGCCTCTTTTCCCAGATGATTTCCACGCTGAGGTATTTGTTACAGTTAACCTCATTTCGGCTGAGAAGGATATCCAGCCTGATGCTCTTGCAGGTTTGGCTGCTTCTGCAGCAATTGCTGTGAGTGACATCCCATTCAATGGCCCTATCTCAGAGGTGAGGGTTGCAAGAATTAACGGCGAGTACTGCATAAATCCACCATTCAGCAAAATGGCTGAGGCAGACCTTGACATTATGGTAGCAGCAACTATTGACAACATTATGATGGTTGAGGGTGAGATGAAAGAGGTGAGCGAGGCTGTAATGTTGGGCGCAATCAAATATGCACACGAGGAGATTAAGAAACAGTGCCAGGCTCAGTTGGAGTTGATGGAGGAGGTTGGCAAAACCCAGAAAAGGGAGTACTGCCACGAGACCAATGACGAGGCTTTGAGGGCAGCATGCCACGAGTACTGCTACAACAAATGCTATGAGATTGCAAAGAGCGGTACAAGCAAACACGAGAGAGGCGATGCATTTGCGGCAGTTCACGAGGAGTTCCTTGCAACAATTCCTGAGGAGGAGAGAGAGGAGAAGGCATTTATGGTAGGCCGTTATTTCCACGATGTTGAGAAAGAGGCTATGCGTAATATGATTTTGGATGAGGGTATCCGTCTCGACGGCAGAAGCACTACCCAGATACGTCCTATCTGGTGTGAGGTAGACTACCTTCCTTGCGCACACGGTTCGGCAATCTTTACCAGAGGTGAGACACAGTCCCTTACAACTGTAACCCTTGGTACCAAAATGGATATGAAAGAGATGGACGAGGTTCTTGTACAGAGCACCGAGCCATTTGTACTTCACTATAACTTCCCTCCATTCTCAACAGGAGAGGCAAAGGCACAGAGAGGTATTGGCCGTAGGGAGATAGGACACGGAAACCTTGCATTCAGAGCCCTCAAACCTATGGTTCCAGTAGGAGAGGAGAATCCTTATGCCGTACGTGTAGTTTCAGATATCCTTGAGTCTAACGGTTCATCATCAATGGCTACCGTTTGTGCAGGTACACTTGCACTTATGGATGCAGGTGTAAAGATAAAGAAACCTGTATCAGGTATTGCAATGGGTCTTATCTCAGACTCAAAAACCGGCAGATATGCAGTTCTTTCAGATATCCTTGGAGACGAGGACCACTTGGGAGATATGGACTTTAAAGTTACCGGTACTGTTGACGGTATTACTGCAACCCAGATGGACATTAAAGTTGACGGCCTTTCATACGAGGTTCTTGAGAAGGCTCTTGAGCAGGCACGTCAGGGCAGAATGCACATTATGGGCGAGATGATGAAGACCATCAGCGAGCCAAGACCAGAACTTAAACCTCATACTCCAAGAATCGTTCAGTTGAGAGTGCCAGGTGAGTTCATTGGTGCAATCATTGGCAAAGGTGGCGAGGTTATCCAGAAGATCCAGAAGGAGACAGGTACAACCGTTACCATTACTGAGGTTAAAGAGGGCAACGAGACATTTGGCGTAGTTGACATCTTTGGCGAGAACAAGGAGAGCATGGATGCTGCTCTTGCATGGGTAAAAGGTATTGTAACCGTTCCTGAGGTTGGTACAGTTTACAAAGGTAAAGTGGTATCTATCCTTGAGTTCGGTGCATTTGTAGAGATTCTTCCTGGCAAAGAGGGCTTGCTCCACATTTCAGAACTTGACTGGAAGAAAGTTGAGAAAACAGAGGATGTACTTAACGTAGGTGACGAGGTTGAGGTAAAACTTCTTGAGATTGACAGCAAGACCGGCAAGATGAGACTTTCGCGCAAAGTGCTTCTTGAGAAACCTGAGGGTTGGGTAGAGCCTGTACGCCGCCCAAGACCTGAGGGAGACCGCAGGGACAACCGCGGCCCAAGAAAAGATTTCGGCAACAAGAGAGGTCCAAGGGAGCACAAGGAGAACAATGCACCAAAAGGTGAGTAATTCTTCTTCCCGACAACTATAAATTGGCCGGCTCCTTTACGGGGGCCGGCTTTTTATTACGGCTCACGCCGGGTGCCGCTCCCGGCCTTCCGTAATACACGGCCTCCGCGGGGCATCTGATGATGCCTTCGGCTCACGCCGGGTGCCGCTATGATACAAAAAAAAGACACACCGTGCTGATGTGTCTTTTTTTATCCTGTTGAGCAACTTATTTTCTAAGACCCAATGCCTTGATAAGCTCTCTGTATCTCTCAATGTCTTTAGCTTTCAGATAATCCAAAAGTTTACGTCTCTTACCAACCAATCTGAGAAGTGATCTCTGAGTACCAAAGTCTTTGTGGTTCTCTTTCATGTGCTGTGTAAGGTGAGCGATACGGTAGGAAAATAAAGCAACCTGACTCTCAACTGAACCAGTGTCTGTATTAGACTTTCCGTATTTGCTGAAAATCTCTGCTTTCTTGTCTGATGATAAATACTCAGCCATTGCAAATGATTTTTAATGTTTTGTCCCAATATTGGGAGCGCAAAGGTAGAAAAATTTCTTTGTCAGTCAAATCTTTTTTTGATGTTTTGGACAATTTTCCCAATATTGGGAAGATTTTAATGATAATCATGGGAGGAGCGAATATGAAAAAATTGTTTTTTATGGTGGTATTGTGTGTTTCAGCACTTTCTGCCGGAGCGCAGAATAATGCCCAGTCTTTATTGCAGCAGTTGTTGGGCAATGATGCCACAGCCGGTACCCTTAAGAATATACTTGAAGATGTTGTTGGAGGGGCAGTTTCAAAATTGGATCTGTCAATTGATGGTACATGGAAGTATTCTGAGCCAGAAATGCAGTTTAAAAGCGACAAACTCCTTGCACAGGCCGGAGGAGCAGCAGCAACAGCAAGGATTGAGGCATCCCTCGCAAAATTTTATGGTAAGATAGGGATGAACGAGTCTCTTTCCTATACATTCAATTCAGATTCAACATTTGTGCATACAATAAAATTAGGCAAGTCTGAAAAGAGTTTGAAAGGCACATATTCTTTGGATAAGGAGAACAAGATAATAACATTAAAATACAGCGCATTGGGTTTAGGGAAGATAAGTGCGATATATGCAAATACAGGTACATCACTCGCCCTAATGTTTGATGCAACCCAGTTGCTGAATTTCCTGAAGAAACTCAGTTCATTGGTGAGTTCTTTTTCATCGGGGAAAACGGGACTTACTGCCGTTACAGTTGCATTGTCACAATATGACGGAGCATTACTCGGCTATAAGATGACAAGGGCGAATCCATTATAGAATGCCGTTTGCCGGCAGTGCGGTTATGTGATGGGGTGGAGCACAGCATCAGAATATGAAAGGGCAATTTACACAGACAGGTACTTTGCTCCCTGGCAGGTGTTCCGCTCTTGAAGACGCCTTTCAAGCATCTGGAGCAGTTCAACATTGCGCACCTTGCCCCATGGGGTAGAATTCACAAATCTTGGAGGGACCTCGCCGGCAAATCTCTCTATGTATATGTCGGGACGGAGAAGTTCAAGAAAATCTATGAAGAAATCTATGTACTCTTCAAGCCCAAACTGGACAAAGTCTTCCGGACGGCTGGCAAACTCGGCTTCCATTGGTGTCCCTTTTATTATCTGCAACTGATGGAACTTTACTGAGTTCAGTGGAAGTGAGTTTATTATGGGTGCCATTCCCATGAGTTCCTCCCTGCTTTCCCCCGGCAGACCAAATATGAAATGGGCCCCCTGGTGCAATCCTCTGGCGGCGGTAGCCTCAACAGCCCTTACTGCTGTGGCAAAATCGTGACCGCGGTTGATTCTCTGGAGGGTTTTGTCGTAGCACGATTCAATTCCGTACTCTACAATTACAATTTTCTCTTTTGCCACCTCCTGCAGCCAGTCCAGTTTTTCATCATCTATGCAGTCGGGCCTGGTGCCAATGGCAATGCCCCTTACCTTCGGATGGGCAAGTGCCTGGGAGTATAGTTCCTTCAGGTGCTCCAGAGGTGCGTATGTATTTGAATATGACTGGAAATAAGCAATGTACTCCTCTGCTTTGCGGTATCTGTTCTGATGAAATTCAATTCCCTCTTCCAGTTGCTGCAGTATAGGTTTGTCGGGAGTGGAATAATTTGGATGAAATGCATCATTGTTGCAGTATGTGCATCCTCCAAATCCCACCCGGCCGTCTCTGTTGGGACATGTAAATCCTGCATCCACCACTATTTTCTGCAGGCGGCACCCGTATTTCTGCTTGAAGTATCCTACAAAGGAGTTGTACCTTCTTTCCACTTTAGTTCAATCTGGATCTGTTGCTTCCTACATGTACCTTAAATACCGCTTTCTTGAAATTTCCTGTACCAAGAAGCGGCGCATGGGCATCTGCAGGGAAAATTACTGCAATGTTGCCTGTACCCATAACAACATAGTTCTCCGGCTCATCCTCAAGGAATGCAATGTCATCTGCCTCCTGATATTTGGTGTTGTCGGTATTGCATTTGCTCCTGTCTTTAATCCCGATAGTCTCAGAACCCTCAAGCAGCACATGGATATCTATGTACGAGTCATGTATCTCCAGTTTGGCATCCTCCACATCCCTGAGTTCACCTTCGGAAATTGTGCAATACACCTTTTTGCCGTCTATATCATACTGGCCCGGCTCAAGGGAGTAAAGGTCATTTTTCTTTATGAACTGGTAAACTTTGTCAAAACCCTCCTGAAGGGTCTGGTATTTTTCAAAACTTTTAAGGGAATCAAGTATCATTTTCTGTAAATTTTTGCATTTGTCATTAATAGTGTACAAAGATATGATTATTTTTTGTTGTACTAAATTTTAGAAAGTAGTACATTTGCAGAACTTTTAAAAAATTGGAGGATTATATGGCTCAAATTATAGAGAAGGTTTCCCGTACCTTTGGAGAGTATCTTTTGATACCTGGACTTACAACAAAAGAGTGCACACCACAGAATGTTTCATTGAAAACCCCTTTGGTAAAATTCAGGAAAGGTGAGGAACCTGCAATTTCACTCAATATCCCGTTTGTTTCTGCAATCATGCAGTCTGTGTCTGACCACGGCCTTGCAATTGAGTTGGCACGTAACGGTGGCCTTTCTTTCATCTTTGGCTCGCAATCCATTGAAAGCCAGGCTGAGATGGTACGCAAGGTAAAGAAGTTCAAGGCAGGGTTTGTACCAAGTGATTCAAATGTGCACCCAGATGCAACCCTTGCAGATGTTGAGGCTATAATTGAGGCTACAGGACATACCACTATGGGTGTTACAGATGACGGTACCCCTAACGGCAAACTTTTGGGTATGCTTACCAGCAGGGATTACAGGATAGACCACGATGGCAGAGAGTCTCAGGTAAAGAATTTCATGACACCTTTTGAGAAACTTACTGTCGGGAAGTTGGGTATTACCCTTTCAGAGGCAAACCAGTTGATTTGGGACCACAAGTTGAATGCCCTTCCAATTATTGACGAGGACCAGCATCTGGTATATTTCGTTTTCAGAAAAGACTATGAGTCGCACAGGGAGAACCCTAATGAGTTGCTTGATCCCAAGACCAAGGAACTTCTTGTAGGTGCCGGCATCAACAGCCGTGATTACAAAGAGCGTGTTCCGGCCCTTGTTGAGGCTGGTGTAGATGTAGTTTGTATAGACTCTTCAGACGGTTTCTCGGAGTGGCAGCAGGAGACAATTGCATGGGTTAAGGAGAAATACAATGGAAAGGTACTTATAGGTGCAGGTAATGTAGTTGACAAGGAGGGCTTTGACTACCTTGTTGAGGCAGGAGCAGATTTCATTAAAGTTGGTATTGGTGGCGGTTCTATCTGTATCACCAGGGAGCAGAAAGGTATAGGCCGCGGACAGGCAACTGCAATTCTTGATGTTGCTGCCGCACGTGACGAGTATTTTGAGAAGACCGGCATATACGTTCCAATCTGTAGCGACGGTGGCCTTGTACATGATTACCACATGTCATTGGCACTTGCAATGGGGGCGGACTTCCTTATGATGGGACGCTATTTTGCCCGTTTTGACGAGTCTCCTACAAAGAAACTTTATATCAACGGCAATTATGTGAAAGAGTATTGGGGAGAGGGCTCAAGCCGTGCACGCAACTGGCAGCGTTATGATATGGGCGGCAAAGGCGGCGCAATGAAATTTGAGGAAGGTGTGGACAGTTATGTACCATATGCAGGCAAGATGAAGGACAATCTGGAGGTTACATTGGGCAAGATAATTTCAACAATGTGCAGTTGTGGTTCCATTACCATTCCAGACTTCCAGAAAAACGCCAAAATTACCCTTGTTTCATCAACCTCAATTGTAGAGGGCGGTGCACACGACGTAATCTTGAAAGATAAGTAAAAGGCTTGAAAAATAAGCAGTTGAGCAGGGAACGGGTTACCGTTCCCTGCTTTTTTAGGTATAACTCGGTCCCCGACTTACCGGTAAGTCGGGGACCGAGTTATAAAAAACGCCCCGCGGTTAGGATTTTCTTTTTAAAGATTTTTTGTATATTTGATGAAGTTTGATTAATATTCTTTGAGTATCAAACCATTAAGAAGAACTTGCATGAGAATGGGCAATGGATAAGAAATTGCTAACTTGTTTTGTTACACTATATTCCTCATGCTTTTCAAATAACTCTTTTCTTTGTGCAAAGATAATCATTATTTTGTTTATACACATTGTCTTTCAAAAACAAGTGAAAATAAATAATACACTAGTCAATGAATATCTCAACTTAAATTAGTCAATAGTTGAATTTCAAATGCCAACATAAACAAAATATTTGTGTAACTTTTGTAAGAAAAGATAACTCGTTTAGAATAAATCGGTTGGCCGGATTGCTTGAAAATTGGGTAACGAGATAGCAACCGTTCGTATTTCTGAGTTCTTCATTGTTATGCTTCAATGTGATAACTCTGACGGCACAAAGGTAATAAAAGAAACGCAGACAAAAACGAATGATGATTATTTTCTTTTGTCTGCGTTCTTATTTATAGTAGTTTCTTTAATTCTTCAATATCGGGTAGTGCATTGCGCAATCGCTCGGGCATATCTTTCGTTGCCCTATAAGTTGCAACGCCCATAGGCTTGTCATAGTCTCGAATAGCAAACTCAACGAACGACTGATTCATATCGCGACATAACAGGATGCCAATTGCAGGGTTTTCGTGCGGTTTCCTTACATATGTGTCAAGAGCCGACAGATATGTACTCAATTGTCCCAAGTATGAAGAACGGAATTTCCCTGATTTTAGCTCGACGGCAACAAGTGAGTTTAGTTCTCGATTGAAGAAAAGCAAATCAACAAACATTTCCTCTCCCGAAACCTCCAATCTGTATTGGTTGCCTACGAAAATAAAATCTTGTCCGAAGGTCAGGATAAACCTTTTGATGTTATCCACAATGGACTTTTCGAGCACACGTTCGTTCAAGTCTTCATCTTGTGTATCAAGTTCTTCTACATTGATAAAATCCAACAAGTATTCATCCTTGAATGCGTTTACTGCCTTTAATGCCTGCTTTGTACTCGGCATTGTAGCGGTGAAATTATTGGGGAGCGTTCCTCGGTGGTTGTACAAATCAGCCTTGAGATAATCTCGCAAAACGTATTTATTCCAAAAACGTGTGGCTGATTCGTGGATATAGAACAAGCGGGCTTCTAATGATTTTGCTTTTGTTATAATCTCAATATGATGGCTAAAACCGATGGCAACAAAGTCCGCCCAATTAAATTCGTCAGCCATCGGCTGGCGAATTTCAATAAGCAACATTTGCTCGTTAAGGTCCGAATCGCTAACCGCAGTTAGCGTTTTATTTTCGTCAGCCATCGGCTGGCGATTTATAACAGGCGACCACTCTTCGTAGAATGAACGCATATTCTTTATGTTCGATGCCGAGAAACCACGAAGCCCGGGTAACTCCTTTTGCAGTTGCTGGCTAATGGACTCAATTGCACCTTTGCCCCAGAAGCCCTCACGAGAATTTTTAGAAACATAACAACCTATACCATAATACAATGACAATTGTTCCTTATTAGCAGAAGATGCTGCACGATACTGACTACGCAATATCGCTTCCTTAATAACCCGTACCGCCTTGGCGTATGTCTGTAAATCGCTCATATGCTTATTATTTGCCAACAAAGGTACAAAAAGAAATGTGGATAATACGGATGTTGTCTCTTTTTCTTTCTACAAATCCAGCAAGGTTAGTCTATAAACAAATCTTTTGAGATTTGAAATATTACAAAAAAGTACCCAAAAAAAATTGTAATATCATTTATTTATACTATCTTGGTATACAGGATAATAGCATGGTGATATTGTTAATAATTATATAAATCATATTATTATGAATGATAATAGTTTTAAAATGTGTATTGATTGTGCTAATAAACAATCGAGAGTTAATTTAGCAAAGGGGACATATTATTGTCCTTTTATAAAAGAGATTCTTCCTAATGGAATTGTGTATTATGATACAGATGCTACAGAATGTGTTAATAAAGGCATTTTTAGAGAGATTAGCTCAACAGACGGTGGCAAATAGCTTATCTTTGACAGGAAGAGCCCGTCCTAACAATTTGAGACAGGCTCTTTTATATCACCAGATTCTTATCTACTCGAATAGTGTAAGCTATGGTTATTATGCCTACTATGATTTGTGAACAACTTAAAACCGGCTGTGGTTATTAAAATCTTTCTACTATTGTTGCAGAAGAAACTTTTACATATTTCTGTCCTGCATTATGTATTATTGGAGTATACTCATTCTTCATCGCCCCATATTCTCCACTACTGGTAGTATTACCTGACACTGCATGAAATTTTATACGTAGACCATTATCTGCTATTTTTGATATACAATGAAAATAGCAGATAATCAAGCTACCCACTTTAACCTCTATAAACTCGACCTCATCACTTGGACATTTTACATTTAGTTTTGCTTTTGTAAAATTTTCCCCAAAGATTGTTTGTAATCTGTTTATGTTGTTGTTTGAAAGATGAGCATTATATTTATTCGAAATAGGAGACATAAATTCTTTAACAGCACTAATGTCCGCTTGTAAGGAATTTAATTTATATCGTTCTTCTTTAGAAACATGAATTTCATTGATGATATTCTGGAGTTCGTCTAAACGGTTGTATATTTCTTCATTTCGTATTTGCTCAGTGGGAAGTTGTAAAAAAGCTTCTATTAAATTATTAAAATCAGTATATGCAACATCACAAACATTATTATACTGCGCAAAACTATTTGCAGAAGAAAATAATAAGCACAATGAAAATAAAATATTCCTCATAAAAATCATTTTATTGAACTGGTAATCGTTTGATGGTTTGTTCTACTAATCCCCATTGTAGTTACTAATATAGAATATCCGTTCCTTTCTTGTAAGCTAAATATCAATGCAGGCATTGTTACTACACCTTTGTGTATTTCATAAACTATTAATGTATCATTCTTTTCAACTAATGTCAAGCCCTCACTATCTTTTGTCATCTTCTGAGAAAACTTATCAATATCCCAACCATTTTCAGATTTGTTCCACATAAAGTTTACAAACTTTCCATTACCCTCAAATAACATAGAAGAATTATCTTCTTTTGATTTGTGCATATATGACGGAACATTAAAACATAGAGATGTTTCCGAGTTTTTATATTCTATCATATCATAAGCTTTATTTTTACAAGCAAACAAAGTAATAACAATCATTATTATATACAAAATTTTCTGCTTCATTTTTTAATCTTTAAGAATTACAACTTCTAATAATACTTCCCAATATAGCCAATACAAATCCTGCAATTATCCAAGAAACAGCATATTGTAGTGATTTTTCCGCAGCTCCTTTTACAGCGGCCTTAGAAGCCTCTTTAAATGATTTTAAAAATTCATCTACAAGTTCTTTGGCATATTTTCTTGCATCTGCGATATCGTCTTTTAGAATATCATCTTTTATATCATAGTCATATTCGTACTCTTTTGAAAAATCGTTGTCTGATACCTTATGAGAATTAAAGGATAATTGTGCGTAAAAGATATCATATTCTTGATTATATCTTTCTCGTTTATTCGTATCTTTCAATATTGCATACGCCTCATTTATATCTTGCATGATATTTGTCACATCAGTTCCTGGATTTTTGTCTGGATGCCATTTCATAGACATTGCACGATATGCTGATTTGATTTCTTGTGCAGTAGCGTGTCTATGAATGTCAAGTATTTTATAATAGTCTTTAAACATATCGCTTACTTTTGCAAGACAGGGGTATCGTTATCATTATCATCTTTTTTCTCGCTTTTCCAAATCGCTTTTATACCTCCTATTAACCCCATAAGGAGAATCAAATTGATAAAAGTAGGCGAACTCCCTGAACTTTTAATACCCGCAGTTATTGGAATTGTAATGATAAAAAATAAAAATACAACTCCTACTGTAACTAAAATTTTTGCTAACTTGCTCATTATCTTTCTTTTTTGTTCCTTGGTGTGCCTACAAGGTTAGTTTATTACAAGAAGCGTGGCACTGCAATGCCATCTTCTAAGTCGGAGGTCGTAGGAATAACCTTAATTCAGAGGGTATGGTAATAGCAGCCCACGCTATAGCGTGAGAAACCATTACGCTTTTTCTCTCTGAATAGTCTTGAATTTCCTACGTTCCCGACTTCGAGATAAGCATAACGCTTCTTCTTTTTCTCATATGTCTTTGGATGGAGTTGCCTCAATCCAACTGCAAAATTACAAAAAAGCCGTAATAATAAGCACACTATGGGCAAATTATTACGGCTAAAGGTTGCGTTTTATAGCTTCATTCCTCGATTTTGGCTTCTTCTGCTTGTCGGCAACCCTAATGCTTCCATAAACTCATCTTTCTTGCGTCTGAACCAAGAGTGATGTGATACGCCATCGATTCTAAGGTCAAATCTTCCCTCTTTATCTTCTTTGAGGGAGCAGACCGCACCATCGGCTGAAAATGATTGGTTAAACATCGTTGAATGGAGTTTACCTTTGACGGGGATTTCCTTGAAAGAGCACAATGCTTTGATAAGATTGTCGTTGAATCCCATTTTCTCGCTGAGGTACTTAATCATAGGCATCAGCTTCTCCACATACGGGAAGTAACGCAGAATCTTGTCGATATACTCCGATTGTTTACGATGTTCCGCTTCGTATGATTGCTTGACCTCCTGTATCTGCTTTTGGTGTTCTACCTCCATTTGCTTGATATTGGATTGCAGTTGCTCGATGGTCTGTCTCGGATTGCGATTTCGTCCCACAAATTCTCGTTTTTGCGTTCCAATGATTTCATCTATTATTCCGATTTCGGTTGATTATTCCAGCGTTTTTGTGTAATTTTGCGAAGTCATATTTCCGATTTTCAAGAAAGATACAGCATGAACCCTATCGCCATACGTCTGCTTAACCAACAATTAGCGTCGCCCGTGTTTTCCGACCCGGCCGACGTGGTGTCGCACATGGGAGCGATACAGGCACAGGAATACCGCCTGATGCGTTGGGCAGTGGCTATGCGTACACAGAAGCCGTCTTCGCAAGCATTTACAAAGGCTTATAATGAAGGACGGATTATCCGCTTGCATCTGCTTCGTGGCACATGGCAACTTGTCGCGGACGAAGATTATGCCTGGATGCTGCAATTGTGCGCTCCCAAGAGCATTTCTGTCATAAAAGGGTGGATGCACTCCAACGGTATCGACATCCCCCCAAAAGAGTTTGTCACTATCAGCGACATCCTTTGCCGGACGGCAGAGGAAAATGGAAGCGTAACCAAAGAAGACTTTGTTGAAGCATTAAGCCACAAAGGCATCACGATGGACGATCACCGCCTGTCTTACCACATTCGTATGGCCGAACTGAATGGACTTCTGTGTAGTGGAGATCTTCTGCCGACAAAGGCCACATACAGCCTTGCTTCGCAAAAAGTTTCTCCACATCCAAACACTACCAACGAAGATGCTCTGCTCATGCTGACGCGGAAATATTTCCAAAGCCACTCCCCTGCCACGTTAAAAGATTTTGCCTGGTGGTCAGGTATGAATACAGGCGATTGTCGCAAAAGCATAGAGGCCCTTATTAGCAACGAATTGCAAAGCGAATCATGGCAAGACGAAAAGTTCTATGTACATGATTCATGCCGTACACGGGGCTTCCGCAAGGGACAAACCCTCCTTATGCCCTCATACGACGAATACCTTATCGCTTACAAAAGCCGCGACATTGTGCTTCCTGCCGAACATAGTCATCGAGCACATAGCAACAACGGTATCTTTCATCCGGTAATAGCACACGACGGTATCATCTGCGGAAATTGGAAACCGTTCGGAAAAAAACTCGAAGCAACAACTTTCACTCCCGACATGCAAATTGAAAACATGAACGAAGCATGGAGGAGGTACGAACAATACCAATCAACATAGAAGTATCACCATTCTTATAAAAAGAACAAGCCCTCACCTCAATCAAACGCAAAATCCCGCCCATTTTTACGGGCAGGGAATCGATAGGTTGCAAAAATCGCAGAGATTCACTATTAGCAAAATGACAAAAAGAAAGGAAGAACTATAAGAAATTAGAAAAACCCATCATCGCGAAGAGCATTTTGAAAGAGACATCAAAGAAACGACCCGCCAAACAGGGCAAAATCCAACAAATTGTCATGCTTAATTTCCCTTTCTAAAAAATGAATAAAAGGGAAGAAAGGGAGGAATACGTCAAAAAAAGCGCAACTGATTGCTCCATTCAACTTTTATCCCTAACTTTGCCACCAAAATAGAATTGTATTAGTATGGAATTTACCTACGACGTGATTGTCATCGGTGC